>NZ_JBMOVV010000001.1:0-492263 GCF_049472135.1 Arcobacter pernae
AGTTATTTAAAAACATAATGTTAAAGTCTTAAAATTTTTCTAGCGAATATAAATTTATTTATATGAAACTAAAAAGAAACAATTTAAACACAACTTTTTTATTAGATTTAGCGATAGATTTAATAAGATAGTAGCCAAGGAATAATTATTCAAGGTAGTTAACTCGAAAGAGTTAATTATAAAAAATTAAGCTATTAAGGGCTAATGGTGGATGCCTAGACTGTAAGAGGCGATGAAGGACGTACTAGACTGCGATAAGCTTTGGGGAGCCGTCAAGAGGCATTGATCCAGAGATTTCCGAATGGGACAACCCAGCATATGGAGACATATGTTACACGAAAGTGGGCGAACGTGGTGAAGTGAAACATCTCAGTAACCACAGGAAGAGAAATCAAATGAGATTCCGTTAGTAGCGGCGAGCGAACGCGGATTAGGGCAAACCCTATGCTTGCATAGGGGGTTGTAGGACCATAATATGAGACTAAAGAAGATAGAAGAAGTAGTTGGAAAGCTACAGCATAGAAGGTGATACTCCTGTATTCGAAATTTTCAATAGCTCTAATGGTATCCTGAGTAGGTCGGAACACGTGATATTTTGACTGAATCCGGGGGGACCACCCTCCAACCCTAAATACTACTTACAGATCGATAGTGAACAAGTACCGTGAGGGAAAGGTGAAAAGTACCCCAGTGAGGGGAGTGAAATAGAACCTGAAACCATTAGCTTACAATCATTCGGAGCCCTATGATTTATCAGGGTGACGGACTGCCTTTTGCATAATGAGCCTGCGAGTTGTGGTATCTGGCAAGGTTAAGTCAAGTACGAAGCCGTAGCGAAAGCGAGTCTTAATAGGGCGATTAAGTCAGATGCTGCAGACCCGAAACGAAGTGATCTATCCATGAGCAGGTTGAAGCTGGTGTAAGAGCCAGTGGAGGACCGAACCGGTGGGCGTTGAAAAGTCCTCGGATGACTTGTGGATAGGGGTGAAAGGCCAATCAAACTTCGTGATAGCTGGTTCTCTCCGAAATATATTTAGGTATAGCCTTGTGTAGTAGCATATAGGGGTAGAGCACTGAATGGGCTAGGGCTGCTTACCGCGGTACCAAACCCTATCAAACTATGAATACTATATGTGTAATCACAGGAGTCAGGCGTAGGGTGATAAAATCCTATGTCGAGAGGGGAACAACCCAGACTAACAGCTAAGGTCCCAAAGTCATATCTAAGTGGAAAACGATGTGGAGTTACTGTGACAACCAGGAGGTTGGCTTAGAAGCAGCCACCCTTTAAAGAAAGCGTAACAGCTCACTGGTCTAGTGATTCTGCGCGGAAAATATAACGGGGCTAAGATATGCACCGAAGCTTTAGACTCAAGTTTACTTGAGTGGTAGGAGAGCGTTCTATTCAGCGTTGAAGGTGTACCGGCGAGGAGCGCTGGAGCGGATAGAAGTGAGCATGCAGGCATGAGTAGCGAGAATTGAGGTGAGAATCCTCAACGCCGAAAACCCAAGGTTTCCTACGCGATGCTCGTCATCGTAGGGTTAGTCGGGACCTAAGTCGAGTCCGAGAGGGGTAGACGATGGCAAATTGATTAATATTTCAATACCAACATATAAGCGCGATGTGGGGACGCATAGAGTTAATCGAGCTCACTGATGGAATAGTGGGTCGAAGGATGTAGGTTGTATCTTAGGCAAATCCGGGATACATTCGACCGAGATCTTACAGGCCGTTGACGCCCTTCGGGGACGATTCGGAATCGATGATACTGTCGTGCCAAGAAAAGCCACTAAGTTTATTATATGTTGCCCGTACCGTAAACCGACACAGGTGGGTGGGATGAGTATTCTAAGGCGCGTGGAAGAACCCTGGTTAAGGAACTCTGCAAACTAGCACCGTATCTTCGGTATAAGGTGTGCCTACTTTGGTATATGGACTTGCTCCAGAAAGCTAAAGAGGTTGCAACAAAGAGTCCCTCCCGACTGTTTACCAAAAACACAGCACTTTGCTAACACGTAAGTGGATGTATAAGGTGTGACGCCTGCCCGGTGCTCGAAGGTTAATTGATGATGTTAGCGTATGCGAAGCATTTGATCGAAGCCCGAGTAAACGGCGGCCGTAACTATAACGGTCCTAAGGTAGCGAAATTCCTTGTCGGTTAAATACCGACCTGCATGAATGGCGTAACGAGATGGGAGCTGTCTCAACCAGGGATCCAGTGAAATTGTAGTGGAGGTGAAAATTCCTCCTACCCGCGGAAAGACGGAAAGACCCCGTGCACCTTTACTACAGCTTGACACTGTAGCTTGGATATTCTTGTGCAGGATAGGTGGGAGGCTTTGATCTATGGACGCCAGTACATAGTGAGCCATCCTTGAGATACCACCCTTGAATATTTGAGTTACTAACTGGGATGAGTTATCCTCATTCAGGACAATGTCTGGTGGGTAGTTTGACTGGGGCGGTCGCCTCCTAAAAAGTAACGGAGGCTTACAAAGGTTAGTTCATGGCGGATGGAAATCGCCAGTTGAGTATAATGGCATAAACTAGCTTGACTGTGAGACATACAAGTCGAACAGAGACGAAAGTCGGTCATAGTGATCCGGTGGTTCTGTGTGGAAGGGCCATCGCTCAAAGGATAAAAGGTACGCCGGGGATAACAGGCTGATCTCCCCCAAGAGCTCACATCGACGGGGAGGTTTGGCACCTCGATGTCGGCTCATCGCATCCTGGGGCTGGAGCAGGTCCCAAGGGTATGGCTGTTCGCCATTTAAAGCGGTACGCGAGCTGGGTTCAGAACGTCGTGAGACAGTTCGGTCCCTATCTTCCGTGGGCGTAGGAAAGTTGAGGAGATTTGTCCCTAGTACGAGAGGACCGGGATGAACGTACCACTAGTGTACCAATTGTTCTGCCAAGGGCATCGTTGGGTAGCTATGTACGGATGTGATAAGAGCTGAAAGCATCTAAGCTCGAAGCCAACTTCAAGATGAACTTTCCCTGAAGATCCCAGTAAGACTAACTGGTTGATAGGCTAGGTGTGTAAGCGTTGTAAGACGTTTAGCTGACTAGTACTAATAGATCGTTTGGCTTTTTTTTAATCAATTTCTTGGTTTACTATCTTATTAAGTTTATTAAAATTTAATAAATGTGTTAACAAAGTTTCTTTGAAAAAATATTAATTTTTTTAAGAATCAATAAGACTTTAACATTATCTTTACACTCATTACCTAATGTGAGTAAAGAGTATACTTTTTACAGTATCTTCTTTACTCATATTGCTGGTGGTTATAGAGAAGTGGAAATACCCAGCCCCATTCCGAACCTGGAAGTCAAGCACTTCATCGCTGATAATACTGCAGGTTTCACTTGTGGAAACGTAGGCCGCTGCCAGCTCTTGAGTTTTTATCTAAAGCTTAGTTCAAAACATTTTTCACATGTTTTTAACTAAGCTTTTTTTTTAGCTATTTTTTTCCCTTATTATTCTTTTAGGTATTCTATTACTTCTTCCCCACACATGATTTTCTCTTCACCTATTCTAAATTTTTGTGATTTATTTTTATCTTTTATATAAATATCAAATTTCATTTGTTTCATTGTAAATAATCTACATTCATCTTTTGGGAAAAGAAAAATCATTTTTGAATTACATTTATCAGCAAATTCTTCTTTTGTATTAAATCTATTTAAACCTATTGCTCTTTGTTCTGTTGTATTTACAATACAATAACCTTTTTGCGAATAGTAGTCTGGTTCTTTAATTTTACTACAACCTGATGCTATGATAGATATCATAAGTAATAAACTATATTTTTTTATATTAATCATTAAATTACCTTAATTGGAATATTAACTTCTATTTCAAAGTCTGTATTATCTACTAGATGGTTTTTTATATATTTGATATAAATTGGTAATGTAGTGATTTCATAACCTTTACCTTCATTTAATATCCATTCTTGATGAATATATCTTATTAAGTCTAATATATCTCCATATTTACCATCTAATTTGAATACAGCACATAATGACTTTGGTATTACAAATGTTGAAATATTTGAATTTATTTTATTTTCTTTATCTATTGTTATTGCTGCAATATATTTACATTTGTTAAGTGGTGTAATTGATGGATTGTCATGATGAAGTCCAATTTCTTGATAATTGTTTATATTGTTTTGATAGGCTAATGCTCTTAATCTTTGCCAAGTATTTTTTATACTCTTATCATAACCTTTATGTCTAATATATGCACAATAGATTTCTTCATTTACTTTTATTTCATACTCTAAATTTTTTATTTTATTAGAGATGTTGTCAATATTTAATTCATCACTATATCTTTTAAATGCTCCATTTCTCCACTCTTTTGGAGTATAAATAAATCTTTTTTTGAATGCTTTAATAAAAGAAGATGAAGATTTATATCCACATGAATTTAGTATTTCTGATATTGTACTATGTTTATTGGAAATTAAAAGATTTGCAGCTTTTTGTAATCTAATTGAAGTTAACATTTCAGAAAAATTTTCACTTGTTTCTTCTTTAAATATTCTATGAAAGTGAAATTTTGAGACATGATTTAGTTTTGCTAAATCATCTAATGTTATTTCATGTTCAATATTTCTATACATAAATGATAAACTTTTATTTACTATATCAGCTCGTTCTTGAATTGTTTCTTTTTTCATGTGTTATTATAACAAAAAAAAGAGCAATCTAAAACAATTTTTTTGCAAAATAGAATAAAGATTTAATTCTTTATTTTTTTTATAATTCAAACAAAAAAAGGGATTATAATGAGTAAAAAATTTAAAAGATCATATATAAGAGAGATTTTAGATGTAATTGATGATGATTTTATATCTTTTGCAGGTGGATTACCTGATGAGACACTTTTCCCTAAAAATGATTTGAAAGAAGCGACTTTAGAAGCAATAAGTAATAATAAGTCATTACAATATTCATCTTCTTATGGATTAAAGTCTTTAAGAAAAAAAATTGCAAATTTTTATAATGAAAAATTAGACTTTCCAACTTCAGAAGATGAAATATTAATTACTAGTGGAAGTCAACAAGCTTTTGATATTATATTAAAAGCTTTTGATAAAAAAGTTGTTGTTGAAGAACCATCTTATATTGGAGCCTTAGCTTCATTTAGAGTTTTAAATAAAAAGATTGATTCTTTTTCTAAATTATCAAATTTAAAAGATAAAATAGATAATAAAAGTTTTTTATATTTAATTAGTGATTTCCAAAATCCTTCAACATCTTCGTATAATACTACTCAAAGACAAGCTATGAGTTCTATTATAAATAAGACGGATTGTTTTTTAATTGAAGATGGAGCTTACACATTTTTAGATTTTGATAATGATTTTAAAACGCCTATTTCAAAAAATGTAAAAAACTCTTTTCATTTAGGTTCGTTTTCAAAAATTATTGCACCAGGGCTTAGAGTAGGTTGGATTAGAGCTAGTAAAAACTTAATTGAGAAGTTATTATTTATAAAAGAGTCTTTAGATTTACATACAGCAACTTTAAATCAAATGATTTTAGATGAGTATTTAAATAAAAATGATATTTTTAAGCATATAGAGTTTATAAATGCAAATTATGAAGAAAAAATGAATTATATGGCAGATTGTTTAGAAAAATATTTACCTTCATTTGAATTTGAAAGACCTAGAGGTGGAATGTTTATTTATGGTAAATTAGAATGCGATAGTATGGAACTTGCAAAAGAAGCTTTAGAAAAGAAATTAGCTATTGTTCCAGCGGAGGTTTTTTACTTAAATAAGAAATCAAATGAAGTAAGATTAAATTTTACTAACTCAACAAACAGTGAAATAGAAAAAGGTGTTAAAATTTTAAGTGAACTTGCAGAAGAATTAAAGATAAGTAAAAAAACTGTTTTTTTATCTATTTTTGAATCATTAAAAATTAGCTGATTTTCTAAAATAATATAGTTTTTTTAATTATTAGTTGCTCTTTTATTATTGATTGTTATCAAGTTTAGATACTTTTTTACTAATATTTTACAACTTTTATATATAAAAACTATATTTTTATATTAAGTTTTACTTAAATTTTAGTATAATTTCGCCTTAATTTTAAAATAAGGACAAGCTTATGAACTTTTTTAAACTAAAAGAGCATAATACAACAGTTGGTACTGAACTTTCTGCTGGTTTTACAACATTCTTGACAATGATGTATATAGTTCCTGTAAATGGTTTTATCTTAGCTGATGCTGGATTACCAATGGATGCAGTTGTTACAGCAACTGCACTAATTACAATTCTTGCTACACTTTTTTCAGGATTATGGTCTAATACTCCAATTGCAATGAGTGTTGGAATGGGACTTAATGCTTACTTCTCTTATGGTTTAGTACTTGGTATGAAATTGCCATGGGAAACTGCACTAGGTATTGTATTTTTATCAGGTCTTCTTTTTGTAATTTTATCTCTAACTAATTTTAGGGTTTGGATAATGACTTCAATTCCAATGAGTTTAAGAAGAGCAATCAGTGCTGGTATTGGATCTTTTATTGCATTTATTGGTTTAAAACAAATGGGAATGATTAGCGCAAATGAAGCAACACTTGTATCTCTTGGGGATTTCTCAAATCCTAATGTACTTTTAGGAGTATTAGGGTTAATCTTATCTTTTTTATTTTATGCATATAGAATAAAAGGTGCATTTATCTTATCAATATCTATTACATCTATTGTTGCTTGGACTTTTGGTTTAGGTGAACTTCCAAAAGCTATTGTTTCTGCACCTGCTTCAATTGAACCAATTTTCTTTAAATTAGATATTATGAGTGCAGTAAGCTTGTCTTTATTACCTGTAATCATTACTTTTTTAATTACTGATATGTTTGATACATTAGGTACTTTAACTGGAGTTGGAACAAGAGCTAAACTTTTCCAAGAAAATAGTAAAGATGATAAATCTTTACAAAAAACATTAGAGGCAGATGCTATTGCTACTACTGCTGGATCTATGATTGGTGTTTCAACTACTACAGCATTTATTGAAAGTGCTTCAGGTGTTGAAGAGGGTGGAAGAACAGGATTAACTGCAGTTTTTACAGCAATGTTCTTTGTCGCTACACTATTTATGTTACCAATATTTAAATCAATTCCATCTAATGCAATTTATCCAGTTTTAGTTGTTGTTGGGGTATTAATGTTTACTGAACTTGGGAAAATCAATTTTGAAGATTCTGATTTAGCTACAAGTGCGGGGGCATTTTTAATTGTAATTTTAATGCCATTAACATTCTCAATCACAAATGGTATTGCAGCAGGTTTTTTAGTATACACTATTATAAAAATTGGTAAAAAACAGTTTGAAGATTTAAATTTAGGTATATTAGTTATTACATTCATAAGTGCATTAGCATTCATTTTATAAGGATATTTTTTGGAAAAACTTTATTATAGTTACGAGTTATTTAAAGAGGATACTCAAAAGTTAGTTGATAAGTGTAGAGATTATGAACCTGAGATTTTACTTGCAGTTGCAAGAGGTGGATTAACTCTTTCTCATTTAATGGCACAAGCATTAGATATGAGAAATTTATATTCATTAAACTCTATTCATTACGAGGGTGATTTAAAACTTGATACATTCAATATTTTTAATATTCCTGATGTTTCTCATGCAAAAAGAGTTTTAGTAGTTGATGATATTGTTGACTCAGGTGAAACAATGCAAGAGATTTTAAAGTTATTAAATGAAAAGTTCCCAAATGTAGAATTTAAATTAGCAACACTTTTTTATAAAAAGAGTGCTGTATTACAACCAGACTATACAGTAAGAGAAGCTAATGAGTGGATTGACTTCTTCTGGGAAGTTGATGTAAAGTAACAAAACATAGTCTAAAGTAATTTTACTTTAGGCTAAAATCTATATAAAATATTACTTTTATAAATAAAATATAAAAGATTTAGCTAATTTTTACATACTTCTCTGTATAATCTAAAAAAAAATTTAATGGACATAAAAAATGACATTTATCGAATTTAAAAAACTACTTTTAGATGCTGAACTTACAATCCCAAAATTTACAGCTTTAATAAAAGTAAGCGAAAAAAATATTCAAGCTTACAAAAAGAAAAAAGAAGTACCTAATGCAATTGCTGCTGTTGCTGCTTGTTTTGCTAAAATGAATCAAGAAGGTATTGACTATAAAACATTAATCAATGATTTAGAACTAAAAAAGAAAGAAAAAAAAGGTGCTGGATTCTCTAAGAAAAAAGAGGAAAAAGAGAAAGAACCTGAAGAATAACAATCTATTAACGTTTTTTTGATATACTTCGCAAAATTTATTATTGGGAAGTATAATGTCGCTTAATCAAAATTCAAAGAAATTTCTTGCTATTGCGAGTTTTTTGTTTGCTTTAGCTATAGCTATAGGTGCCTTTGGTGCTCATGGTTTAAAATCAATAGTATCTGAAAAGATGCTAACTACTTACAACACTGGTGTTGAATATCATTTCTATAATACTATAGGGCTTTTTATTATTGCTTTACTTATTAGTTTTAAAGAGAATTCAAAAAAACTAATAGTTTCTGCTTGGTTAGTATTAGCTGGACTATTAATTTTCTCATTTTCTTTATATGCATTGGTATTATTAAATATGCCTATTTTAGGTGCAATTACACCTATAGGTGGAACTTTATTGATAATAGCATGGTTGCTTACAACTTATGCAATCTTAAAGGATTAACTAAATGACAGCTATTGAAAAAATACAAGAAATAAGAGATGCTAGATGGTTTTCAAATCTTACTACATTTATTATTATTGCATATGCTTCAATTTTAGGTTTCAAAACATTAGATGAAGTCGAAGGTCATTATGATCTTTTTTTAAGAGTTGCTGATTATTTTGTTACAGTATATTTTGTTTTTGAGTTAGCTATTAAGATGGTTGCTGAAAAGAAGTTTGTAAACTTCTTTAAATCAGGTTGGAATGTTTTTGACTTTGTAATTGTTGTTATTACTCTTTTACCTTTAGAGTCATCAAGTTTTGCTGCAATTGCAAGACTTATGAGGGTATTTAGAATATTAAGACTATTTACTGCAAGACCTGAATTAAAAGCAATAATTGATATGCTTATAAAAGCAATACCATCAATCATTGATATTGTTATTCTAATGTTTATTATCTTCTATATATATGCAATTATTGGAAGTTTCTTCTTTGTTGATTTACCATCTGGTTTATGGAAAGACTTCTTAATTTCAATGCTTACACTATTTAGAGTTTTAACATTTGAAGACTGGACAGATGTTATGTATGAAGCAATGGAAGTATATCCTTGGGCTTGGATATATTTTGTATCATTTGTAATTATTGCTGCATTTGTATTTTTCAACCTTTTTGTTGCTGTTATTATTGGAGAAATGCAAAAACTTCAAGAAGCAGAAATGAAAGAAGAAATACATGAAGATAGTTTAAAACTTGATATTTTACTTGAAGAAGTAAAAAGTTTAAGACAAGAAATAAATGAATTAAAGAAAAAAGATTCATGAAAAAATCATTCTCAATTCTAGGAACAGGTTGGTTAGGTTATGCTTTAGCTTCAAGTTTAAAAAGTGATTATGAAGTTAGAGTATCTGTAAAAGATGATAAAAAATTTGAGAGTTTAAAACATGAGGGATTTACTCCTTATGTTTTAAATGAAAAAGAAACACATTCTTTAGATTCTTTACTTAGTAGCGACTACGTTTTTATCAATTATCCTCCTTCAAAATTTCAAGACTACCTTTCTTTTTTAGAAAAAATTTATAATCACCCTAAAATCTCAAATGTAAAAAAGATATTTTTTATTAGTTCAACTTCGATTTATCCAACTTTTGAGAATAGTTTTACCGAAGATTATAATATAAAAAAAGAGGACTCTAAACTTATAGTTTATGAAGCAGAAGAAGTAGCTAAAAAAAGTCATGTTATTTTTAGATGTTCTGGTCTTATGGGATATGATAGAGTTGCAGGAAAGTATTTTAGTGGAAAGGTTTTAAAGAGTTCTAATAAAAAAATAAATCATATTCATAGGGACGATGTGATTTTAGCAACAATTTTTGCAATTAAAAATGACATAAATGGTATTTTTAATCTTTGCTCAAAACAGCATCCTTTAAGAGATGATTTGTATGAATCAAATGCAAAAAAATATAAATTTGAAAAACCTATATTAAAATATGAAGATAAAAAGATTTTAAATAGAATAATAGATGGAAGTAAAATTGAGAGTTTAGGATTTAGGTATAAATACCAAAACCCTATGAATTATGATTAGCCATTAGTATTAAAGGCTCTATCTCCAGCATCACCTAATCCTGGTCTTATATATTTATTCTCATCTAATCTTTCATCAATTTGAGCAATAAAAATATCCACATCAGGATGAGCGTCTTGAACATTTTTAATACCTTCAGGACAACCTAATATATTTAATGAAATTATTCTTTTAGCCCCTTTTGACTTTAAGTAATCAATTCCATCTATTAATGAACCACCTGTTGCAATCATTGGATCTAAAAGTAATACAGTTTTATCTTCAATATCTGGAATATTTTCATAAAATAGTTTACTTAAAGCTGTCTCTTCATCTCTTTTCATTGCTAAGAAACCACTTCTTGCATATGGTAATGTTCTTAAAATACCTGTAAGCATTGGTTCACCTGCTCTTAAGATAGGCACTAGTACAAGTTTTTGTACTTCAATCATCTCAACATCAAGTGAACCTTGCCAAGTATTAATATTTTGTGTAACAGTTTCAAAATCACTTAAAGCTTCAGCTGCAATAATTCTTGAAATTTCTTCAATTGTTAATCTAAATTCATTTGATGCAGTTCTTGTGTCTCTTAATCTATTTACTAAGTGTTTAACAACAACATTAGAGCTTTCTTTATACATATAAAATCCCCATTTTTTAGTTTTAAAATTTACATAATACTGAAAAGTTGCTTATAAATTGCATATAAATTTAATTTTTATTAACTATTAATTTGTTATGATTTCAGGTTAATTTTTTTATAAAGAGGTCTTATGAACGCCACTGATTATAATTTTAGAGTCAAGGATTCAATTTTAGGTTTACAATTTTTATTTGTAGCCTTTGGTGCACTTGTGCTTGTTCCTATTTTAACAGGACTTGACCCAAGTGTTGCACTTTTTACTGCGGGTATTGGAACATTAGTATTCCAATTTGTAAATAAAGGAGCTATTCCACCTATTTTTTTAGCTTCTTCTTTTGCTTTTATTGCTCCTATTTCACATGGAGTTAAAACATGGGGTATAGCAGCAACTATGTCAGGACTTGTAGCCGCTGGTTTGCTTTATGTTTTTCTTAGTTTTTTAATTAGACTTAAAGGTGATAACTTTTTACATAAACTACTTCCTGCTGTTGTTGTAGGTCCTGTTATTATGTCTATTGGACTTATCTTATCTCCTGTTGCTGTAAATTTAGCTATGGGAAAAACAGGTGATGGAGAGATGGTATTAGTTGATTTTAATACTGCGATTATTATTTCAATGGTATCATTATTAGTTACTGTTTTTGTATCTTTACTTGCTAAAGGTATGTTTAAACTTGTTCCAATTTTATGTGGTATTGTAGTAGGTTATGTTTTATCACTAATTTATGGAATAGTTGATTTTAGTGCTTTTGAAAATGCTGCATGGTTTGCAATTCCAAATTTTACAGCTCCAGAGTTTAACTGGCAAGCAATTATCTTTATTCTTCCTATTGCAATTGCTCCTGCGATTGAGCATATTGGTGATATGTTAGCAATCTCTAATGTAACTAAACAAGATTATTTAAAAAAGCCAGGTTTAAAGAATACACTTTTAGGTGATGGATTAGCTACATCTGTTGCATCATTATTTGGTGGACCACCAAATACTACTTATTCTGAAGTTACAGGTGCTGTAACTGTAACTAAAGCTTACAATCCTGCTATTATGACTTGGGCTGCGCTTTGTGCAATAGCACTTGCATTTGTTGGAAAATTAGGTGGTTTACTTGCAACAATTCCTACTGTTGTAATGGGAGGAATTATGCTTTTATTATTTGGAATCATTGCAACTTTAGGTATTTCAACATTAGTTAAAGCAAAAACAGATTTTACTTGTCCTAGAAATATGGTAATTGTTTCAATGATTTTAGTATTTTCTATTGGTGGAATGACATTTAACTTTGGTGGTGTTCCTTTCTCTGGTATTGGTCTTGGTGCTATTGTTGGAATTATCTTAAATCTTATTCTTCCTCAACCAAGAGTTGAAAATAACGAATCATAAACTTCATTTATTAAATATATAGCTAAGTTTTAGCTATATATTTAAAACTACTTAAATTATAAACAAATACTTTCTTTGATATAATCTGTCTTTATTTTAAAATCAAAGGAACATTTATGGCAAAAGCTAAAGAACATCAATTTGATATTTCTGCAAAACTTGATATGCAAGAGATGAAAAATGCAGTAATACAAGCTCAAAAAGAGATTGATAATAGATACGATTTTAAAGGTATTACAAAAGAGATTGATCTTAACCAAGGTGCAAAAACTTTAACATTAGTTAGTGCAAGTGATAATAAAATTGATGCTATGAAAGATATCCTTATTTCAAAGATGAATAAAAGAGGTATTTCTATTAATTCATTAGAAGAGTTAAAATCAGAAGATTCAAGTGGAGCTAATAGAAAGTTTACTTATAAGATTATTGATAGTATTGAAAAAGATGAAGCAAAAACTATTCAAACTGAAATTAAAAAGTTAAAACTAAAAGTAACTGCTGTTAATCAAGGTGATGAGATTAGAGTTTCTGGAAAAAATATTGATGATTTACAAGCTGTAATGAAGCATTTAAAAGGTTTAGAACTAAAAGCACCATTAGTTTTTGATAATTTTAGATAAATTTATGAAATTTTTATGTAATTAATCTGAAATTTATTGTAATTTATATATAATTACAAAGTTCAAAAAGGATAGTTGATAGAAGACTCCTGAAGAAATAGTTTTGGAATTAAGACTTAACCCTTAGTTTTCTGTTAATAAACTTAATATTTTAATCCACTTCTATCTATCTTTTTTGCTATTGTAATGAAGTGGACTATGTAAATTTAGTTGTAGTTTTCATACTTTTACTACAACGCCAAATAGGTTATTATATAATACTTTATATGAATTCTTCTTTCTTTTGTAGTGACCTAATACTCTTTAATATACCGCCTTACATAGTCTTTACTTCATTAAACTAAGGAAATTAGCTTGGAACTTTTAATAATTAAATCTATATCTGTTGTAGTGTTAGTTTTATCTTTAAGTCTTATTGCCGAGAAATTAAGCCCTAAGATATCAGGTATTTTATCTGGACTTCCTGTGGGTAGTTCTATTACTCTTTTATTTTTTGCAATTGAGAATGGTGTAGATTATGTAACTAATGTAGCTTTATACAATATTCATGGACTATTTGCAGCACTGGCTTTTTGTATAGGTTATTATTTTAGTACATTTTATAAAGGTAAATTAGAGATTACTATAAGTATTTTAATCTCTTTCGTTTCTTATCTTTTTATAGCATATATTATATCTTTTATTCCTCCACATATAGTTTTAACACCTTTAATAGTTATAGTATTAATGCTTATATCATCTGTATATTTTGCAAAAAAAGAGAACCATGCAATTGAGAAAAAAGGTAAAATATCTTTAAGTGATTTATTATTTAGATCTATGCTTACAATTGGTATTTTTTTAATTGTTTCAAGCCTTCCTAAATATGTTGATCCAAATTTAGCAGGAATTTTTTCTGCATTTCCTACAATACTTTTACCATTATTATTAATAATTCATTTTAGACATAGTAATTTACAAGCAAGAACTATTATCAAAAACACACCTTTTGGTTTAAGTTCAGTTGTTATTTACTCACTTGTAGTTTTCCATACATATGAATTATATGGAATTTTTATTGGAACTTTATTAGCCTTAGTTTGTTCTGTTTTATATGTTTTAATTCAAACAAAAATAATGAAAGTTTTAAAACTAATCTAATTTACAAGAAATAAACAAACTTATATTATAATATCTCATATTTATAAAGAGGATTTATATGAGAGTATTGTTATTAGAAGATGATTTAGCTTTAAATGATTTGTTAAGTGACCATCTAGAAGATAAGGGATATGAAGTTACATTATGTACAAATGGGCAAGAAGCACTAGAGTATTTAATTGATGAAAAGTTTGATTTTGCCTTACTAGATATAAATACACCAATTATGAGTGGAATTGAAGTATTAAAGACTATTAGAGAGGATTATAAAAATAGTACTCCTACTATTATTCTAACTGCTTATCAAGATACAAAGCATTTAAAAGATTCATTTGAAAGTGGTGTTGATGATTATATAAAAAAACCTTTTGATTTAGAAGAATTAGATCAAAGAATAATGAAACTTTGTAGACAGTTCTCTATTGAACAAAATAGCTCAATTTTAATAGATAACAATATATCGTTTGAACCAGACTCGTGTTTAATTAATACCCCTTCTAAAACAATAAGTATTGCTCAAAAAGAAAGAGATATTTTAAAATATTTTTGCACTCATAAAAATAGAGTAGTTTCAAGTGAGGAATTACTTCAAAATATTTGGGCATATGAAGATATGCCAACAGATGCTACAATTAGAGTTTATATAAAAAACTTAAGAGAAATTATTGGAAAAGATAGAATTATAACTATACGAGGAATAGGATATAAATTTGAATAAAAATGAGAAAAAAGCTCTTATTAGTTTTCTAAGTATTTATATTGGTTCAGCAATATTTTTAATAAGTATAATGCTTTATTTATATTACAACAATGAAGTTAGAATGTTAAAAGATAGTTGTAGTATGGAAATAACAAGTGCTTCAATGGAAATTAAAAGTGAAATTTTAGATAGTTATATGAAAAATAAAAGGTTTATCCCCAAAGACTTTGGAGGTGAACATATAAGATATGCTTTATATGATAAAGATAAAAAGTTACTATATTCTAGCTTGCAAGGTGAAAAATATGTAGACTTATCAAAAAGTAAATATGTAGAAGATATCTATGATTTTTATATAGTAAAGTTAAATGAACCCTCAGTTCCAACAGAGTATATAGTTTTAGAGTCTTGTAGAGAGTATGAAAATACGAATAAACTTAAAATTTATATTATTGTAGTTCTTATCTTAAGTTCTGTTTTTATAGGGATAATTGCTTATTTATTAGCAAAAATTTTATTAAAGCCTGTTAGAGAAAAAGTAGAGCATATGGACAATTTTATAAAAGATTCAGCTCATGAGTTAAATACTCCTATTTCTGTGTTGTTAACATCTGTCTCAATGTTAAAAAAAGGTAAAAATCCTGAGAAAATGATGAAATATATTTTAAGTAGTTCTAAGCAGATTTCGCAAATATATAATGACATACATTTCTCTGCTTTCAATGCTTCAAATGAAGATGTTATCGAAGAGTTTGATTTTAAACAATTAGTTCAAGAGAGTGTTGAGTATTTCAACGATATATCTATTACAAAAAATATTGAAATAAAAGCATTTTTAGAAGAATCTGTTTTATTTATGGATAAGACAAAAACTCAAAAAATTGTTAATAATTTGATTTCAAATGCAGTTAAATATAGTCATAATAATTCTACTATAGAAGTAAAAATTAAAGATAACATTTTAAGTGTAAGAGATTTTGGTATAGGAATTAATAAAAAAGAACAAAAAGATATTTTTAAAAGATATAAAAGAGGAAGCAATAACATTGAGGGTGGTTTTGGAATAGGTCTTGATATTGTGAAAAGAATATCTAGTGAGTATGGTTTAAAATTAAGTTTAGAATCTAAAATTAATGAAGGTACAACTTTTTATATTGACTTTTCATCAGTAATTGTTGGTGCAAAATGTGATATAAAAGATAAAGAAATTTAAAAAGTTTTTTATTATAAAAGCACTAAAATACAAAAAATAAAAGAGGTACAATGAAAAATATTATAAAAAATTTTAGAACAAGTAGTTTAAAAGAGACGAAGTTTGTACATCCTTTAAAGTTAACATATAATCAAAATGGAAAAGATAAGGCTTGGGAGGCAGTAAAGAGTCATGATAGTGTAGCAGTACTTTTATATCATGAAGAAAGAAACGCTTTTTTAATAGTAAAACAGTTTAGACCACCTGTATATTTAAATGATAGTAGTAAATTATGTACTTATGAACTTTGTGCAGGAATAGTAGATAAAGATATTTCATTAGCCGAAATTGCGAAAGAAGAAATAGATGAAGAGTGTGGATATAAAGTTGAGGTAGCAGATATTATAAAAGTTACATCTTTTTATACAAATGTAGGGGTTAGTGGCTCTAAACAACATCTATTTTTCTCAAAAATTAATGATTCTATGCTTTGCCATAGTGGAGGGGGAATCAATGATGAGCAGATTGAACTTATGTATCTTCCTTTAGAAAAAAGTGATGAATTTATTTTTGACGAGAGTAAAGCTAAAACACCAGGGCTTATGTTCTCTTTTTATTGGTTTATGAAAAATAAAGATTCTTTAGGAGTGAAATGAAAAAATTAATAGTCTATATCTTTTTAATAGTTCCTTTTTATTTATTTGCTGTAGATGAGTTAATAAAAGTAGATAATACTTTTATTACAAAATATGAGTATGGTAAGATGCTTTATAATAATCCAAGAGGAATAGGGTGTAATACTTGTCATGGTGATGATGCTAAGGGGAAAAAAATAGTATCTTTTTCTCATACTTACAGAAAGAAAACATATGAGTGTGATTTAGTTGCGCCTAGCATAAAAAAAGCTGATTATAAAGTTTTCTCAAAAAAGATTAATTCAAAAAGAAATCCTTCTAAGAAGTTTGCTAAAGAAGAAGTTTGTGAAAAGTTAATTTATTATGCAAATGTTATGCCTACATATTTCTTAGTAGAAGAAGAAATTGCTGCAATTTATTATTATGTGAAGAATCTTAAGTAAAGCTCTATCTTGATAGAGCTATACCAAATCCTATTTTGTTTATTTTTTTATCATAATCTATTAAGCTATCACCATATCCTGAAAACATTTGGATAAAACCATATGAGTTAGATGAAGAAATGAAATTTGGAAGAGGGAAAGTCCAATCTAGTTGCATCGCTCCTTTATTCTCAGAGTTAAATTTCATATTATTTCTTACCATTACTTCAAATACATGTTCTTTATATGGATAAATAAGTTTTAAGTCACCATATCCATAATAGTTATTTATATCTGGGTTGTCATCATCAGTTTTCTCAGGTATTCTATACCAAACTCTAGGAATTACAAAAAGTTTTGATAATTGTAAGTAACTCTCTAAATAGATTCTATTCCATGATCTAGAGTTTTCATTATTTCTACCATTTGATTGATGATTTAAAGCAATTTTGTATCCTTTAAGTGTTTTACTATTTTTATATGGAAATTGAACAAAGATTTCAGGTTCATAGTTTGTTTCTCTAAATGGAGCTGAATCAACATTTGTTTGCCAAAATGATTTTTGAGTATATGCAAAAGATATAGATTCATCAAGTCCTAAAAAGTTATAACTTATTGGCTTTTCAATACTAAATTGAAATTTTGTTTCAAATCTATCTCTATCATCTTTTCTATTATCATCAAATGTAACAGGAAGTAAGTAATTCATCTTATATGGGTATAAACCAAAGCTCTTTGTTAATATTTGCTTTACAGCTTTATTTGTTTCTTTATCTTCTGTTTTATTAATTAAATCTTCATAGAAATCTGTTTTAAGTTTAGTAAAGGTTTGAACTTTATATTCATTGTTTTTTGATTTATCAACTAAGTAATCATCGCTACTATTTGAAAGTTCAAATGCTTGTTTATACAAAATCATTGCATTTTTGAAATCATCTTTTTTTTCATACTCTTGTGCTTGTTTGTAAAGTTCTGTACTCTTATTTGCATAAAGACAAGTAAGAGCAAATATAAATAGAATTATAGGTTTTAACATTTTATCTCTTTTTTGTTTTTTGAATTTTACAATAATAGTTATTATGTTTCTATTTTTAATAAAAACTATTATGTAAATATCTTTTTTCGCAGGATAAAAGAGAGATAATGATATAATCCCTAAAAATTTATATAAAGGTTAATATATGCTTGTTGCACCTTCAATTTTATCTGCTGATTTTGGAAAATTAGATGAAGAAATAAAAGCAATTTGTGATGGTGGATGTGATTTGATTCATGTTGATGTTATGGATGGTCACTTTGTTCCAAATATGACAATTGGTCCTGTTGTTGTAAATCCAGTAGCAAAAGCTGCTACAAAACCACTTGATGTTCATTTAATGGTTGAGAATAATACTTTTTTTGTAGAATTATTTGCTCCTTTAAAACCTGAATATATCTCTTTTCATATTGAAAGTGAAAAACACCCTCATAGACTTATTCAAAAAATCAGATCTTATGGAATTAAACCAGCGATTGTTTTAAATCCACATTCTACTCCTGAATCAATTGAATACTTATTAGAAGATTTAGATATGGTTTTATTAATGTCTGTAAACCCAGGATTCGGTGGTCAGAAGTTTATTTCAAGTGTTGTTGAAAAAGCAAAAAAATTAAAAGAGTTAATTAATAAAAGAAATCCAAACTGTCTAATTGAAGTTGATGGTGGAGTAAATGATAAAAATATCCATGAATTAAAAGATGCAGGTGTTGATGTAGTTGTTGCTGGATCTTATGTATTTGGAAATGAAGACTATTCAAAAGCAATAAAAAGTTTACAGGTATAAATATGAGAGTTAAAATTTGTGGTATCACAAATCTTGAAGATGCATTAAATGCAATAGAAGCAGGGGCTAGTGCCCTTGGTTTTGTTTTTTATGAAAAATCCCCTAGATATATAGAGCCTTTTGAAGCTAAAAAAATAGTAGAAAAACTTCCTCCTTTTATTCAAACAGTTGGGCTTTTTGTAAATGAATCAACAAGTTTTATTAATCAAGTATGTACAAATGCAAAGATGCAATTAGCACAAATAATTGACGATGATAATTATACAGAGTTAGAGACTTTAGATGTAAAATATCTTGAAGTAGTAAGAGCCAAAAGTAAAGAAGATTTAATAAACCTATCTAATGATAAGTATTATTTAGTTGATGCTTTTGTTGAAAGCTTTGGTGGTGCTGGAAAAAGAGTTGCCTTAGATTGGTTTGATGAGGTTGACTGCTCAAAATTTATTTTAGCAGGTGGATTAACTCAAGATAATTTAAAAGAGCTTAAAGGATATAACTTTTTTGCAATAGATGTTAGTAGTGGGGTTGAGGCATCTAAAGGTAAAAAAGATAAATATAAAATGATAAATTTCTTAAAAGCTAGTAATGAAATCTAGAAGAAGAATAATTCCAAAACCCTCTTTAAAAATAGAGAATATAATTACAAAACTTGAAGAAAATAGAATAGAGTATAATGAGTTTTTAGAACTATTAGATAAAGCTAGTGATACTTTCTTTCAAACACCAGAATTAGAGTTTGAGTTATTACTTTCAAATGGTTTACCGTTAGAATTAGATGAAGACAATTTTATATATCTAAAGACAAGTCAATCAAAAATAAGTGAACAAACTTTTTGTATTGTTGATATTGAAACAAATGGTTCGTGTGTAAAAAAAGGTGCTCAAGTTATAGAAATTGGTGCAATCAAATATAAAAATGGTGAAATAATTGATAAATATGAGTCTTTAGTTCATGCAACAAAAATCCCAGAATATATTCAAGAAGTTACTCAAATCAATCCTTCTATGTTAGAAAATTCACCTGTTTTAGAAAAAGTGTTAAAAGAGTTTAAAGTTTTTTTAGGTGATGATCTTTTTGTCGCTCATAATATTAAATTTGATTATGGATTTATTTCAGATTCATTTGAAAAGTATGACCTAGGAAAACTAAGAAATAGAAAGCTTTGCACTATTGATTTAGCAAGAAGATGTATCGAATCAGAAAAGTATGGATTAAGAGCTTTAAAAGAGACATTAAACATTGATGTAGATAATCATCATAGGGCTTATTATGATGCCTTAGCAACTACTTATATTTTAAAAGAGTGTATTGATAAACTATTTAGTAAAGATATTACTAGTGAAGAGTTAATAAGTTTTTCAAAAAGTTCAAAAGTTAAACAAAAGAGTAAACAACAAGATAATAAGGAGTAATTCATGTTTTCGCAAGAAGTTTATTTAAAAGCTTTATCTTATGCTTCAAAAGCCCATGGTGAACAAAAAACACCAAAAGGTCACCCTTATGTTGTACACATTACAGCTGTTGCTATGGAAGTTATTGTAGCTTGTGAAAAATCGCAACTTGATATAGAAAAAAGTAATCTAGCTGTATCTTGTGCTTTATTACATGATACAATTGAAGATACAGATATTACTTATGATGATTTATATACAGATTTTTCTCCTGAGGTTGCAGAGGGTGTCGAAGCATTAACAAAAGATAAAACTCTAAAAACCAAAAAAGAACAAATGCAGGATAGCTTAGAAAAATTAATGAATCAACCATATGAAGTACAAATGGTAAAACTAGCTGATAGAATAACAAATCTTTCTACTCCTCCTAATCATTGGGACAGTGAAAAGAAAAAATCATATTTAGATGAGGCAAAGTTTATTTTGTCATGTTTAAAAAATTCTAATATACATTTATCAATTAGACTTGAAGAAAAGATAAAAGATTATAGTAAGTTTATAGATTAGACTTTGGATATATAAAAAAAGGGGAAGTTTTTAAACTTCCCCTTTTTTTGTTTGCTTGTAAAGTCTATTAAGAAGCTTGTGCAGCTTCTGCTTCTTTAGCATACTTATAACCTAAGTCATAAGCTTTATTATTAATATCATGTACTTTTGCAGGTACTTTAGAAAGCATAGTCTCTCTTAGTTTTTCTGCTGGAATTGTTTCACCTGTAAAGTAGTTAGCCATTGCTAATGCTAATACAGATTGAGTAATTACATTTCCAACTTCTTCTTTTGCAATAGTAATAATTGGAATCTCAATGATATTCCATTTTTTTCTATCTTCTTCAGTAGGAGTTACTAGGTTTGGCTCAATAACAATTGTTCCACCTGGTTTAACACCATTTTTGAATTGGTTGTAAGATACATTTGCAACTGATAACATGAAATCAATTTCACCATCATTTGCATATGGATATAAAATCTCTTCATCTTGAATAGTGATATCAACAACTGTTGGTCCACCTCTAACTTGAGAAGTATATGTAGCAGTTTTTAATCCGTATCCACCATCATTAATTTTTGCAGCTGCGAAAATCGCACCTGCAAGAAGAACACCTTGTCCACCAACACCTGTAAATCTCATTAAAGTTCTATTAGCTGCCATGATGTTACTCCTTATAGTTGTACTGCTGTTTTATTTGCGTGAGCTTCTTTTACTTTTTCGTAAGCTTCACAATATTCTTGAGCATCAGCATCGTGTTTTAAGATACCAGTAGGGAATTTACCTGTTTGCTCTTCTGGCTCTAATTTATCAAATTTAGCTTTTGCTAATGAGATAGAATCAATCCACTCTAAGTTAGCCATAGCTGTAGCCATTTTATTTTTTCTACCTAAGTTTACGTGACAGTTAGAGAATACTTCAACAAAAGAGAATCCTTTGTGTTGGAATGCTTTAACTAAAACTCTCTCAAGTTTCTTAGGATCTAACATTGTTTCTCTTGCAACAAAAGAAGCTCCTGCAGCTTCAACTAATTTACAAGCGTCAAATGTAGGGTCAATATTACCTCTACTCATTGTAACTGTCCACATACCTTGAGGAGTAGTTGGAGAAGTTTGAGAGTTTGTTAATCCATAAATGAAGTTATTGATAATAATGTAGTTAAGGTCAATGTTTCTTCTTGAAGCATGAATTGTGTGGTTACCACCAATTGCAAGTCCATCACCGTCTCCACCAACTACGATAACTTTTTTATCTGGGTTAGCTAATTTAATACCTGTAGCATATGCTAATGTTCTACCGTGAGTAGTGTGAACTGTGTTACAGTTGATGTAAGAAGAGAATCTTCCTGAACAACCAATACCAGAAACAACACAAACATCATCCATATTCCAACCAGTTTTTTCAATGGCTCTAATTACAGATTTTAAAATAACTCCATCACCACATCCCCAACACCATAGTGTTGGCATTTTGTCTGTTCTTAAATATTCATCATAATTAAATGCCATGATTACATTCCTTTCACTTTTTCAATAATCTCTAATGGAGATAAAGGTCTTCCGTTTACTTTAAATAATGTATCAAAGTCAGATCTTCCAGATACTCTTTGTACTTCATCTGCAAATTGACCCATATTTAATTCAGTAACTAATACTTTATCAAATTTGTTCATTAATTCTTTAATTCTTTCAGCTGGGCTTGGCCAAATTGTAAGTGGTCTAAACATACCAACTTTAATTCCTTCAGCTCTTAATCTATTGATTGCTTCAGTTACACCTAATGATACTGAACCATATGCAACAATCATAATATCAGCGTCGTCTAACATATACTCTTCATTTAATTCTAATTCATCAGTATGCGCATCAACTTTTTTAAATAATCTTTTCATTAATGCATCACAAGTATCTGCATCTTCTGTTGGGTGACCAGTTGGTCCATGGTGTAATCCAGTGAAGTGGTATCTGTAACCTTCGAACATTGGATTTAATACTGCTGGTTCATCTTCACCAACACCATATGGTTTATACTCTTTTGGATCACCTTCAAATTTCTTTCTAGAAATTTTTGAAGCTTGTACATCTTCTAAATCAGGAATAGTTGCTTTACCACTCATGTGACCAATAGTTTCATCTAATAATACGAATACAGGTTGCATAAATCTGTCAGCTAAGTTGAATGCTCTAACAACTTCTGTATAACACTCATTTAAGTTACCTGGACATAAAGTAATTGATTTTACATCTCCGTGAGTTGGGTTTTTAGCTTGTAATAAATCCCCTTGTGCAACTCTTGTTGGAAGACCAGTTGATGGACCACCTCTCATTACGTTTACAACTACTAATGGAACTTCTGAAATGTATCCTACACCTAAGTTTTCTGCTTTTAATGAAATACCAGGTCCTGAAGAAGCTGTCATAGATCTTTTTCCAGACATTGCTGCACCTAATGCAGTACAAATTCCAGAAATCTCATCTTCCATTTGGATACAAGCTTTTCCTCTTGCAGGTAAAGCTGAAGATAAAACGTGCATTATTTCACTTGAAGGAGTAATAGGGTACCCACCAAAAAACTCAACATCAGAGTCTAGTGCAGCTTTAGCTGCTAATTCATTACCAGTTGAAATTAGTTCTCTTGCCATCAATTCTCCTTAAGCATCTTCATCTAAAATTCTATAGTTATTTTTAATAACTTTTTCTTTTCTTTCTTTTGCTTCATCACTTAACTTAGCAAATTTAAACTCTTTTCTATCTGCTACGTAAATAGCAAAGTCTGGACATGCAAGTTCACAGTCAGTACAACCAATACATGCTTCAGGATGAACTACTTTAATCATCGACCCTAAAGTTGAAGTAACCTCTTGTCTCATAGCAAGTACACCAGCTGGACAAACAGAAACACACTTATCACATGCTTTACATCTATCTTCATTCACCCAAACAGGAGTGTTTGCAGGAGCTTCCATATTAGACATAATTTCCCCTTATTATTTTTTGTTTATCAATAGTTGAATAAATCTCAATTATTATTGTTGAATGATAACCTATATCACATCTAAAAATTAATTAAAAACGGCAAATTAAATTCTTAATTTTTCTATTGTTACATTTCGCTACATGATTTTTTTAAGTGTATAATAAGTGGCTTTGAAACTATAATTAACCTTAATTTATATTACTAGTTTTTTATTAAAAGATGTAGTTAATTTATATTTAAAATTTATCTATGAATTTTTTGATATAATATCTAAAATATTAAAGGATAGATTTGGTTTTATATCAGCCTAAAGACGGCTATTGCTACAATAGTGACACTCATTTTTTATATAATTTTATATGTAGCAATCTAGCAAAATTTAAAAATGTCAAAGGTGAGCTTTTAGATATTGGAAGTGGTAGTGGTATCTTAGGACTGCTAGTATCTAGAGAGTATGAAAAGCTTTCGTTAAATCAATGTGAGATACAAGAAGTGTTTCAGTTCTTCTCACAAAAGAACGCTTTTTGTAATAAGCTTGATGCTGAAATGCATAAAGGCTCTTTTTTAGAGATGAATTTTGAAAAAAAGTTTGATATTTGTGTTTCTAACCCTCCTTTTTATCATACAAATGTAATAAAAAGTGAAAATGAAATAATAAAAATTGCACGATATAATGATTCAATGCCTTTAGAAAAATTTATTTCTAAGGTATCTTCAATACTAAAAGATTCAGGTCAGTTCTTCTTTTGTTACGATGTGAAACAGATTAATGAGATACTTATCTGCTTAAAAAAGTATAATCTGAATTTAGAGAGTTTACAATTTGTTCATCCTAAAAAAGAAAAAGATGCAACACTTATATTGGTATATGCAAGAAAAAACTCTAAATCTTTAACTAAAATTCTACCTCCTTTATTTGTATTTGAAAATAGTGAGTTTACTAATGAAGTTCAAGAGATATATAAAAAATCTTCAACTCATAGTATAAAGGTTGATTATGAGTAATATTTTGAAAAAAGATGGATTTGATTACTCTTTTGACCCAAGTGGATGTGATACTTGTGGTGGAAAGTGTTGTATTGGTGAGAGTGGTTATATTTGGATTAATAAAAATGAAATAGAAAACTTAGCAAAACATTTAAATATTTCTTTAAATGAATTAGGGCAAAAGTTTTTAATGAAAATAGGGTATAAATACAGTATAAAAGAGATACAATTAGAAAAAGATAATTATGCATGTGTGTTTTTTGATTTAGAAAAAAAACAGTGTAGTATTTATGAAGCTAGACCAAGTCAATGTAGAACTTTCCCTTTTTGGGACTATTTTAAGCAGAACAAAGAAGAGGTTTTTAAAGAGTGCCCAGCTGTAAAGAGTATCTAGGTTCTATTGTATTAGCTACAACTTTATTAGGATGTAGTGTACAAAGTCAAAACTTAGATATTAAAACAAATAATAAAGAAGAGTTTATAACTGTTAAACATAATGAGTTTATTCTTGAAGATCAATACATAATATATGCACTTGAAAATGAACATCAACAAAAGTTTGATATAGCAAGAGATATATATTATAAACTTTTTTCTAAAACAAATAAATATGAATACTTTCTAAAATTTTTATCTTTAAACTTTTTATTAAATGATTTAAAAACAATAAAAAAATATGCATCTGAAAATCTTGTATTAGGAATAAAAGAAGAAGAACAAATTCTTCGTTTTTATATTTTAAGTCTTTTTAAATTAAAAGAGTATGACGATGCAATTAGTTGGGCAAAAGATTTAACTAAAAGATTTTATAAAGATGTAAATTTAGAATTACTTGGAACTATTTATTTACAAAAAAAAGATTATGCTAAAGCATCATCTATTTTTGAAGAAGCTTATAAATTAAGTGGTGATTCTAGAACTCTATTTTCTTTAACAAATGTAAAATTTTACTATTTAGATGAAAAAGAAGAATCTGTTGAATTACTTGAAAACTTTATTGAAAAAAATGGTCTGGAATATGGAGTTGCTATACAACTTTTAACTTTTTATGAAAAAAGTAAGAGTGATGAAAAAATAATTGAACTTCTTAAAAAGATGTATTTTGAATATAGACAAGATGAAAATGAAGAATTATTGAAAAGAATAAAAGGTTTACTTTTAAGATATCTTGCGAAAAAAGATTTAAATGAAGCTATAAAGTTTTTTGAGAAAAATGATAAAGACCCAAAAGTTTTACTTGCTTTATATCAAAGTGCAAATAAACCACAAAAAGCATTAAGTATTCTAAATGAGTTATATACAAAAACAAAAAATTCTGATTATTTAGCACAAATTGCAATATTAGAATTTGAATTAGCAAAAGATAAAAATCTAGTTGTAAATAGTGTAATTGCTAAGTTTACAAAAGCTTTAGAAGAAGTAGATAATCATGTTTATCAAAACTACTTAGCTTATATTTTAATTGATTATGATAAAGATGTAAAAAAAGGTTTATCTTTAGTAAAACTAGCTTTAGAGAAAGAGCCTGATAATTTGGCTTATATTGATACTTTAGCATGGGGTGAATATAAATTAAATAATTGTGCAACTGCTTATGAACAAATGAAAAAAGTTGTTGATAAAGCAGGACTTGAAGATAAAGAAATAAAATTTCATTGGGAAAAAATTAAGGAGTGTATTAAGTGATATTAGATGAAATTAACAGACGAACTTTAGAAGATGTTGAGAAAAGAAAAAAAGATTTGCCATTGGATTTATTAGGAAGAACACTTTCTTCAAATCCTTATACGCCAAGAGATGTTAAACCATATTTAACTGCAACAAAAGAAGAACCTATTAGAATTATTGCTGAAGTAAAAAAAGCAAGTCCTTCAAAAGGTGTTATTAAAGATGACTTTGATCCAATAGCTATTGCACAAGAATATTCAAACAATGGAGCAAATGCTATTTCTGTATTAACAGAGCCTCATTGGTTTCAAGGAAACTTAGAGTATTTAACTGCGATTAGAAGATATGTGCCAACACCACTTTTAAGAAAAGATTTTATTTTAGATAAATATCAAATTGTTGAAGCTTTAGTTTACGGTGCAGATTTTATTTTATTAATTGCAAAGAGTTTAAGTACAAAAGATTTAAAAGAGTTATATGAGTATGCTTTACATTTAGGCTTAGAAGTATTAGTTGAAGTTCATGATAAAGAAGACTTAACAAAAGCGATGAAGTGTGGTGCTCATATTGTAGGAATAAATCATAGAAATTTAGAAACTATGGAAATGGATATGACTTTATGTGAAAAGTTAATTCCAATGATTCCAAATGGAAAAATTATTGTAGCTGAATCTGGAGTTTCTAATACAGAAATAATTGCTAGATTAAGTGATGTTGGAGCTGATGCGTTCCTAATAGGTGAGCATTTTATGAGAGTTCCTTCTATTGAAGAAGAACTACAAAAATTCAAAAAAGCTAAAGAAGCTTAGTAAAAATGACTTATTTAAAGACTAAGTTTAGTCTTTAAATAAAGTTGAACCCACTCTAATCATATTTGAACCGCATGCAATTGCAAGCTCATAATCAGAACTCATACCCATAGAACAGTATTTAGCTCCAAAAGGCTTTAATTCATCAAAAATCTTTTTTGTAGTTTTGAAAGACTCTTTTATAACTTTTTCATCATTAACATGTGCTCCAATACTCATAACACCTTTAAGTTTTAGATTAGGACATGTCTCTAAAATTTCTTTATAAATTGATACAGCATCTTCTGGTTCAACACCAGCTTTTGTATCTTCTTTTGCTGAGTTTATTTGAAGTAGGGCATTGATTTTCTTACCTTTTGCTTCAAGCTTTTTATCAAACTCTTGTGCTAGTTCTAATGAGTCAATTGACTGAACAAGTGAAGGATTTAAATCAATAAGATTATTGATTTTATTTTTTTGTAATCTTCCCACAAAATGCCATTCAATTGGTAATTCATCTAATGCTTCACTTTTTTCTCTTAAGTCTTGAACTTTATTCTCACCAAAAGCTCTTTGTCCTGCTTCATAAAGAGTAGCAACATCATCAGAACTTGAGTATTTACTAATACCAATTACTTTTACGATATGGTGCTCTGAAACTCTAAGTCTTGCCCCTTCAACTCTTGTGATAATATCATCTAAATTTCTAGTAGCTATTTTCTTATCCATTATTTACCTTTATTCATTTAAAAAAATTCTATTAATATCATTATATATTCCAAGTAACATTAAACTTGCAAGTACTACCCATCCCATGATTGTTAAGAACATAAATACTTGATCACTTGGTTTTCTTCTTAATATCATTTCATATAAGTTAAACATTATATGACCACCATCAAGTGCTGGAATTGGAAGTAGGTTTAGTACTCCAAGGTTTACTGAGATTAAAGCAGTAATACTTAAAAGAGCAATAATACTAGATTCACTAGCATCAGAAATTACTTTTCCAATAGTGATAACTCCACCAATTTCAGAACTTGGAATTATTCCTTGAATAAGTTTTTGAACCCCTTGGAATATCATAGTTGAAGCAAAAACAGTTTTCTCATATGCAAAAACTAAAGAGTCAGTAAATGATAAATCAAGATTGATAACTTTTCCTGAAGGAGAAATACCTATCATTCTTTTTTTGATTTTTTCTTTGAACATATTCTCAGAGTCTGAAATATAAGGATTTATTGTTTTCGCAAAATATTTACCATCTCTTTGTATATAAAATTTAAGAGGTCCTTGAGTTGTTGTAATTACTTTTCCTATATCACTCCAAGTAGTGATATCTGTATTGTTTATTTTTAATATTTCATCTTTAGCTAATATTCCAGCTTGTTGTGCTGGAGAATTATCTAATACTTTACCAACTTGAGGTGCAAGTGCACTAGCTCCTAAGATAGCAATAAAAAAGTATAATACAGCTGCTAAAATAAAGTTAGCAAATGGTCCTGCAAAAAGTATTATGATTCTTTGCCATGGTTTTTTATTATTATAAGAATCATCACCTTGTTCTTCAAGTCCTGGTCGTGAATCATCTTGACCTTTCATTCTTACATATCCTCCAAGAGGAATTAATGCAAATTGCCAAGTTGTACCTTTCCATTCTTTTGAGAAAAGTTGTTTTCCAAAGCCAATCGAGAATACATGAACTTTTACACCAAAGTAACGAGCAGCTAAAAAGTGTCCTAGTTCATGAAAAAATACTAAAAAAGATAGTACTAGTATAAAAGTAATAGCACCCAAGATAATCTCCAGTTATTATTTAGTTTTTGAAATAATCTCTAGTATATTCATATCCAGAGTAAAGTGTAAGTGCTACTGCTAACCAAAGTAGGGCAGTTGCAAAAGGCCAATTCATTATTAAAAATCCAATAGCAATCATTTGTACAACAGTTTTTATTTTACCAGCCATTGTTGAAGCTACGTCTTTCCCTTCACCAATTGCTACAACTCTTAGACCTGTAATAAAGAACTCTCTTGAAAGTATTAAAAATACAGCCCAAGCGCTAGCTCTATCTATAGCCATAAGTCCTAAAAATCCAGCTAACATAAGCATTTTATCTGCAAGAGGGTCTAGTATTCCTCCAAGTTTTGTCATTTGATTCCAAGATCTTGCTATAAATCCGTCAAAAAAGTCTGTTACTGAAGCAATTACGAAAATAAGTCCGGCAAAATAATCAAGCCATGAGGGATGCCAAGTTGAAAAGATTGTATTGTCTCTATCTATTAAAAACCATAGCATTAGCGGAGCTAATGCTATTCGAAAAAGTGCAAGTGCATTTGGAAGGTTTAAAGTTTTTGTCATTATTTAAATGTTGTCCCACCATCAACAATTAATGTGTGACCTGTAACCCATGAAGCATCACTTGTACATAAGAAGTAACATGATTGAGCTAAATCTTCTGGTTGACCAATTCTATTTAATGGAGAGTATTCAGCAGTTTTTGCTTTTACTTCTTCATAGTTTGTAAATGCTTTTAATGCATCAGTATCAATAGGACCACCTGAAACTGCATTTACTCTAATATTAAACTCCCCAAGCTCAGTTGCTGCATATCTAACCATAGCTTCTACTGCTGCTTTGTTTGTACCATGACCTGAGTAGTTCTCAATATATACTAAGTTACCAGTTGAAGATAAAGAAACGATTGCTCCTCCACCGATTTTTTGCATTCTTTTTGCTGCTTGTTGTGCACCACAAACAAAAGCATTAACTGTCGCAGTATAGATGTTATTTAAACCTCTTGGTTTTAATTTCATAAATTTACCATATCCACCAACAACAGCTCTTCCATAAATCATAGCATTTGAAATAAAGAAATCCACTCTATCAAAATCTTTGTCAATTTCAGCAAATAATTCTTTAGCTGTTTCTGGCTCTAAAATGTTATAAGGGTAAGCTCTACATTTAACACCAAATTTTTCTTCAACATCTTTACAGATATCTTCTGCAATCTGACCATTTGAATTATATGTAAATGCAACATTTACACCATTGCTAGCAAATTTATAAACACACTCTTTACCGATACCTTTTGTACCACCAGTGATTACTAAAGTTTTACCTTGCATTTCGTTACTCATTATTTTATTACCTCATATTTTTTTAATGTTTCTTCAAGTTTTTTCATGTTTTCTGCACTTGGAGCAGTTAAAGGAAGTCTATACTCTAATGTATCTAATAATCCAGCTATATACATTGCTGCTTTAATTGGAATAGGATTACTTTCACAGAAAAGTACAGAGTTTAATTCAAATAGTTTTTCATTAATCTCTTTTGCTACACCTAAGTCTCCTTTTTCTACTGAATGTACAAGTTCTGATTTTAAGTTAGGAAGAAGGTTTGATGTTACCGAAATAATACCATGACCTCCTGCTGTTAAAATAGGAAAATCAATTGCATCTTCACCTGAAACAATTACTAAATCTTTTCTTTGTGCTTGAAGTTCAACTATCTTTCCAATTGAACCACTAGCTTCTTTAATTGCATAGATGTTCTCTACATCATCATATAATCTAACAATTGTATCTGTTTCAATTTCAACACCCGTTCTTCCTGGAACATTATAAAGCATTACAGGGATTTCAACAGCATTTGCAATTGCTTTATAGTGTTGGTATAAACCTTCTTGAGTAGGCTTATTATAGTATGGAGTTACAGATAATAATCCATGTGCTCCTACATCTTGAGCGTGTTTTGCAATATCACAAGCTTCATGTGTAGCGTTTGATCCAGCACCTGCAATTACTTTAACATTTGTTCCTTTACAAGCTTCAACTGCAACTGAAATACAATCTTTATGTTCTTTATGAGATAGTGTTGCACTTTCACCTGTTGTTCCAACTGGAACTACTGCATCCATACCTTGTTCAATTTGTCTTTTGATTAAAGACTCATATTTTTCTAAATCTACTTTTCCATTTTTAAATGGGGTAATTAGTGCAGTCATTGCACCTGTAATATTTTCCATATTTTTTAATCCTTTCCTACTACTAAATCTTAAAATCTTCACTTACAGCAGTGTTAACTGTATGTTTTGAAAACTTTTCTAAAAAATCCCAGAAGCTTTGTTTCGCTTCATCTGAAATGTCTGTTTTTCTAAGAACTTCTTCCATTGTTCCAAGCCATTCTCTTCTTGCTTTTTCTGTAATTGAGAATGGTTCATGAGCTTTAACCATATCAAAGTGTCCTACAGTTTCACTGTAGTGTTTAGGTCCACCTGCTGCTTCTATAAAAAACTTTACATTATGAGCTTTAACTTTTTCTAACTCTTCTTCCTCTTGGGGAAAGAAATTACCAATATCGCTATCTACGATTAAATCATAAAATTCGTTAAATAGTTTTTTTAATCCTTCTTCTCCAAGCTCTTCAATAAATATTGGCTTAGGATATTCAAAGTCTGGTTTTTCACCAAACTCTGTTTTGCTTACATGATAATCCATACTATTTTTCCTGTTTTAAAATTACTGTAGTTGAGTTATTTTTTGTTAAATATTTATTTGCAACTTTTATTAACTCTTTTTTAGTTAATTTTTCAACTTCTTTTTCATATTGAAGTAAAGGCTTTATATTATCTCTTACTAAATATGAACCAAAAAGATTAGCAACAGATGATGAACTCTCTAAAGAGAATATAAAATCAGCTTTTGTATTGATCTTTATTTTATCAATATCTTTGTTTGAAACTTTACCTTTTTTTATTTCATCAATAATCTCTAAAATCTCTTTTTCTATTTTCTTAGCTTTTACACCTTCATTTGCAACTGCTACAAATAAGAATAAACCTGGATCTTTAAGTTCTAAATTATAAGCATAAATTGAGTTTACTAATCTTTTCTCATCTACAAGTCTTTTTTGTAAAATAGAGCTTTTCCCTGAACTTAAAAGTTCACTAAGTGCAGATAGTGCAACTTGATCTTTATGTTCAAAGTTTGGTAAATGGTATGCAATTGCTAACATTTCAACTGCAGAGTCTTTATTTATAGTAACTCTTTTTGCTCCATCTTGTTTTGGTTCTACTGTATGAATAGAATTAGGAATTTCTTTTGTATTTTCAATTTTTTTAAAATGCTTTTTAGCTGCTTTAAAAACTTCTTCTTTTGTAATATCACCAGCTACTACAACTATGGCATTTTTTGGTTGATAATATGTACTATGGAAATCTTTTATATCTTCAATAGTCCAGTTTTTAATATCACTCATAAATCCAATAGGTGTCCAGTGATATGGATGATAAATGTATGCATTATTAAAAAGTCTAAACTGTAAATATCCCATTGGATTATTATCAGTTCTCCATCTTCGCTCTTCTGCAACTACATCTCTTTCTGGTTGAAACTCTTCATCTTTAAGTGTCAAGTTTTCCATAAGTTCTGCAAATAAATCTAAAGATTTATCCATGTTTTTAGAAGCAGACTTGATATAATAGTGCGTATAGTCAAAAGATGTTGAAGCATTATTAACGCCACCAAAACCTTTTACTATTTCATCAAATTCACCAGCTTTTAAATTTTCTGTAGATTTGAAATTTAGGTGTTCAAGCATATGAGCTATTCCACTTTTACCCATCTTTTCATCTCTACTTCCTACTTTATAGAAAATATCTGTTGATACAACATTTGAGCCATTATCCATTGGGATTGCAACAACTTGTAGTCCATTTTCTAAAGTTTGTGTATAATATTTTGGTAAGCTACTACTCATTAATTCTCCCGAAACTATAATTAGTAATGAAAAATGAATTAGTAAAAGTTTGTACATACTTCTCATTTTTCTTTCCTTTTTTATTTTAAATCTGCACCTATTGCTTCACTAATATGTGAATAACCATCTTCTTTTAGAAGTTCTAAAATCTCTTCATTGATGTTTTTAACCATTGAAGGACCTTCGAAAACTAAACCTGAATATACTTGAACTAATGAAGCACCTGCTTTAATTCTTTTGTATGCGTCTTCACCTGTTATAATACCTCCAACAGAGATTAAAACAGTTTTTCCAAATAACTCTTTTGCAAGTTCTTTGAATAAATTATAAGACTTTTCTGTTAAACATGCTCCACTTAATCCACCAAAATCTTGACAATTTGGAACTAAACTATAATCAATAGTTGTATTTGTTGCAATGATTCCAGCAGCTCCTGCATTTACTGCACAATTACATAACTCAATTGCCTGCTTTGGTTCCATATCAGGAGCAATTTTTAATAAAATTGGTTTATCAGTTAAGCTTTTTGCCATTGTGAAAAGCTCAGTAATAAACTTTTCATTTTGTAAATCTCTTAAATTTGGTGTATTTGGACTTGAAATATTTATTACTAAATAATCACTAGTTCCTTCAAATTTTTTGATAAGTGTTTTATAATCACTTAAAGCAAACTCTTCAGGAGTTGTCTTGTTTTTACCAATATTTGCACCAACAGGGATTTCAAAAGGGTAAACTTTTTTCAAGTTTTTTAAAACTGTATGAGCACCTTCATTATTGAATCCCATAGCATTTTGAACTGATTTATGTTCAGGGTATCTGAACATTCTTGGTTTTGCATTTCCATCTTGTGGTCTTGGAGTCATTGTTCCAATTTCAGTAAAACCAAATCCCATAGCAGGCATTGCTTTAACCATTGTTGCATTTTTATCAAATCCAGCAGCAAGTCCAACAGGGTTTACAAACTTAACATCAAAAATCTCTTGCGTAAGTTTTTCATCACATATAAAATTCTCTTTTTCCATAGGTTTTTTAATAAGTTTACAAGAACCTACTGCTCTTAAACCTAATTCAGCAATATTATGAGCTGTTTCTGGCTCAAATTTGAATAGAACTTTTTTTATTGTGTCGTAACTTAACAAGTGAATCCTTTTTTAAAATTTAGATATTTTATCGAAAAATCGTTAAATATTAGTTTTAACGTAATTTTAAAAGTATTTTTAGCAAATATTTTTTTAAATATTTGCTAAATTATATAGTCTTTGATACTCTTCACAAGTATCTAGTAGATTTTTTTCATTATCAATTGCTACTATTTTCCCTTCTTTAAATACAGCAATTTTATCAGCATTTTTGATAGTACTTAATCTATGTGCAATTACAAATGTAATTCTATCTTTTGATACATCATCTATCACTTCTGAGATAATAGATTCACTTTCATTATCAAGAGCAGATGTAGCTTCATCTAAGATAAGTATTTGAGGGTTTTTATATAAGGCTCTTGCAATAGCAATTCTTTGTCTTTGACCTCCACTTAAGTTTGTTCCTGATTCATCAAGTTTTGTATAAATTCCATTTTCAAGTTCACTCACAAAATTATATGCATGAGCTTGTTTTAAAGCTTCAATTACTCTTTGTTCATCTATTTCATAACCATAAGCTACATTTGCAGCTATTGTGTCATTGAATATGTAAACTCTTTGTGTTACTACTGAAATATTGTTTCTAAGGGAATCAATATTTATATCTTGAATGTTTTCATTATTATATTTTATGAAACCTTTGCTAATATCATAAAATCTAATTAAAAGATTAATAACAGAAGATTTTCCTCCTCCACTATCTCCAACTAGTGCAAACTTTTCACCTTTTTTAACTTTAAAACTAATATCTTTTAGAGCTGTAAAATCATCATATTTTAATTCAACATCTTTAAACTCAATATTTTCTATTTGTGAAGGGAAAGTTTTAACACCACTTTTAATTTCAGCTTCATGGGCAAATATTTGTTTTATTCTAATATCCGCAGCTATTGCATCTTGCATTTGGTTATATAAAGATGAAAGTCTTTTAATTGGTGTATATAAAGAGAAAAGGGCTGTTGTAAATGATAAAAAAGAACCAGTAGTAAGTTCTCCACTAATAACTTGACTTCCTCCTACAATAATAACTACAGCAAAACCAATAGAGCCAATAATTTCCATAATAGGAGATACTAAAGCATTTGTTTTAACTGTTTTAATTGTAACTTTAAAAAAATTTAGATTATGTTCTTTGAAACTATCAAGTTCAATTTTATTTGTTGAATTTGCTTTAATTAATTCTACATTGTTAAATGTCTCACTCAAGTGAGAAGTGATATCTGAAATCGATTCTTGCGATCTAAAAGATAATTTTTTCATCTTTTTTGCAAGTTTTGATAAAGGAATAATAGCTATTGGAAGTACTACTAATCCATAAAATGCAAGTTCAGCACTTTGATAAATTGCAACTGCAACTAGTCCAACTATAGTTAAGATTTCTCTAATCATATCAGCAACAAAGTTTGATACTGCTTGCTGAATTCTATTGATATCATTTGTAATTCTTGAGATTAACTCACCACCATGCTTTTTTTGGAAAAAAGACATGTCAAGCTCTAACATATGTTTTAGAAGTTTATCTCTAATAATTCTTACAATATCTTGACCAATATATGATATATAGTATTTTTGGATATATCCACCAATACCTTTAATAGCATAAATACCTACAACAATAAAAGGCATAATATATAATAAGTTTTTATCTTTGTTTATAAAAATATCATCAAGTAATGGTTCTATTATATAAACAGTTCCAGCAGTTCCTCCTGCTACCATAATCATACCAATTACAGCAAAAAAGAATTTTAGTTTATAGTTTTTTATATAAGGTAAATAGTGTCTGTAAAACTCTCTCATTATTATCCTAGTTTTTTATAAATAAGCTATTATTATATCTAAAAGATATTTAATAGCTAAATAGGCTTTTTAAACATAAGATAAAACTTATTGAAACCGAACTCTTTTAATGTTAAATAAAATAGAATGAAACCACTAAGTGTTGAAGCAAATGCAAGTCCAGCAGCACCATATGGTTGTATTAAAAGTAGTGAAAAAACTATATTAAATCCTAAACTTTTCATTGCAATTTTTGCGGCTAAAAACTGTTGTTCTTTTGCATATAACCAAAGTGAGAAGATTTTTGCAATACCATAAGGAAGTAATCCTATTAAGTACATTGTTAAAATTAAAGCAGTATTTATAGTATCTTCTTGATTAAAAGCACCTCTTTCAAATAAAAGCCAAATAATAAACTCATCAAATACTATTCCTATAAAAGTTGCTACACTAAGCAAAGCAAATAAAATTAAAGAAGATTTTTTCATAAGCTTTAATGCTTTATCTTCATCTTTATTTTTTATTGCCCTTGCAATCATAGGAAATAGTGCTATTGATGTAGCTATTGCAAATAAAGCTAAGGGAAGCTGAAAAACTCTATTTCCATAATATAAATATGAAATAGAACCAGACACTAAAAATGAAGCTAACCAAGTATCTAAAAATGCAGAAATATGTGCCGTTGAAGAACCAAGTGTTGCAGAAAAGAAATTTTTATAAAATTTGTTTTCTTCTTTTTTCTCATGTTTTTTAAAATGAAATATTTTACATAAATTAAGTCTTTTTATAGCTATTAAATGAACTATTATTTGTAAAAGTCCACCAACTAAAACACCATAAGATAAATAAAAAGTAATATCATACTTTTCCATATCTTGTGCAATTAATAAAGCACCAATCATCCCTAAATTAAGTAGTGCTGTTGCATAAGCAGTTGTCGCAAAATGGTTTTTATATTGTAAAAGAGCTGCCATAAACGTAACTATAAATATCATAGGTAAATAATAGAAATTTATAGCAAATAAGGGTGCAGCTAAATCTATAGTTTTATCATCAAAACCTATTGCAATTGCTTTTGCTACAAGATGAGAAAATGCAGTTACAAGTAATGATAGTATAATCAAAAAACCAAATAGTTGTAAAAATACAACTGAAGAAAATCTAATTTTATGTTTTGATTTTGCATATGCAGGAATAAAAGCTTGAGTAAATGCTCCTTCTGCAAAAACTCTTCTAAATAAATTTGGTAGTTTAAATGCAACGAAGAAAATATCCGAATATATATTTGCTCCTAAAATTGAAGCAGTTAAAAGGTCTCTTAAAAAACCTAAAATTCTTGAGGTTAGAATACCTGTACTATTTGTAAAAATTGATTTTATTAACATTAAAACTCTACTTTGTAATCTGATTTTTTGTGGATATTAATTTGAATATTACCCTTAAAAGTTGATAGATGACCTGAAAGTATCTCTATTTTATGGTTATTTGGAGGTAATATATTTTTATTTTGACTATACAGTCTTATTTCCTGATTTTGAAAGTATAACCTATTATTTTTTACAAAACCTTTTAGATTAGTAATTATTTCATTTTGATATGTCGGATTCAAAATATCGATTTTATTTGCATCTATGTAAAACTCTTTATAGGAACTGAGATATTTTTTCTTTTTAATTAACTCAAACTCTTTTACTTCTTTTAGTCCATGAAAGTTTTCAGTTTTCATTATTTTTAAGTCATATACAAAACCTAAATCTAAATTTTTTGCATTTTTATAAAAGAGTATGGCTTTATCATTTTCTTGTTTTAAAATAGCACTATCTCTATTTTTATAGATAACTAGTACATCTTTTAAAATGATGGGTTCTTTTAGTTGCTCTTTTTTATATAAATATGAGATTTTTTCATGCTCTTTATTTACTATTTTATTTTTTGATAAACTGTTTCTTAATTCCTTTTTTGTACTAAATTTTGCAATTATAGGAAGGTGGTCTGAATAACCTTTTCCTAAATGTACGCCATTTTTAACTTGCCATCTTAAAATATTTTTGTTTTTGTATAAATATGAGGGTTTATAAACATTAAAAGAGTAAGGAATGTATGAAATTTTTTTATTATCAAACAGTGCTTGGGGTAGAATTATATTATCTGGAGTTTGATTTTGCTTTCTAAACTTATTTGAAAATCGTTCATGATTGTGTAAATCTAACCATAAGTTATAATGCACAGTTTTTTCTTTTTCCATTAAATCATCATATGTATTAAACTCTTTTTGAGTTTTTGTATTTAAAACTTGATTTATCCCTGTAATTCCATAGGTATCATTTAGTTTTTTATCAAATTTAAATGATTGTTCTTCATTATAGTTTGAATTAAAATCTCCAAGTAAAATATAATCATAATCCCTTGGAAGCTCTTTTACACTATCAAAAAGTTTTTTTGCAAATTTGATTCTATAAGACTCTTTTACTCTTTTTGAAGGCCAGTGATTATTAAAAATCTTAAATTCATGATTTTCTATATTAAAAGTAGTCTCTAAAATGGGTCTGAAAGTTTTATTTGAAAACTTTACATTAATCTCTTTTGAATCTGTTATTTTTATTTTTGAGATAAAACCAAGTCCAACTGCCGAGTTTTTGTATTTTGAAAAAGAGTAATATTTGTAAGAAGGAATTTTTTTTATTAGTAGTTCTAATATTTTTTTATTTTCTATTTCTTGTAAGGCTATAATTTCACAATCAATATCTTTGATTACATTTATGGTGTTATTAAGTTTTGTATTAAAAACTTTTTTATTCCAGTTGTTGTTTTTAAAAGGTATATACTCTTTGTATTCTGTTTTTTGATACTCTAAATCAAATAGATTTTCTACATTATAAGAAGCAACACAAAACTCTTTTGCATTTAAAAAAATGCCAAATGTTAAAAAGAAAAGAAAAAAAATCTTAAACAAATATAATCTCCAATATTTTTTATAATATTATCAAATATATTATGTTTAAGAGGTAAAACTAAAAGAAGCAATGATAAATTGCTTCTTTTTACTTATTTTTGAGAGTTAAGTCTTGATTGATACTCTTGAGGATGTTTACAAACAGGACATGTTTTTAGGGCTTTTTTACCTCTGTGAACATGACCACACACTTCACAGATCCACTCTTCTTCCTCTTCACTTTCAAACTCTTTGCCACTTTCAAGTCTATCTTTTAGTCTTCTATACATGTTTTCATGTTCAATTTCAATTTTTCCAATCATATCTAACATTCTTGAAATGTCTTTATGACCTTCTTCTTTTGCAACTTTTGCAAAGTCTGGATACATAGTAATGTTTTCATAGCTTTCACCATCTATTGCAATTTGAAGATTCTCAACTGTATCTCCAAACTCTTTGTCATAGTTTAGAACATTATAAGCTTTTAATTCTAGTTGAGCATGTTTTTTCTCATTATTAGCTGCTCTTTGGAAGTGTTCAGCAATATCTCTATAACCTTCTTTCTGAGCAATTTTTGCAAAATATTCATACTTATTTCTTGCCATTGACTCACCAGCAAAAGCTTTCATTAAGACAACAGAAGTTAAGTCCTCTGTAATACAGTCCATTTTTTTACCACAGCAGTGAAGTTCTCCTCCACCAACTTTTGATAATTCAACCTCATTGCCACATACACTACATTTATAACTTTCATATTGTCTCATTTGTATCTCCTTGAAATTTTAATTGGTATTATTCTAACATTTAAAATTTAATTTGTTATTAACTAAAAGAGTTTTTATCCTACAGTTACGTCTTTATTTCTTTTTTTGAAATACTCTTTTTCAACTCTACATAATGGACAAGCACCTGGAGGTTTTTTCCCTCTATGAACATGACCACAAACTTCACATACCCATTCTTCTTCAGTATCTGATTCTAAGAAACCTTCATCAATTAAAGCTTGTTTTAACTCTAAGTATTCATTTTCATGTTCAACTTCTACTTTTCCAATAGCTTTAAACATTCTAGCAATCTCTTTTAATCCTTCTTCTTTTGCAATTGATTCAAAGTTAGGGTACATCTCTTCATGCTCGTATTTTTCACCATCTGCTGCATATTGAATGTTTTTCTTTGTTGAATCTAATTCTACATTATTTACTAATTTATTATATGCTTTAAATTCTGCCATTGCATGGTACTTTTCATTATCAGCAGCTTCTTGGAAGAATCTTGCAATTCTATGTAATCCTTCTTCAAATGCAACTTCGGCAAAAAATTCATATTTATTTCTAGCTTGTGATTCTCCAGCAAAAGCTTTCATTAAGTTAACAGCTGTTAAATTTTCTGTAATCATTTCCATTTCAGTTCCACAGCAAGATAATTTTGCATTTGTTCCTGTTTCTTGTACTTCTACTTCACATCCACATGTGTTACATTTGTAAGTTTCGTATTGTCTCATAATTTAAATCCTTTAGTTAATATAATTTTTCTATGGAAAATTTTTTTCCGTTGAAGAAATTATAGTACAATTAACCTTAAAGGAAAATTATTCTCGTTTAATAAATTTTATGATATAATTTCTTTAATAAAAAATATGTATATAGTTTTGACAAGATTATATATGTAAATTATGTGAAATTAAATGATATATATTGTATTATTTCACGAAAGGAAGAGAAACTATGACAAATTATACAAGTTTATTAAAAGATTATGATTTAAAAGTTACTCCTCAAAGAGTAGCTATAGTGGAAGAACTATATATGAATGGTCATATGAATATTGATGATTTATATAAAAAACTATTAGAAAAATTTCCATCTATATCTCTAGCAACTATTTATAAAAATATTAATGCAATGGTTGAAAAAGTATTTCTTTCAGAAGTAAAAATACCAAATGCTAAATCAGTTTATGAATTAGTTAAAGAAGAACATGCCCATATGGTTTGTTCATCATGTGGTCATATAGAAGATGTGATAGTAAATAGCTCTAATATTTTAGAAGAAGCTACTGTAAAGAGTAATTTTAAAATTCAAAGCGCTGAAATAGTGCTAAGTGGACTTTGTCCAAAATGTTCAAAATAGTTTAGCTTAAGCTAAACTATTTTGGATTACTAATCCTAATACAACTAGTAAAACAATTCCTGCACTTTTATTATAAAGTTTATTTGCTGTAATAAATACTAACATTAAAGATAATATAACTGCTGCTGCTATATCAAAGAAGTTTAAATTTAAATCTACATTTAAAGGGTTTAAAATTGAAGCTAGTCCTAACACCATTGTAAAGTTAGCAACATTTGATCCAATAATATTACCAATTGCTAAATCAGCATTATTATTCATAGCTGACTTAATAGAAATAGTAAGTTCTGGTAACGATGTACCAAATGCTACAAGGAATAGTCCAATAATCCATTCACTTATTCCAAACTCTCTTGCAATATTTCCTGCACTGTCAATTGCAAAATCAGCACCACCAACTACAAATACAAATCCTACAAGAAGTAATGCAGATGTTTTTCCCCATGCAAATTTCTCTTTTGCTAACTCTTCATCAATCTCTTCTACTTGATTTGAACTAATTAGGAAGATTAAATATGCAGCCATTAATAATAAGAATAAAACACCATCAACAATATTTATTTGACCATCTAATCCCATAAGAATAAACACTAATATTGGGAATAAAGCCCATGCTGAATCTTTTGCAAAAAGGTCTCTTTCCGGTGAGATTTTTTTGGCAAGTAAAAATACTGCTCCTAAAACTAAAGCAATATTAAAAATTGTACTTCCAATTACATTTGCAACTGCAATATCTGCACTTCCTTTCATAGATGCTGACATAGATACTGCCATTTCAGGTAGTGATGTTCCAAGTGCAATTAAAGTTGCACCAATTACAAAGTGTGAAATATTATAATGAAGTGCAATCTTTTCACTTTGTTCGATAATAAAATCAGCACCATAAATAAGTGCAGCCATTGCTACTGTAAAAATTATAAAATCCATTTATGAATTCCTTACTATTAAACTTTTTGGTAGATTAAATTTATTAATCAGTTCCTCTTCTTTATCTCTATGCTCACCATTATCAACTTCATGGTCAAATCCAACTAAATGTAGTAATCCATGAATAAAAAGAAGGAAAAACTCTTCTTCTTTTGTATGACCATATTCATTAGCTTTATCTATAACAAACTCTTCTGAAATAACAATAGAACCAACTGGCATATTAGGCATATCAAACTCTAAAGGGAAACTTAATACATCTGTTGGTTTATTTATATTTCTATGTTCATTATTTAGCTCTTGAATCTCATCATTGTTTGTAATAATTAGTTCAATGTCTTTTGATGTTACACATGAGGCTATCTCTTCAAGTTTTGATAAGTCAAACTCTAAAGAGGAGTTGTTTTCAATATCTATCATTCTTTTCCCTTTTAATTTGCGCGATTGTATCTAAGTTTTGCAAATTAAAAGATAAAAGAAAAAAATTAGTTTAAAATAGTTCTATCATTTTTGGTACTTCATCAACAGGGAAGCATTTTAGTTTTAAAGCTAAGTTAGGTTTTTGGGAGATTACAGCTTTTTTAATACCTTGGGCTTGGGCTTCTTTTAGTCTCATATCCATAGAGTATACATCTTTGATTTCACCAGTAAGTGAAACTTCTCCAATAAATACAGACTCTTTTGAAATAGGTCTATCTCTAAAAGAGGAAATAATAGCTGCAACAACTGCTAAATCAGCAGAGCTTTCTTTGATTTTAATACCACCACTTATATTTATAAATACATCATAATGATTTAATGGTAAATCAATTTTCTTTTCAAGTAGGGCTAAAAGCATATTTAATCTATTTACATCAAAACCAGTTGCACTTCTTTTTGGATTTGGGTATGTTGATTCTGTAACTAATGCTTGAACTTCAAGAATTAAAGCACGAGAGCCTTCCATTGAGACAGTTAGGGCTGAACCACTTTGGGCTTTTGTTTTATCAAAGAATTTTGAGGCAATATCTTTTGCACTAACTAGTCCTTCTTGTGTCATCTCAAAAATACCAATTTCAGAAGTTGAACCAAATCTATTTTTAAAACCTCTTAGCATTCTAAGCTCTTTTGAAGCCTCTCCTTCAAAATATAAAACTGTATCAACCATATGCTCTAATACTCTAGGTCCTGCAATACTTCCATCTTTTGTAATATGTCCAATAATAAACATAGCTATATCAGACTCTTTTGCCTTTCTCATAAGTTCAAAAGTAATCTCTCTAACTTGACTTACACTTCCTGGGGCTGATGTTAGGTTTGATGAATAAATAGTTTGAATAGAGTCAATAATACATACTTCATAATCTTGTCTAAGAAGTTCATCTTGTATCTCTTCAAGTTTGATTTCACTTAGTAAAAACATATTGGCATTATTAGCTTCAAGTCTATTAGCTCGAAGTTTTATTTGACCAGCACTCTCTTCTCCTGAAACATATAAAACTTTTTTCCCAGACGAAGCGATACTTCCTGCAACCTTTAAAAGTAAAGTAGATTTTCCTACTCCTGGGCTTCCACCAATTAATGTTAAACTTCCAGGAACAATACCTCCACCTAAAACTAAATCAAACTCTTCATTATATGAACTAAATCTTGTAACATCATCTTGAACAATCTCTGTAATTGGCTTTGCTTTTGAAGCCGTATTTATTACTTTTGAAGTTTGCTTTATAACCTCTTGCTGTTCTTGATTCAACTCTATAAAGCTATCCCAACCTCCACAATTAGGACATTTTCCTAACCATTTTGTTGATTGTTCTCCACAGTGTTGGCACTCAAATAGTGTTTTTTTCTTTTTAGCCATATTTTTTCCTATTTAAATATTAATGCAATTATAATCAAAAAAATTTAAGATATAAAAAAATATATCAGAATGTAATAAATTATGATAAAATCCCATTTGATTTTAGTAAAAAGGCTTGTTTTGGAACTTTTTTGTGATGGTAGTGTTAATCCTCAAATGAAAATAGGCTTTGGGGCTTATTTTATTTTAGATGAGGCAAGTTCTATTCAAGATATTAAAATAAAAAAATTTGAAGATACATCATCAACAAAACTAGAATTAGAAGTTTTGTTATGGGCTTTAAAAGATGAAAATATAAAAGATAATCCAATTAAAGTTTATACGGATTGTCAAAATATTTTGAGTTTATTAAAAAGAAGAGATAAGCTTGAAAAAAATGATTTTAAAACAGCTACAAATAAAATAGTTAATAATAGAATTTTATATAAAGAATTTTATTCAATGCTAGATAAAAATAATATAGAGTTTATCAAAGTCGAAGGTCATAAAAAATCAAGTAAAAAAGATGAAATTGATAAAGCTTTTAATCTTGTAGACAAAAGTTCAAGAAAAGCTTTAAGAGAGTATATTAAAGGAGAAAATAAATGATTATTTATATACATGGATTTGCAAGTAGTGGGTTTGGTTCAAAAGCACAGAAGTTTGTTGAGTATTTTGAAGAAGATATAATAACACCAAGTTTATCTAATATCCCAAATTTAGCTATTAATACCTTAGAACAGCTAATAGAAGCTTTTTTAAACAAAGGAGAAAAAGTTAGTTTAATAGGATCTTCTTTAGGAGGTTTTTATTCAATATACTTAGCAAATAAATATAATTTAAAAGCTGTTTTGATAAATCCAGCAGTAAATCCAATGGAAACTTTAAATAGATATGAAGAAGTAGAAATGGTTGAGAACTATTATGATAATAGTCGATTTGAATTTACTCATGAACATATAATGTCTCTTGAAAATTATGATGTTTCATATTTAGATAATCCAACAAATTTTATGACTTTATTACAAATGGAAGATGAAGTTTTAGATTATGAAGAGGCTGCTTCTAAATTAGAAGAAACAAATTTAGAAATAGAAGAGGGTGGAAATCACTCTTTTGAGGGAATTGAAAGATATTTTAGAAAAATAGATAGCTTTTTTAATAATTAAAGAGAAGTTTCTCTTTAATTATCTTCTGGAGTGTAGATTTCATCTAAAAGACTATCTACAAAAGCATCAGGGCTAAATTCGATTAAGTCATCTTGTTTCTCACCAATACCAACAAAGAAAATAGGTAATTCAAGTTGATTTGAGATAGAGAACAATGCACCACCTTTTGCAGTACCATCAAGTTTAGTTACAATAATTCCATCAATACCAACAATTTCATTGAAGGCTTTTGCTTGAGCAATTGCTGTATTACCTTGTGTACCATCTAAAATCATAAGTTTTTGATGAGGTGCACCATCTAGTGCTTTGCCACAAACTTTTACAATTTTTTTAAGCTCATTATTTAGGTTTGTTTGTGTTTGAAGTCTACCTGCTGTATCAATAATTACATTATCAATACCTTTTGCAACAGCAGATGAGATTGTATCATAGGCAACAGCAGATGAATCATGACCTTGTTTTGTTTTAATAATCGGTACATCTAATTTTCCTGCCCAAGTTGCAAGTTGCTCAATAGCAGCAGCTCTAAATGTATCTCCTGCTCCTAAAATTACAGATTCACCTTGCTTTTTAGCTCTATTTGCAAGTTTTGCAATTGTTGTAGTTTTACCTGCACCATTCACTCCAATAATAAGTCTTGTAAATGGTCTTGGAAGATTAGATAAATCAACATCAGGTGCGTGTTCAAATAACATTACTAATCTATGTCTTAGTTGTTTTCTAGTAATTTCTTCTGGTAATCCATCCATTGCTTTTTCAATGATTTCGTATTCCATATCTGCTTCAATAAGCATCTCTTCGATATCTTCAAATGCAATTTTTTCTTGTTTTTGAGGAATTACTGATTTGATATTTCCAAATGTTTTTTCTAATGCTCTTGAAAAGAAGCTTTTCTTTTCTTCTTTCTTAGGTTCCTCTTTAATAGGCTCTTCTTTTATTTCTTCAACTTCTTGAATCTCTTGAACAGATTCAACTATTTTTTCTTCAATAGTTTCATCTTTTACTATTTCATCCTCTTTAGAAGTTGCATTTTCAATAATCTCAGTTTGTTCTTCTTTTACTTCTTGAGCTTCTTCTTTTTCTTGAACTTCTTGAAGTTGTTGCTCTTCTTCTTTTTTAGGTTCTTCTTTTTTCTTCTTTTTAAAAAAACTAAACATTAGTTACCTTTTTATTTCTTTAATAATTTATTTATATCAAGTTCCATCATTTCAACTGGAACAATACCCACATATTTTTGAAAAACTTCGCCATTTTTATCTAGCATAAACATAGTAGGAATAGACTTTATAGGACCTATTTTATCTGACAGTTTAAAGTTTTCAGTTGAGTTTGTAACATCATAGTTTATGTTAAACTCTTTTGCAAATTTAGATATTTCTTCATTTGTTTTATCTTTTTCTAGTAAAACAGAAATAACTTTGAACTGACCTTGGTATTTTTCTTGTAATGTAATTAAATTTGGAATCTCTGCTTTACATGGTGGACACCAAGTTGCAAAGAAGTTTAATAGTACAATTTGATTAGGATACTCTTTGATTTTGTAACTATTTTGTTCATCTAAAATTGTTATTGTTTTATTATCAATTGTCGTAAGGTTAATCGTATTTGACTTTTTACTAACTGTTTCTTTTTGCGTAACTTCAGATGTTTTTTTCTCTTCAGAACTACAACCAGTAAAGAATAAAATAGATAAAATAGACAAAAATGCCAAGGTTTTAAACTGCATTTTAATTCCTTTGGGTAAAATTATTTGTTGGGTTGGAATTTTACCCAAGTGAGGCTTAAATATGAATGTAAATCACAAAAGTGATTTTAGAAAATCGTGTATTAAAAGATTAGAGTTTTCGAGTCGTTTTTCAAAGTTTTATAAAGACAAAATAATTATTAGAAAGTTAGAAAACTTAATTGATAAGAGTAAAGCAAAGAATATATTATTGTATATACCTTTAGGAACAGAGGTTGATACAAAACCTTTAATAAATAGATTAAGAAAAGATATAAATAAGAATATTTATGTTCCATATATGCATGAAGATAGTTTTAAAATTGTTAAATATAGATTACCTTTACATGGAAAAAAGTTTGGAATAAAAGAACCAAATAATTCTTTTTTCAAAGCACAAAAAATTGATATGGCTATAGTTCCAGTTGTAGGGGTTGATTCTATAGGTAAGCGTATTGGATTTGGTAAAGGAATGTATGATAGATTTTTTGATAGATTGGGATACAAACCAACAATAGTCTTTACTCAATTGACACTTTGTAAAAGCGATAAAATACTCTCAGAAGACCACGATATTCAAGCAGATTATATAATTACTAGTTAAGGTTTAAAAAATGGAATATATTATCGTAGGGGGAGTTGTAGCTGTTATTAGTTCTGCTATAAGTACTTTTGTAGTAAGAAAAATTGATAAGGCTAAACTTCAAGTTTTTATTGAACAAGCAAAAGCAAAAGCAAAAGTGATTGAACATGAAGCGGAAGTTGCATTAAAAGAAGCACAGTTAAAAGCAAAAAATGATTGTGATAGAGAGTTTAAAAATGCAAAAAAAGATTATGATGCAATGCTTTCAAAAATTGAGAAAAAAGAGAAAGAATTAAACGAGCATTTAGAAAAAGAGTTAAATGCTATAAAAGAAGAAAAAGCTCAAATTGTTGAGAAAAATAATAAACTTAGTACTTTAAAAGAAGGTCTTCAAAAGCAAAAGAAAACTTATGAAGAAAAAACAGCTGAAGCTATTAAGATTTTAGAAAATGCTTCTGGGCTTACAGAAGATGAAGCTACTGATTTAATGATAAAAAAAGTAAAAGAAGATTCAAGAGCTAAAATTGCTTCTATCTTTAGAAAAAAATATAAACTTGCAGAACAAAACTGTAAAAATGAAATTAACAATATGTTATCTCATGCTGTTACAAGATATGCAGGTGAATTTGCAGCTGAAAGACTTATTAATAATATTCCTTTAAGTGATGAAGAAACAAAAGGAAAGATTATTGGTAAAGAAGGAAGAAATATCAAAGCCCTTGAAATGTTAATGGGGGTTGATATTATCATTGATGATACTCCAAATACTATTACTATTTCTTCTTTTAATCTTTACAGAAGAGCAGTTGCTACAAAAACTATCAAAGAGTTATTAGAAGATGGAAGAATTCAGCCTGCAAGAATTGAAGAAGTTTATAAAAATGTAAAAGCTGAATTTGATAGAAACATCCAAAAAGAGGGTGAAGATGTAGTTATCGAACTTGGTATTAAATCAATGCATCCTGAGCTTATAAAACTTGTAGGTAAGTTAAGATATAGAGCTTCTTATGGTCAAAATGCTTTAGCTCATACTTTAGAAGTAGCACACCTTTCTGGTTTATTAGCAGCTCAAATGGGTGGAGATGCTATTTTAGCTAGACGTGCAGGTCTTTTACATGATATTGGAAAAGCATTAACTCATGAAATGCCTGGATCTCATGTACATTTAGGTGCTGAAATTTGTAAAAGATATGATGAGTGTGATACAGTTATAAATGCAATCTATGCTCACCATGGACATGAAGAGCCTATAAATGTGGAAAGTGCTGCTGTATGTGCTGCTGATGCTTTAAGTGCAGCAAGACCAGGTGCAAGAAGAGAAGTTTTAGAGAGCTTCCTAAAAAGAGTAGAAGAGGTTGAAAAAATATCAACTTCAAAAACTGGTGTATTAAATGCTTATGCAATTAATGCGGGTAGAGAAGTAAGAGTTATAGTTCAAGCAGAGCTTGTAAATGATGATGAAGCTGTGATTTTAGCAACTGAAATTGCCCAAGAGATTGAAGAAAAAGTTCAATATCCAGGTGAAATTAAAGTTAATGTAATTAGAGAAATTAGAGCTGAATCTTACGCTAGATAAATTTTAAAATAAAAAGAGAAAATGAAAAATAGTAAACCAACAACTAAAATTATTGCAGGAAAATATAAAGGTAAAGCTTTAGAACTTCCTTCATTAGAAGTAACAAGAAGTTCAAAAGCTAGATTAAAAGAGTCATTATTTAATGTTTTACAATTTGATATTATAGATAAAATTTTTGTTGAATCATTTGCTGGTTCAGGTTCTATTGGTTTAGAAGCTTTAAGTAGAGAAGCAAAAAGAGCATATTTTGTTGAGATGAATAAAAATTCTTATAATATTTTAGTTAGAAACTGTAAATCACTTGATATGAACTCATGTCAAACAATGCAAGGTGATACTTTTGTTCAAACACCAACTATTTTAAATAGTTTAAAAAACTCAGAAGATGAGATTATTTTATATGTTGATCCTCCATTTGATTATAGAGATGGGATGGAAGATATTTATAAAAAATCATTTAAAATGATTGAAGAGATTGAAAATGACAATATTTATATTGTTATAATAGAACATGTTTCAACTTTAGAAATACCAGAAGTTTTAGGTAAATTTGCTTTAAATAAAACTAAGAAATTTGGTAAAAGTTCACTTTCATACTATTCATATAAGGATGAGAATTAAGATATGTTTAAAGGGGCTTTATATTTACTAATTTTAACTATTCTATTAGTATTTTTATTGCCTTTTATTTATACTGTTTCTCCTTATGAATTAAATCCTGATAAAATTCTTCAAGGCCCTTCTTTAGAACATCTTTTTGGTACAGATAGATTAGGAAGAGATGTTTTAGCAAGAGTTTTAGAAGGTGGTCAAACTTCATTAATTATTGGCTTTTTAGCAGCTGGAATTTCATCTTTAATAGGTCTTTTTATTGGAATAAATGCAGGGTACTTTAAAGGAAATATTGATAAATCTATCACAATAATAATTGATTTATTCCTAACATTTCCAACTTTCTTTTTACTTTTGGCATTAGTTTCTTATATTCAAGCATCTGCACTTATTTTGATAATTGTAATATCAATTACAGGTTGGATGGGAATGGCTAGACTTATTAGAAGTGAAAGTTTTGCAATAAGCAATAGACCTTTCATAAAGATATTAAAGCTTGCAAATGTATCTACTTTTAAAATTATTTTTAAATATTTTGCTCCATTATTAGCACCAATATTTTTAATCTCATTTACCTTTGGAGTAGGTGGGTCTATATTAGCAGAATCAGGGCTTTCTTTTTTAGGTTTAGGAATAAATCCACCTGATATGTCTTGGGGGTCATTACTTAGCGATGGGAAGGCTGTTATAGATATCGCATGGTGGGTTAGTTTCTTCCCAGGTCTTATGATTTTTATAATCACTTTTTGCCTAATGCAAATCTCTGATTATCTTCAATCAAAAGCAAATCAAAAAGAAATTCAAAAAACATAGTTAAATGCTATTTTTTTGTTATGTTTATATTTTATAATTTAATTGTTGAGTGAAAAACTCAACAAAATAAAAAGCACAAAGGGGTTAAGATGAAAAGGATAGCAGTTATTCTTGTGTCTCTTTATAGTTTATCATTTGGAGTGGAGTATGATGAACTACAAGGGAAAATGTTGTCACTGTCATGTGCATCATGTCATGGAACAGATGGTAAATCTAAAATGATTACACCTTATATTGCTGGTATGGGTAAAACTAGTATGTACCAAACTTTACTTGATTACAAGTATGGTAAAAAAGAAGGTACTATGATGCAGAAGCATGTTAAAGGTTTTACTGATGCTGAACTAGAACAAATAGCTTACTATTTTTCAAAAGTAAAGAGATAAAGGATAAGTTATGATGAATAGAAGAAATTTTAATAAATTACTTATTGGTTCAATTGCACTTTCTTTTACTGCTTGTAGTAGTTTAACAAGTGTTTCTTTACCAAAAGATAGAAAAAGAGTTGTTGTTGTAGGTGGTGGTTTTGGTGGTGCTACTGCTGCGAAATATCTAAAAAGATTTAGCCCTGAAACTGAAGTTATTTTAATTGAGCAAAATAAAGATTATTATACTTGTCCATTTGGGAATACTGTAATTGCAGGTTTAAATGATATTGAGTATATTAAGCATGATTATAAAACTTTAGAGAGTAAATATCAAATTAAAGTTATCCATGCAAAAGTTAAAAAAGTTGATGGTGCAACTAATAGTGTAATACTTGAAAATGGAGATGTAATACCTTATCATAGAGCAGTTGTTTCTCCAGGAATTGACTTCAAATATGAAAAAGGTTATGTTGAAGGTTCTGAAATGTATGCACCTCATGCATATAAAGCTGGACCTCAAACGACACTTTTAAGACAACAACTTGAAGGTATGCAAGATGGTGGGACTTATGTTATGGTAGCTCCTGCTAATCCATTTAGATGTCCTCCTGGACCATATGAAAGAATTTCATTAGTTGCTCACTATTTAAAAACTCATAAACCAAACTCTAAGATTATAATTTTAGATCAAAAAAATAAATTCTCAAAACAAGGTTTATTTCAAGAGGGTTGGGAAAGACTTTATGGTGATATGATTGAGTGGAGAAGTGCAGAATTTGGTGGTAAAGTTCTAAAAGTAAATCCAGAAAAACTTGAGATTACTACAGAAGATGAAGTAGTTAAAGCAGATGTTTTAAACTATATTCCATCACAAAAAGCAGGACAGTTAGCATTTGATTCTGGTTTAACAAAAGGTGATTGGTGTCCTGTAAATACTAAGACATTTGAATCAAGACTTGTTAAAAATGTTCATGTAATAGGTGATGCTTCAATTGCTACAAAAATGCCAAAATCTGGATTCTCAGCAAATTCACAAGCAAAAATTGCAGCTTTACAGATTTCAAGACTTCTTAGAAAACAAGCTGTAGTAAATCCTCCAAAACTTGCAAATACTTGTTATAGTTTAGTAGGACCAAAATATGGTATCTCAGTTGCTGCTGTTTATGAAGCACATGAAGATAAAATTGAAAAAGTTGAAGGGGCTGGTGGTTTAAGTCCAAGTAATGCAGATATGTCTTTTAGAAATTTAGAAGCAGAATATGCTGTAGCTTGGTATCAAAACCAAATGGCTGACGTTTTCAGATAAACTTAAAAGAAGAGAATTCTCTTCTTTTAATACTTTATAATCCTTTTTATTTATTATGATAAAATATGAAAAATAAATATAAGGATTATTATGACTTTTTTTAAATACTCTATTTTAATACTAACAATTACTTTTTTTACAGCTTGTTCATCAAAAAATCAAGTAAGTTTTAATAAACAAATCAAATCAATATCTTTAAATGACTATGTAGTGATTTCAAATCCACCAAAAACTGTTAAATCTCCTGTATCCTTAAATCTTGGGTTTGGAGGATATGTATCTAAGCATGTAGGTGTTCATGTTGGAAGTAGTGTTAGACCAGATATTAAAAATAGTGAAGGTTTAAACTTTAAGATGGCATTAGAAAAGTTTGACATTTCTTTAGATGAAGTTATAAAAGAAGGGTTTAAAACTCAATTAAAGCAAGATAGTTTTTACAAACACAGATATGTTCCTTTTGGAGCTAACACAATTATAAATCTTTATGTAAAAAGATATGAGATAGATGAGAGCTTTTTTACAAAGGATGCTTATATGAAAATCTATATGCAAGTTAGAATTGTAAATACAAATGGAGAAGAGTTATACTCAAAAGATTTAGTAAATGAAACAAACGTGTCTTTAAAAACTTATAGATTAACAGATATTTTTATTAATAAAACAAAATTTTTAGAACTTTTAAATAGTTCTATTAATAACCTAATCTCCAAACATATTGAAAGTATGAAACAACAATAAAGACTATAAAAAACTAATTTATTGTAACTATTTTGTAACTTTAAAGAAATTTAAGAGTATAATATTTGCTTTGATTTTTTATTAAAGGATTATTTTGACTAGTTTTTTAAAAACTTTTTTACTAGTAGCTATTCTTCCTATAGCTTTACTAGCAGATACAAAAGATAATTCTGTTACATTTGGAGCTCTAACCTTACTTCCTCCGTTAGTTGCTATTATATTAGCATTTGTAACAAGAAATGTAATCTTTTCTTTATTTATGGGAATATTTACTGGAACTTTTATGGTAAATATTACAGGAGCGAATATTTTCGCAACTTTCTTTAATGCTTTAGTTGATATGTCATCAAAAATGGTTGGTTCGCTTGCTGATTCATGGAATGCAGGTATTGTTCTTCAAGTTCTAACAATTGGTGGTATGATTGCAGTTATTACAAAAATGGGAGGGCCAAGAGCTATTGCTATAAAACTTGCTTCTAAAGCAAAAACTCCAGCTACTGCACAACTTTATACTTGGGTAATGGGATTTTTTATCTTTTTTGATGACTATGCAAACTCTCTAGTTGTTGGTCCTATTATGAGACCTGTTACTGATAAACTAAAAGTTGCTAGAGAAAAATTAGCCTTTATTATTGACTCAACTGCCGCACCTATTGCTGGTCTTGCACTTATTTCTACTTGGGTTGGGTATGAATTATCACTTATTAAGGATGCTTATGTGGCTATTGGACAGCCAGAAGTAAATGCCTTTGCAATTTTTGTTGAAACACTTCCTTATAGATTTTATAACATCTTAATGCTTGCTTTTGTTTTCTTTACTGCTTTTACACTTAGAGATTTTGGACCTATGTATAAAGCTTCAAAAAGAGCATATGAAAAAGGTGAATTAACAAATCCTAAAACAGATAGTACTTTAATGAATCAAGAAAATTCATTTATGATGCCAAAAGAAGGAGTTACTTACTCTATTTATAATGCAATTATTCCTATTTTTGTGCTAATTGTAGTTTCTATTGTAGGATTTTATATAAATGGTGTTTCAGGTTTAGAAGGTGAAACTTTAAAAGCTGTTGAAGCAAATCCGTACTCTTTTGCATCAATTAGAGAGGCTTTTGGTGCTGCTGATGCTTCTATCGTAATCTTTGAAGCTGCCTTATTGGCTTCACTTGTTGCTATTGGTATGGGTTTACAACAAAAGATCTTCTCATTACATGAAGCAATTGAGACTTGGGTATATGGTGTTAAAGCTTTAGTTATTACAGCTGTAATTTTAATACTTGCTTGGTCTTTATCTTCTGTTATGAAAGAGTTAGGAACTGCACAATATCTAGTAACACTTTTATCAAATAGTACACCTCAGTTTATCTTACCTACGGTGATTTTTATCTTGGGTTCTATCATATCTTTTTCAACGGGAACTTCTTATGGAACAATGGGAATTTTAATGCCTTTAACTATTCCTTTAGCAAATGCAGTTGGTATTCATACAGGTTTAGAAGGAACTGAGTTACATAACTATATTGTATTAAATGTAGGGGCTGTATTAACAGGTGCTATCTTTGGAGATCATTGTTCTCCTATTTCTGATACATCTATTTTATCGTCAATGGCATCATCTTGTAATCATATGGATCACATCTCAACACAGTTACCGTACGCATTATTTGTAGGTTCTGTTGCAGTTATTTGTGGATATATTCCAGCAGCGTTTGGAGTACCAGTATACTACTTACTACCTCTTGGATTGATTGTAGTATTCTTAGTGATAAGATTTTACGGGAAACCTTATATCACAAACTAAAAGAAGAGTTTTCTTCTTTTAGATTCTATTTAAAAGCTTATCTAAAAGTCTTGTAGATAAAACTCTTTTGAAGAAGCCTAATATGTATGTAGCTTTTGTTACATAATATCTTGGCTTTGGATTTTTACTTTTCATAATTTCTAAAATCACATTTGCAACTGATGTAGCAGGTAGATTAAAAGGTGTATTATCTTTATCATTTTCAAGTCTAGCTTTTAACTCTTTTTTGTATGTATCTTTGAAAAAACTATTTTCTATATCTATATTTTTATTAAATTTTTTAAGAGCATTTTCTCTAAACTTTGAAGTAACGGGACCTGTATTTATAGATGAAATAAAGATATCAGTTCCCATAACCTCTTGTCTCATCGTATCAGCTAAACCTTCAATAGCATATTTTGAAGCATTGTAAGCCCCTCTAAATTTTAGTGAGATTATTCCTAAAACTGATGAGTGCTGAATAACTTTTCCATATCCTTGAGTTCTAAAAATCTTCATAGCTTGAAGAGTAACTTCATGTAGTCCAAAGAAGTTTGTCTCAAATTGTTCTTTTAGTGCTTCAACACTTACATCTTCTACTGCTCCTGGTTGACCATAACCTGCGTTGTTAAACACTGCATCTAGTTTTTTATCTTTTTGCATGATATATTCAAAAGCTTGTGTGATTTCTTCTTTTTTAGTAACATCTATTTTAAGTGCATCAAAACCTAAGTTTTTTAATATATTCACATCTTCAATACTTCTAGCACTTGCATAGACTTTGTATCCATTATCTTTTAAGGTTTTTGCTGTTTGTAGCCCTATACCAGTAGAACAGCCAGTTATTAAAATATTTTGCATTTATTGTCCTATTTTATAATCTATTCAATTTTAAAGTGGACATTATATCAAAATAAAAATTTTATTGTTTTTTATAAAAACCTTTGCTTTTTGAGTACTCTAAATCTATATTTAGAATCATACTCCATTTTTTTGCAGTCTTTTCAAAAAAGTCTGTTTTTTGTAAATCGGAAAAGGCTTTTTCCCACTTTCTTATATCCTCTTTTGAAGTATGTTTTGAAAGCATTATATAACTAGGAATCTCTTGGAATTCATATGAAGCTTTTATATCTTTACTATTGATATTTGCTTTTCTTGCAATAAAAGCAGCTTCAATATTAGAAGAAGTCCATAAGTCAACTCTATCTAGCATAAGTTTTTTTATATTTTGTACATGGTTTGCAGTTTCATAAACTTCAAAACCTTTATCTTTAAAATACCTAGCTCTCCAGTCTCCTCTCATTGCTGCAATTTTTAGATTTTTCGTTTTTATATCAAGTGAAGAATTTATATTTATATCTCTTGAAGTTTTTGAGTAAAGCATATGTTTCTTTGTAATAACAGGTCCAATAAAATAGAAACCTTGCTGCATTCTATATGATGTTTTTCCTGCAGTAAATAGTGCAATATTTGGATTTTTTTGAGCTATTGTAAAAGCTCTTGCCCATGTCATAAACTCAATATCAGTTTTGATATTTAACTCTTTTAGTAACTCTTGTACTACATCAACTGTAATACCTGTAAGTTTATTGTTTTTATCAAGATAGTTTGTTGGCGGTTCTTCATTTGTAAGAATTCTAAACTCTGTTGCATTTAAACTATATGAAAAAAGAAGTAATAAAAAAATGTGTGAAAAAATAGATTTCATAATACTTCTCCTATCTTTTTAAAATATACTTTATAATACAATTATAATACTTATTTTAAGAATATTTTACATGGAAAAAAGAGTTGATATGGATGAAAAAGTAGTGATTTTAAGTGGAGCAGGTCTTAGTGCAAGTAGTGGAATATCTACTTTTAGAGATGAAGATGGACTTTGGGAAAAACATGATATAAAAGATATTTGTAATGTTGGATGTCTAGATTGGAATTATGATAATACAATAAAATTTTATAACTTAAGAAGAGAAGATATAAAAGATAAACTTCCTAATAATGCTCATAAAATGTGTGCAAGGCTTAAAGAAAAGTATAGTGATAAAATAGAAATAATTACTCAAAATGTTGATGATTTACTTGAAAAAGCCCAATGTAAAGATGTAAAGCATTTGCATGGATACCTAAAAGAACTTAGATGTATGAACTGTGATGAAGTAGTAAATATAGAGTATGAAAACCAAGATGAATCAAATAGTACTTGTAAATCTTGTGGAAATAAAATGCGACCAAATATAGTTTTTTTTGGTGAGAGTGCTCCTATGTATCAAAAAATGTATGAAGCTTTAAATGGATGTGGACTTTTAGTTGTAATAGGTACTAGTGGTTATGTAATTGATGTTAGCTTTTTAACTCAGTATGCTGATTTTGCAATTTTAAATAATTTGGAAAAAAGTGAAGCTATTGTAGAGGATTGTTTTACTAAAATCTATTATGAAGATGCAAATACAGCTTATAAAAAAATAGAAGAAGATATAGAAAATTTTATAAAAAATGGGGAGATTTAATACTCCCCTGCAATGATTTGTTCTAAAGCTCTTTTAGGAACACAATGTGTTTCATCTAATTCTCTGTAATAACTTGTATCAAAGTTACTAGTGTCAACTAGTTTGATTTTTTCATCACTTACTCCTACTGCTATACCTATCATCACATCATAACAGTCTGGAATAACAAAAAGTTTACGACATAACTCTTTATCTATAGAAGCAAGAGGTGCAGTAGCTAAACCTTTTGCTTTTGCAGCTAAACTAATAGCTGTAAAAGAAGCACCAGCATCAAACATAGGAAAACCATCTATCATTTGGTCATTTAACATCAAGATAAAAGCACTAGGTCTTTCCTCTTCGCCTTGTGTCCAGTCTTCTAAATGACTTGCCCATGAAGCACTTCTTGCTAACTTTAGAACATCATCTTCTTTTGTAACTAAGATATATTTTATAGGTTGCATATTTTTAGCACTTGAAGTAATACGAGCTAAATCTATAAGCTCTTTTAAATCTTCAATAGTTACCTTTTTGTTTTTTATAAATCTTCTTGTAGTTCTTGCATTTTGGATTAAAGTTTTTAATTCTTGGTAGTTCATTTTTTAAACTCTTTTTTTTAATTTCTTGATATTATACCAAATGAAAAAAATAGGTAGGATTATGCAAGATATAAAAGAGCTTTTAGATAAAGAAGTATGCCAAAGAAACAGTGATTGTGAACTTTCATATGATAAACCAGATCCATTACTAGTGGCAAGTAGATATGATGATGAATATATAATACTTTTATGCGCACTTTTTGCATATGGAAATGCAAGATTAATAGTTAAGTTTTTGGATTCCCTTGATTTTTCACTTCTAGATAAAAGTGAAGAAGAAATAGACAAAGCTTTAGATGGGTTTTATTATAGATTTCAAAATAGTGAAGATGTAAAAACTATCTTTAAAACTTTTAGAAGATTAAGACAAGAAAATAGCTTAGAAAACATTTTTTATGAAGGTTATAAAAAACAAAATAGTGTACTTGAGGGATTAGATAATCTAATTACAAAAATCCATGAAACAGCTAATTATAAATCTCAAGGTTTTACTTTTTTAGTTTCAAGTCCTTTTAAAAGAGATAAACAAGGAAATATAAAAGAAATCGGAAATGCACCATATAAAAGATGGAATATGTATCTTAGATGGATGGTAAGAAGTGATGAACTTGATATGGGATTGTGGAAAAGTATAAATAAAAAAGATTTAATCCTTCCTCTTGATACTCATACTTTTAAAGTATCACAAAAACTAGGCTTACTTGATAGAAAAACTTATGATTTGAAATCGGCTTTACTGATAACAGAGAAACTAAAAGATTTTGATATGAAAGACCCTATAAAGTATGATTTTGCACTATATAGAATTGGACAAGAAAAACTTGTATAGCCTTATAATAAGGGCTTTGTCAATTTTGTGTTTTCATAAAAGCACACTTTAGGCACACTTTGTATGAAAAATTAATCTTAATGTATAATATTACTATTGGGATTAGGTGTCTCATTTATTTTTTGAGCAAATCATTTATAAACATCGATATAGTATATAAACTTAGATGAATATGCATATTCATGATTTTACTAAGTCCTTAAAAAGTCCTTGAAATATTAAGTTCACTTATTTTATTCTGTCATGGTTTTAAATTCTATTTTTTTGTAAAATCAATTGTCTTTTTATTTAAATCTATTCGCTTATATTTTTACTAAATGAATTACGTGATTTAACTTTATGAAGATTAGTAAATATAATTGGATGATAATTTAAATATATAATTTAAAGTGTATTTTTTTTGTTCCTTAATCCCATAAGGTTTGTGGAACTTTGCAGTTTTTATTTTTTGAACACTTTGTGGAATACGAAAAACTCACTTCAGTACTTCGTGTTCTAAATATAAGAATATTTGAATGTGATACTTGTGATAATATTTTAGATAGAGATTTAAATGCAAGTATTAATATAAAAAGAGTTGGGACATCAACTTTAGCAGGAGAAATTGTAAAAGCTACCTCGATAGCCTAACTTCGTTGATAACTTTGGATTCATATGATAATGATGATTTTAAATTTGTTGGAATAGATAGTTCTGCTGTACCCTCAAAAGATTGTTCTTCTAATCTTTTTTTAAAACAGCCATTCTTTCAATAGCATCTAATGTTCTATGTAATCTTGACATTTTAACTCCTTTTAATTAAAATTTACTCACAATTTATAGTTAGATTTAATGGATTATTAGATTTAAATTTTTGTTCTTTTTTAGTATTCTTAATTAAAGTATAAGAAATAGTATATTTTAAAGAATTCATTTGTTTTTTTGTTATTTTATATTTTTTTGTATGATTTAAAAGTTCCGTTTGCAACTCATCAATTTTATTTAGATAAATTTTATCTTTTTCACAATCAAATATATTATTTGTTATTTTATAAAATAGTATAAAAGATGCTATATAAGAAATATTTTGTTTATTTCTCATGTAAGGGGTATTCCAATTATGGCTACTTATTATTCTTTCATATTCAACAGAATGATCAACTTTATAATAGTTAAGTATTTGTTCATACCATTTATATATATTTATAAATCTTTCATGTAATTTTTTATTAGTACTAACTTTCTTCATATTTTCTTTTGAGAAAAGTAATTTTTTTTCATTTAAATGAAAATCACCTGTGTAAATATATATAAAATTTAAATACTCTTCTAGTATGTTTTTATTTAACTTGGAATCTCTATCATTAAAATTATTAAGAGAGAATAATTCAATATTTTTATACAATTTCTCAATAAATTGTTCTGCAAAATCTTTTCCATATTTTTTAGCAAGTCTACCATAAACACCTCTCATAGAAAAATTATATAAATTTGCCTCAAATAAAGAGAACCATACTGCTGCTTCTGATTCATTTTTAGGGAGTTTCTTTAAAGCTTTATGATAGAAATAATCTCTTGATTCTTTTATGGGAGATAATAATTTACTCTGAAAATCTATCCCTAAACTTTTTACAAAAAAAGCATAATATATGTGTATAACATAAGCACTTACAAAATCTTTTCTTGCCTCCTTTAAGACTTCAGGTGCTTTAATCACATAATCTTTATATGTTACTGAATATATCCATATATTCAAGACAATAAATAATAAAATAATAGTTATACTTCCCTTCTTAAACTTATTCATTCTTTATCCTTTATTTAGCTTTAGTAAAATGATGTCACACATAATTTTTCTTCAGTTTTTAAGATTACCTTCATCAGCATCTTTATATCTCATATTTTTAATTTTAATTGCATGTTTTCTTTTCCGTTCTAATATTACATCTAAAGTATCTACTTTTACATTTCCTATAACTATTTATTAAATATGCATTATATACAACATGGCCTAAAAATTAATAAATAACATATAAAAAAATTATGTATTAAAACACCAATAATCACCTTAGATAAGGTAGATGTAAAACTTTTTAGTAAAAAATATTATTTCAAGCAATTTTAATCTTTCACTATAGTTTTAATATATGTATATTAGGGTGATATCATGATAAACCTGCAAAATGTTAATATATTGGGAGATGAAATGTGGGTAAAGAATTGTTATAAAGATGATTAATAAAAAAAGTTCAACAACCTGTTCTTTTAGGAAAATAGACATTACTTTACAATCATTCTAATATATGAGATAAATAGTAAGTTCAATACAAAGGATTTATTATGAATGTAGGTTATGTAAGAGTTTCAACTTCAAGCCAAAATCTTGAGAATCAAATTGATCAACTCAAAAATGCTGGATGTGAAAAGATTTTCTCAGAAAAAAAGTCAGGAAAGAATGAATCAAATCGTGAACAGTTTAAGATAATGATGGATTTTATAAGAGAAGGTGATGTACTTTATATTACAAAACTTGACAGATTAGCAAGGTCTGTAATAGATCTTCATAATATTGCAAAGTTTTTACAAAATAAAGAGGTAAACCTAAAAGTATTACATCAAAATATTGATACAACATCTCCAGCAGGTAGACTGTTATTTACAATGTTAGGTGCTATTGCAGAGTTTGAACGTGATTTGATAAATGAACGTGTTAGAGAAGGAATTGAAGCTGCAAAGAAAAAAGGTGTTCAGTTTGGTAGAAAAGCTATACTAAGTACAAAACAAAAGAATATTATATATAAGCAACATGAAAAAGGAAAGTCTGTTTCTTTATTATCTAAACTTTTTCATGTAGCACGTAATACTATCTATAGAGCAATTAAAGATATAGCTAAAAAGAAGTAGTCAATTTGACTACTTCATCTGTTCAAAAATTCAACTTTTTTTGGAACAGGCTTTATTTTATAAAAACTGCTCAATAAGTAAGAGGTTTTGAAAAACAGATTTTATGAATCAATAATTAAATTACCTTTACTACATCATTACGTTTTTCTTTTGATAGATATAGAGCTTTGTCAACACGTTGTAAGCATGTATTAGTTGTATCAGAATTGTTCATTTCAGTAACACCGATACTTATTGTAATCGAAGGAAGTTCTTTATCTACATGAGATTCAACTAAAGAACGTATTTCTTGAGCTTTAATATATGCTGCATCAATATCTGTTCTTGGAAGTAAGATAATAAACTCTTCACCACCCCAACGTGCAAAAATATCATTAATACGAAGATCTTTACTAATAAGTTTAGTTAATGCTATAAGTGTCAAATCTCCTATATAATGACCATAAGTATCATTTACAACTTTAAAGTGATCAATATCTATTAAAAGTAAAGATATATGATCTTTATATCTTTCTTTATTTTCAATTTCTTTTAAAAATAATTCATCAAACTTTTGCCTATTATATATTTTAGTTAAATGATCATGATAAGCAAAATATTTATATTCATTTTTTTCTGCAATATATTTAGTAATATCATTAAATACAATAATATATTCTGAATCATTTTCTATCTTTTTTATAGTAAGCTCAAAATCAAATATTTTATTATCTTGATTTTGAATAGAAACAATACGATTTATTTCAGTATGAAAAAACAAATAATCACTCCAGTAGCTATTATCCTTTACATCTGACAGTGTAAAAAACCCATTGTTTTGTATAAAAAGCTTAGCAATACAGCCATTAATCTTAGTAAATTCTTCAATAGATTTAACATTGAAAAAATTTAAAAAAGCATTATTAACACTTTGTAATTTATCACTACTTATTATAATGATAGGGTTTGGTATAGTATTAATAACAGAGAATAATTTGTTTTCAATTCGATGTTTCATATTAGAGTATAACTTATTTAATGAATATTTTCAAACAAAACTATAAAGATAGTTTACTATTATCAAGTGAAATAATTATTTAGGAGTTCAATGGATACATCTCTAATTATTTTAATTTACATTCCACATTAACAGCGACTCTACTACTAATTGTTTTAACAGTTGTTGCAATACTAGGAATTTGGAAATCAGTAAAATTTCCAACAATTTTTACTTTATAGCTTCCAATTTTAATTCTAGCTAATCTAACAAATTTTTTTATATTTATAGTATTTACATTAATAAATCTTGCATTAATTAAAATCAAACTTAAAAGTCCTACACCTGAAGGTATTATCAATATTCCTTTTTGGATACCTACACTTGGAATAATTGTAAATTTAGTACTTATATTTATTCAAATATTTTCAGTAGTTTAAATACTTATTTGAGGCTTAAGAATACAAATATAGACAACAAGATATTCATCTACTAATTTCAATTTTAAATCTTACTTTGAAATGCAGATACTTGTAATAAATATATAAAATTAGTTTTATGCTATCACTTAAAATTTTTGAGAATCAATTGTTAATTAGAACTATTTCAAACTTTATGAATAAAAACTTGCTATTTTTATTTATTTCAGATATAGTGTGGTACTTAAAGAAAAAATTAGTACTTATTTATTGTTTGCTTTTTATTGACTTCAATGTCAACACTTATCTCTCTAAAATTTAAAACCCTGATTTAACTTTACTAAAACTTCTTAAATGAAGTAATATATATAAAAGGATTTCTATGTCAAATAGATACAATGGAACTGTAAAATGGTTCAATGATGAAAAAGGTTTTGGATTTATCCAATTAGAAGATAATAGCAAAGATATATTTGTTCACCATAATGAGATTAATAATAGAGGTTATGGAAGAACTTCTTTAAAAGATGGACAAAAAGTTACTTTTAATATTGGTGTAAATCAAAAAGGTGAACATGCAACGAGTGTAGAAACTCTATAAATGTTTTGTCTAATATACGATATAAATATCAAACAATAGTATTTGATAATGTTGATATACATTTAAAAACACTTAAAAATACTCAGCAATTCTATGATAAAAACAATGAAGCTCAAGACTTAGGGATAAATTCTTCGTCTTGGTCTTTGTTTGGAGTATTATGGCCTTCAAGTCACATTTTAGCTAACTATATTTATCAATCTGATACTACTTCAAAAAGAATTCTTGAAGTTGGATGTGGTATTGGTTTAAGTAGTTTACTTTTAAATCATTTACATCAAGACATTACAGCAACCGATTATCATCCAGAAGTAGAAGCTTTTCTTGTAAATAACTCAAATTTAAATAATGATACAGATATTCCTTTTCATAGACTAGACTGGGAAGATAAATTTTTAACAAAAATTGGAAAATTTGATTTAATAATAGGAAGTGATTTACTTTACGAACAAAATCATGGAGAGTTACTTTCTCATTTTATTAATCAATATGCAAATAATAAATGTGAAGTAATAATTGTTGACCCAAGTAGAGGTAATCATTCAAAATTTAAAAAAGAGATGATAAATTTTGGGTTTAAATATAAAAAGATAGATACATTGAAATATTCTGATAAAGAATTCAAAGGTTCTATCCACAAATACAATAAAGGATAAAATTGACCATACTAACAATGGAATATAAATATATAGTTTTTTTAAAACTACTAAAGAAAAAAGAAAAGCTTGAAGATGCTTGTTCAAAATCTGGATTAACTATGAAAGAAGCATCTAAGCTTATAAACATAGTATTATAAAAAATAGACCACAATTATTAACTAAAGTCAAACCTATTTTATAATAATTAATTGTTTTATTAATTAACATAATAATATTATTAAATAAATTAAGTATAATTTATATATTTAATTAGGATATATAATGACAACTAAAATAATATTTCTATATTTAACACTAATAACAACTTCACTATATGCAAATGATACACTAGAAGTTTGATCTGTCAACATTAAATAGGACTCAAAAGATAATAGACAAACTATTATAATTATGAGTTTGAAAATAAGTTCAACAACCTGTACTTTTGAACATATTCCAAATCTCAAGTCTTTTTGAGAAAAAATTTTTATTATCAAAAACTGCTCTAGAAGTAGCCTTTTCCAATTGATTTTATAATATTAATAAAAAAAGAAAAAGGCTAAAAAATAATTAATAGATTTAATCTTTAATTTTAACTACCAACATACTTTTATCTTTTCTGTAATCAGTAATAAAGTAGTTAGTTTCCTCTTTAAAAATATCACTCCATCTTTCATATCCATAGTTTTGAGGAATTAAAGATGAGTCTTTATTTTTTAAATATTGTGAGATTACTGCAACATTTGCAAATCCATCATCATACATTGTATTATTAATTGCTTCTTTTAATATTATATTTATAGGCTTTTGTTTTTGTCTTAATCTTGGTAACTCAAAAAACTCTGAAAATGCCTTTCTTAATTTATTAGGTGTTTTTTCTTCTCCGAAACCAATACTAATTATACCTTTTGATTTGATGTCAATAGCAAGGTTTGTAAAATCACTATCACTTGATACTAAAACTATAATATCAATATTAGATATATGTGTAGTATTAGTAACATCAATTGCTATTTTAATATCAGCTGAGTTTTTACCTGAAGTACTTCTAAAGATTGTTATGGGTTCAATTGCATACTCACTTAATTTTTCTTTCCATTGATTAGAGTCTTCATTACTCCAATCATGGTAAGCTTTATTTATACTAACTTCACCTATTTTTGCTAATTCATCAAATATCTCATCAAGATATTTATAACTAATATTCTCACAATCAAAGAAAACAGCTATTTTTTTATTAATCATTTTTTATCCTTTAAATATCAAAAAATAAGTAATGATTTAAACGAAGAGATTTTTATTTTGTATTCACTTAAAGTATTACTTATCATTTTCAAATGTTAAGATATAAAAAGCTAACTATCAGCCTTGTACTTTAAGTTAAAAAGGAGAGTTCCTCACACAATTAACTTTTGCACTCTAGTTTGTGCAAATCTTAAAAAGATAACAAATAATACAATATATATTTTGAAATTGCAATAGCTTAATTGAAATAAATTATATTTTTGAATAAAAAGAGGATAAATTACATAAAGTTTATAAAAAGGTATATTCTCAATTGAATTGTACATATATCGCACAGTTTAAAGGAGAATATATTTAATTAGTTATTGATGTGACAGTACTTTTCAAAAACCTGTAACATTTGGAACATTCTTCAAATAAGAATCAGTAATTAAATTATAATATGATTTTAATAAGTATCTATACAGATGCAAAAATTTTACATTTTGACTTTAACTGCTTTTGAATTTTAACATCTAAAAAATATAAATATATGAAAAACATCTGTTTTCCGACACTTTTTAAAATAGTGTTGTAATATCCTGATAAATATACAAAAAGTAATGTCGGAAAACTTCTTTGTACGAAAATAGCTAACTAAAAGTTTTTCGTATATGGTTTTAAACTTTAAAACTATTTTCATGAATTTTGATCCTATAGAATTGGGCAAGAAAAACTAGTTTGAATCTTAATATAGGCTTTTATCGTATCAATACTGAGTTTAGGACTAATATGTATATATAAATTAACACTAATAAAACATTTATTTTGATAAAATTTAATAACTAGCTAAAAATGGATAACAATGAAGTCTATAATTAAACTATTTTTATTATTAATAACTTGCATGTATGCATTAAATGCCCAAAAACTAACAACTACAGAAAAAGAGTATATAAAAAATAATACTATTAAAATAGGAATGGTAAAAGAGTATTATCCTTTTAGTTTTAAACAAAATGGTAAAATCAATGGCTTTTCTTATGAGTATTTTAAATTACTCGCTTCAAAAGTAAATTTAAAATATGAGATAGATATAAATAATTGGTCAACAACTCTTGAAAATTTTAAAAATAAAAAAACAGATATTATTGATGCTATATCATATACAAAAGAAAGAGAAGCTTTTACAACTTTTACAGAGCCTTATTTTAGTATTCCCAATGTAATATTTGCTCAAAAAGATAGTATTAAAAACTATAAAGGTTTAGAGTCACTTAAAGGCAAAAAAATAGGTATAACAAAAGGGATCTATTACTATGAAAATATTAAAAATTTAGATCTTTTTGAATTAGTAGCATTTGAAAATTCAAGAGAAAAAATAAAAGCACTTGCTTTTGGAAATATAGACGCAGCATTTAATAACCTTACAAGTGGTCAGAAATATATCTTACAAGGTGCATACACTAATCTTGAAATATTAGATGAGATTAGTGAAAATATTATTAAAAAGGAAGATTTGCGTTTAGGTATCACTAAAGAAAATACTATTTTATATTCAATTATACAAAAAGCAACAGCTTTAATCACTCCCTCAGAAAAACTTCAACTTATAAATAAATATTTTGCTCCTCAAAAAAAAGTAATACAAAACGCACTCATAAATCTTACAAAAAAAGAGAAACAATGGCTTAAAGATAATCCAACAGTTACAATCGCTCAAATGATTAAATTTCCACCTTTTTCTTTTGAGGAAAATGGAAAAAACATTGGTTATGAAATCGATTTATTAAATCTCATCTCACAAAAATCTGGCTTAGAGTTTAAAATAATCTCTGGAAATTGGAGTGACAATCTAGATAGTTTTAAATCTAAAAAAGTTGATATGATTAGTTCAATTTCATACAAAAAAGAAAGAGAGGATTTTACCCTTTTTACAGATAGTTATTATGAAATACCAAATGTTATATTTGTAAGAGATGATTTCAAAAACTATAAAGGAATTCAAAGTCTAAAAGGAAAAAAAGTTGGAATTGTACAAGATGTTTTTTATGAAGAGGAGCTAAGAAAATTCGGCTATTTAAATATCATTGAATATAAATCTGAAGTAGACCTTGCTAAAGCACTTGTTTTCAATCAAATAGATGCAACAATTGGTTCACTTACTACTATGAATGATATTATTAAAAAAAATTTGTATTCTAATATAAAGCTTGTAGATGAACTTCTTTTACCAAATATATCTAAAAATGACCTACACTTTGGAGTAAATCCACAAAAGCCAATACTTTATACTATCATCAAAAAAGCACTTGCATCTATAAATGAAAGTGAAAAAATTGAAATGTTAAATCGTTGGATAAATGTAAAAACTTCCATTGATCAAATAAATACAAATTCAAAACTATTGCTTACTAAAGATGAACAAAACTATCTACAAAGTAAAAACAATGTAATAACTATGTGTATTGACCCAAATTGGATGCCTTTAGAAGCTTTTGACAAAACAGGTAAGCATATAGGTATGACAGCAGACTATTATAAAGTAATTTCTAGTCGTTTGGGAGTAAACTTTAAAGTTATTAAGTCTGATACATGGACACAGTCTTTAGATTTTGCACAAAATAGACAATGCGATATTCTATCTTTAGTTATGCAAACTCCTGATAGAAGTAAGTATCTTAATTTTACAGCTCCATATTTAAGTATTCCTTTGGTAGTTGCTACAAAATTTGATGTAACGTTTATAAATGATATAAATGAACTCACGGGTAAGAGAGTTGCTATACCAAAAGGGTATGCCTTCGCTGAGCTTACAAGAAATAAGTATCCTAAAATTCAAATTATAGATGTAGAGAATATTCATGAAGGTTTAAAAGGGCTTAGTGAAAATAAATATGATGCCTATATAGGTACTTTAACTAGTATTGGTCAAGTCATCCAGAAAGAATATCTAGGGGAACTTAAAATCACAGGTAAAGTAAAAGATAATTGGGAACTAGGTATTGGTGTTAGAAATGATGATGAGGTTTTACTCAATATTTTGCAAAAAGCTATAAATTCATTAACCCAAGAGACTCGTAATGAAATATTAAACAAATGGGTTTCTGTAAAATATGATAGAGCTGTGGATTATACACTATTATGGTATGTCTTAATTGGATCAACAGTGATAATTGCCATTTTGTTATATAGACAATATTATATTAATAAACTAAATACTCAACTTAAACAAATTTCAATTACAGATGGACTTACAAATATCTACAATAGAAGATATTTTAATGAATTGTTTCCCAAGATTATAAACTCAGCAAAAAGAAAAAATGAGTTGTTGTCATTTGTTATAATCGATATAGATTACTTTAAAAAATGCAACGATACTTATGGTCATCAAAAGGGCGATACTGTACTTAAAAGTGTAGCTACTTGTATTAAAGATTCACTACATAGAGCAGATGACTATTGTTTTAGACTTGGCGGAGAAGAGTTTGGGGTAATATTTAAAGCTGATAATAAAGAAAAAGCAATACAGTTTGCAAATACGATTAGACAAAATATAGAAAACCTTCAAATTGAGCATACAAGTAATAGTGCAAGTAAATATATAACAGCATCTATAGGACTTGTTTGTAAAAATGCATCAAAAATTAAAGATGATGATAGCATTTATAAAGAAGCAGATGAATTGTTATATAAAGCAAAAGAAAAAGGAAGAAATAGGGTTGAATATAAGTAATATTTGTTTTAAAGTAGTTTTGAAATAAATAGCTAAAAAAACTTCTTATTTTATAGGTATACAAACTTCAAACTCTGCACCTATATACTCTTTATTTTTATATTTAAATTTAGAGTTTTTAGCAGATATAGAGCCTTTATATGAGTTGATAATAATCTTGCTCATATAAAGTCCTATTCCTGTTCCTTTTCCTTCTTTTTTTGTAGTAAATCTTGATTCAAATATTTTATTTATTATATTTTTGTCTATACCACCTGCATTATCTTTTATCGTAATATAGATTTTATCTTCTTCTATTTTTGTATCTATAAAAATATATTTATTATCATTTATTGAGTCATCAAGAGCATCAATTGCATTATTTACTATATTCATAAGTATTTGAACTATCTCGTTTTCAACACCAGTAACCTTATACTCATTTATATCTTTTATTACTTCTATGTATCTATTTCTTAGTTTTGAGTTTACAAGTAATAAAACTTTATTTATACAGTTTTCTAAAGAAAATTCTCTCTTTGTTTTATTTGTATTAAAAAAATTTCTAAAGTCATCTATCGTTTCAGATAAGAACTTAGTTGAAGTTGTTATGTTATCCATTTCTTTTACTAAAGTTTTATTATTTAAAATATCTAGTTCTTCTTGAAGTTTTATTCCTGATGCTGTAGTTGAGATAGTATTTAAAGGTTGCTTCCATTGATGAGCGATATTATCTATCATTTCTCCCATTGCAGCCATTTTTGATTGTTGTATAAGTAAAATATCTTTTTCTCTCAACTCTTTTTCTATCTTGTTTCTTTGCTTTTCATAACGGTTTACAAGATAGTATAAAAGTAAAGAAGTAATAAATATAAAAAACCAACCTTTATATGATTGAATAGAGTTTAAAGTATCAATATCATTTACAAGATTAGCTAAGATTTTATCAGAATAAAAAATCCATAAAGAGCCAAATAATGCATATGCAAAAATTATTTTAAAGTTTGAAGATATAGTTTTCATATTTATTCTTTGTCATAGTATATCTCCTATTATATCAGAAAAATTGAAGAATAAGAAATATACAATATGACAAATAATTTTATTATTTTTTAGTTATTAGACTTCATCCATTCTTTTTTCAAACTCGGCATTTAGTCTATCAAGTTCATTTTGAAGTTCAATTAGTCTTGCTTGTTTTTTTTGTTTTTCAACTCCATCTAAAGCTTCAATTTCTTCAATTTCAAGTTTAATTGGTTTTGTAACTTTACTTTTTTCAGCTACGATAATAGATCTTAGTTTTCTAATCTCTTTTTTATTTCTTTTAGGTTTTGCAACTTTTTTCTTTGGTTCATCTTGACCATCATCCCAACCACCTTTTTCTAAGAACTCATCATATGTTCCGTTGAAGTAATCAGCTCCATCATTTGTAAAGATAATAAGTCTATCACATACAGCTCTTAGTAACTCTTCTGAGTGAGTTACAATCATACAAGACCCTTCAAAAGCTTTAATAGCATTTGTAAGAGCATCAATAGAGTCAATATCTAAGTGGTTTGTAGGCTCATCTAGGAAAAGTAAGTTTACATCTTGTGCGATGATTTTCCCAAGCATAACTCTTGATTTTTCACCACCTGAAAGAAGTGAGATTTTTTTCTTTGCATTATCTCCACTAAACATCATAAGTCCACAAATACTTCTGATAACTGCTTCAGGAAGTTTATGGTTAACACTATATATTTCATCCATAATTGTATTTTTTTTGTTTAGGTGAGAGATATTTGTTTGTCCAAAGTGTCCAAAAACACATGAAGGATGATAGTTTACACTTCCACTTAAAGCTTCAAGTTCACCTGCAATTGTATTTAATAAAGTTGATTTACCCTTACCATTTTTACCTATGATACCTATTGTTTCACCTCTATTTAGTGCAAAAGTTATATTTTTGAATAGTATATTATCAGGAGTATATCCAAAACTTAAATCTTTTACTTCAAGTAAGAATTTAGCTGCTGTATCTTTATAGTTAAAATCAAATTTTAAGTTAGCATCATAATCTAAATCTTCTAGAATTTCCATTTTCTCCAAGATTTTTATTTTTGATTGAGCCAGTGTTGCTGTAGCTGCTCTTGCTTTGTTTTTAGCAATAAACTCTTCTAAATCTTTGATTTTTTTCTCTTGTGCAATTTTTTGTTTCTCATGATGTTCTTCATTTGCTAAAATTTGCTCATAAAACTTTCTAGTACCACCTTGAATCATAAAAGCACTTTTTCTTACAATACCTAAAGTATGAGTACAAACGCTATCCATAAACTCTCTATCGTGAGTGATTAGAATAACTTCTCCTTGAAATGACTTTAAGAAAGCTTTTAGCCATCTAATAGATAAAATATCTAAGTAGTTTGTAGGCTCATCTAGTAAAAGCATATTTGGTTCAGTAAGTAAAAGTTTTGCAAGGTTTATTCTAATTTGATAACCACCAGAGAATGATTTAGGGTCTTTTTGTAAATCATCTTCTGAAAATCCTAAACCAAATAGCATTTTTTCAGCTTTATAAATATCATATTTATCATCTTCACTTAAAGCTAAGGCTGTTTCATCTATTAGTTTTTTCTCAGTAAAATCAAAATACTGTTTTAAAGCACCAATCCTATAACCTTTTGGAAATTTAATCTCACCAGAGTCGTATTGTTCTTCTCCTAAGATTAATTTAAATAAAGTTGATTTACCAGTACCATTTCTTCCTACTAGTCCTACTTTATTTCCTTGATTTAGTCTTAAATTTAAGTCACTATATAACTCACCTGTTGGGTAACTTTTCGATATATTTATTAATTCAATCATAATTCTCTTTTTTGCAGTTTTTTAAGAATGGGATTATATGATATAGACAGTTAGATATTTATAAATCCAATTATATAAACCATATATTTTTTCTTTTAATAACAATACAATTATGGTATTATTTTTGTCTATAATAAGAACATAAAATAATTATTACCAAAAGGATAAATCAATGCAAACTGATTCAAACTTTCATGTTGATTTAAAACAAATGATATTAGCCATAGAAACAACAGTTGATTTAGTGGGAATGAATGACACAAATCATGGGAAAAGAGTTGCTTTTATTGCTACACAAATTGCAAATGCTTTAAATTGGTGTGAAGATGATATTCATTTTGTATTTGAATTAGGATTATTGCATGACTGTGGAGTTTCAACAGAACAAATGCATAGTAGTTTAGTAAATCACTTTGACTGGGAAGATGCCCATATTCACTGTGAAATAGGCTATAAATTATTAAGTAGTTTTGAACCTTTAAAAAAGTTTGCAATGCCTATCTTTCATCATCATACAAAATATGAGGAATTAAAAGATTTACAGCTTGAACAAAAAGATAAGATGATGGCAAATCTTATTTTTCTAGCAGATAGAATTGATATTTTGTCAGCTCTTCATTATGAAAATGATATTTTATTTGCAAAACAAGAAATAGTTGAAAACATTCTTCGATGTAAAGATAGTTTTTTTAATCCTACATTTGTAGAAGCTTTTTATGAAGTTCAAAAATCAGAAGCTTTTTGGATTTCCTTAGAAGATAGACATATTACAAGATACACTTGGGATATGGGAAGATATAAAAACAATTTAAATTTGACTATTGAACAAATAAAACAGTTATCATTGATTCTATCTTATATTGTTGACCAAAAAAGTCCATTTACCGCTCAACATTCAACACGAGTAGGTTGTTTAGCTTACTATTTAGCCCAAAAAATAAACCTATCAACTCTTCAATGCCAAAAAATACAAATAGCAGGTTTTTTACATGATATTGGAAAGCTTCATACTCCTGATTATATTTTAGAAAAAAAAGGAAAACTTACTGATTTTGAAAGAAGTGTTATGAACCAACATAGTTTTGAGACTTTTCAAATTCTAAGACATATTCAAGGTTTAGAAGATATTGCTGTTTGGGCTGCTTATCATCATGAACATTTAGATAGAAGTGGTTATCCCTTTCAACCAAATGAAAATGAACTTTCAATAGAAGCAAGAATTATTGCTGTTGCGGATATTTTTCAAGCCTTAGCTCAAGATAGACCATATAGAAAAGGAATGAGTCTAGAAAAAATTCTTGAGATACTAAATGAATTTGCAGATATTGGTAAGGTTGATAAGGATATAGTTCAAATAGCAATTGATAATAAGGACAAATGTTTTGATATTGCAAATGGAAAAACTAAAGAAAATAAACAAATAGAAAAACTACTTTTTGATATATAAAAAAGACAAAAACAGAAAGGACTTATATGAAAATAGAAATGTTTTATGATAAAGAGTGTCCTTTTTGTAACTCATATGCAAACTACATAAAATTAAAAAACAAACATGAACTTATACTTTTAAATGCAAGAGAAAATCAAGAGCAAATTGAGACTTTTAAAAGTTTAGGTTTTGATATAAATGATGGTTATATAATCAGAGTAGAAAATAGTGATATTTATCAAGGTGTGGATGCTATACTGTTTTTAAATGACTTAAGTCAAAACAGAGTTTTCTTTTGGGATAACTATTTTTTTAGGAGTATTGTTTATCCTTTTATTAAAAGCTTGAGAAAATTAGTACTTAAAATTATGAATAAACAAGTAAAACTATAATTGTCCATTTTTTACTTTAAATAGTCCGTTTTTTACCTTTATAAATATTGGACGAATTGTTAGAATTAACAAAAACAAAAAAGGTTAAAAAAATGGAAAAAAATTCAATTCAAACAAAAATTTTATTAGCAGTTCAAATACTTGTAGGTATAGGTTTAATAGTATTTGGTTTAAACAAATTCTTACACTTTATGCCAAATCCAGAGGTTTCTCAAGAAATGGGAATGTTTATGCAAGCATTAGGAAAAACAGGATATATGTTTACTTTAGTTGGAGCTATTCAGTTTATAGCTGGTTTATCTTTTGTCTTAAATAGATTTGTTCCTTTAATGGCAATTGTTATTGTGCCAGTTATGTTAAATGCCATGTTAGCTCACTTATTTTTAGACCCAGCTGGTATTGGTGGTTCTTTAGTTATTTTACTTTTAATATTAGTAGTTATGTTTAAAAATAAAGAGTCTTATGTTACAGTTTTAAAAGCTTAAAACAAAGAAGAAAAAATGAAAGAGAAAAATGAACTTATAGAGATACCTTTTCAAAAACTTAATGATGAACATTTAGAGTTTCAAATATTAGACATGAAAGAGCTTCTAAATACAACTAAGTTTTACGAGCAACTTGAAAACTATCATCGAATTAAGTTCAATTCTATTATGATTATTACCCAAGGGCAGGGTGAACATAATATTGATTTTAAAACATGGTCTTATAAAAAAAGAACAGTTTTATTTATAGCCAAAAATCAAGTAAGCTCTTTTAAATTAAATCCAAATATGAATTGTTATATTTTGGAGTTTACAGAAGGTTTTTTATGTAGCGTGATAAAAGAAACAATCACTGATATGTTTGACTATATGAGGTATTCTCCTACTCTACAGTTAGACGAAGTGACATTTGACGCAATTATTAGTAATATCAAGCTTCTAACTCATCAGTTGCAGCAACCAACTGATGAGTATAAAAAAGCTATCATACAATCATTATTTCAATCTTTACTTATTCAGTTAAAACGACAAAGAGTAAAAGGTTCAATTACTATAAAATCAAAAGATGAAAAACTTTATAATGATTTTACATATATGCTAAGAAACACACATAAATACACTTTAAGAGTTGAGGATTATGCAAGAAAACTTGATATTTCAAGTAAAACCTTGACAAGAGTTTTGACAAAATATACAAATAGAACTACAAAAGCCTATCTTGATGAGTTTTTATTGATTAAGATAAAAAGGTATCTTTTAGATGAATGTCTTACTTTGCAAGAAATAGCAAATAAATTAGAGTTTGATGAAATAACTAACTTAATAAAGTTTTTCAAAAAGTTTGAAAAGAAGACTCCTTTAGAGTTTAAAAAAGAACAGCAAAAACAATAATCTAAACCAAGATGCTATAAGCACAAATTTGCTAGAATACATCCCTTATAAAAGTTACAAAATCAAAAGGTTTAATAATAATGAGTGAAAGCAAAGATTTTTTACGTGTTATAGTAGAAGAAGACTTAAAAAATGGCAAATATGATAAGGTAGTTACAAGATTCCCTCCTGAGCCAAATGGTTTCCCACATATAGGACACGCTAAATCAATCTGTATCAATTTTGGTATTGCAAATGACTATGAAGGTCATTGTAACCTAAGAATGGATGATACAAACCCAACAAAAGAAGATACTAAATATGTTGAAGCATTAAAAGATGCAGTACAATGGCTTGGTTTTGATTGGGGGAAAAGTGTATATTTTACTTCTGATTATTTCCCAAAGATATATGATTATGCAGTACAACTTATCAAAATGGGTAAGGCTTATGTTGATAGTATAGATGAAGAGCAAATGAGAGAGCTTAGAGGAACTGTTACAGAAGCTGGAAAAAGAAGTGAATATGCTAATAGAAGTATTGAAGAAAATTTAGACCTTTTTGAGAGAATGAAAAATGGTGAGTTCAAAGATGGTGAACACGTATTAAGAGCTAAGATTGATATGGGTGCTGCTAATATGAAGCTTAGAGACCCACTTCTTTATAGAATTAGACATGCACATCACTTTAGAACAGGTGATGAGTGGTGTATTTATCCTATGTATGATTTTGCTCATTGTTTATCTGATTATATTGAAGGTATTACTCACTCTATTTGTACTTTAGAGTTTGAAAATAATAGAGATATTTATGATTGGGTTTTAGATACTTTAGAACTTACGCCTCCAAGACCATATCAACATGAGTTTGCAAGACTTGGTATAAACTATACTGTTATGAGTAAAAGAAAACTTTTAGAGTTAGTTGATGGTGGATATGTAAGTGGTTGGGATGACCCAAGAATGCCAACTATTGCTGGATACAAAAGAAGAGGGTATACAAAAGAGTCTATTATCAACTTCTGTGATCAAATAGGTATTGCTAAAGCAAACTCTATGGTAGATGTAGCTCAATTAGAGTTTTCAATTAGAGATGATTTAAATACAAAAGTTCCAAGAGTTATGGCTGTACTTGACCCTATAAAAGTAACTATTGAAAACTATGAAGGAAGTGAAGAGCTTGAAGCTTCATATTATCCTCATGATGTACCAAAAGAAGGAACTAGAAAAATTCCTTTTAGTAGTGAACTTTATATAGAAAGAGAAGATTTTAGTGAAAATCCTCCAAAGGGTTTCTATAGATTAACACCTGAACAACCTGTAAGATTAAGACATGGATATATTATCTCTTGTAAAGAAGTTATAAAAGATGAGCAAGGTAATATTGTAGAAATAAAAGCTCAATATTATCCTAACTCAAAAAGTGGAAGCGATACAAGTGGTATAAAAGTAAAAAGTGCAATTCAATGGGTAAGTGCAAAAGAAGCAGCGAGAGTTGAAGTAAGACTTTATGATAGACTTTATCAAAATGAAGCACCAGAAAGCTTAGATGATTTAAATCCTAATTCATTAAAGATTATAAAAAATGCTTTAGTTGAACCTGCTGTAATTACTGATAAACCAGATGAGAGATTCCAGTTTGAAAGACAAGGTTATTTCTATGCTGATCCTATTGACTATACAGATGAAAAACCTGTATTTAATAAAATCGTAGGATTAAAAGACTCTTGGGGTAAAAAAACGCAAAAAGAAAAACCACAAGAACAAGTAAAACCTAAAGTACAAGAGAAGAAAGTACAGATTGACGGAGTTGAAGCTCCTATGACTGATGAGCAAAAAGCACTTTATGAAAAGTACACTACTAGTTATGGTTTAAATAATGCAGTTGCAAATACTTTAGCAAGAGATGAAAAACTTTCATCTTTTTATGAAAGTGCTTTAGAGCAAATACCAAATAGTAAAATCAGTTTAGCAAATATTGTTGTAACAGAAGTTGCAAGAGTATTAAAAGAGAAAGATGCAAGTGAAGTGAAGTTTGATGCTAAACAAGTTGCTTCTTTAGTGGCTATGCTTGATGATGAAACTATTTCTTCTAAGATTGCAAAACAAGTATTTGAAGAAATGGCAAAAACAGGAAATGAACCTAAACAAATAGTAGAAGATAAAGGCTTAATTCAAATAAGCGACCCAGATGTAATAATACCTATTATTGATGAGGTTATCTCTAAAAATCCTGATAATGTAGAAAAATTTAAAGCAGGAAATAATAAGCTTTTAGGTTTCTTTGTAGGACAAGTTCTAAAAGCAACAGGCGGAAAAGCAAATCCGCAAATTGTAAATCAATTAGTGGCAGAAAAACTAAAGTAATATTTGAGTTTTATAAAAATAAAAAAGCCTAGTGTTTTCACTAGGCTTTTTTTATGTCTTTAATAACTTCTTTTAAACTGTTAATATCTAAAGGTTTATAGTAGTAATACCCTTGTGCTTCAAAGCATCCTTCTTCTAAAAGAAGTTTTGCTTGTTCTTTTGTTTCAACTCCCTCAGCAATTAAATTCATATGCATACTTTTTGAAATAGCAATAATTGCTTTTGTTAGCTCAAAATCACCTTTATCTTGTGGTAAATCTCTAATGAAAGATTGGTCAATTTTTATTTTATTAATAGGAAGTTTTTTTAAGTAAGAAAGAGATGATTGTCCTGTTCCAAAATCATCAACAGCAATTTTCATTCCTAGATTTCTAATCTCTTCTAAAATATGTATTGTCTTACTTATATCTTTCATTACTTGAGTTTCTGTGATTTCTATTATAATTTTTGTAATATCAATCTTTGATTCTTCTATAATTATTTTAAGGTCTTTTATAAAACTATTGTCTTTGTTTATTTGAAGCATTGATACATTTAAAGATAAAGTACCTAAATCAAAACCTTCGTTTTGTATTTCAACAAAATTATTCATAGCTTTTTTCATCACAATTTTATCAATAGATTCAATTAAACCTATCTCTTCAGCTAAAGGAATAAATAAAGCAGGAGAGATAATCCCTTTTGTTGGGTGATACCATCTAACTAAAGCTTCAACCCCAATAATTTTTGAACTTTTAATCTCAACTTGTGGTTGAAAAAATACTTCAAACTCTTCATTTGAAATAGCATTTCTAAGCTCTTTTTCTATTTCTATTCTTTCAATAGCTTTTTGTGTCATTTCTTTTGAGTAGAATTGATAATTGTTTCTTCCAAGCTCTTTTGCTTTATACATAGCAGCATCTGCATTTTTGATTAGCTCTTCTGTTGTTTGACCATCTTCTGGGAAAATACTAACACCAATACTACAAGACACAAAAAGTTCGTAATATTTTACTTCTTGTGAATTAGAAAAACATCCCATTATTTTTTCTGCTATATCAATAATTTGTTCATTTCTTTCTATATCTTCAATAAAGATTATAAACTCATCACCTCCTAGTCTTGCAACTGTACTTAGGTGGTTTTTTGTGGCATTTGATAAAAGTATAGATACTTTTTTTAATAAAGCATCACCAACAGAGTGTCCTAAAGAGTCATTAATCTCTTTAAAGTGGTCTAAATCAATAAAAAATACAACAAATCTTCTATTGATATTTTTAGCATGTATTATGGCTTGATTTATTCTATCATGTAAAAGTAGTCGATTTGGAAGGTCTGTTAGACTATCATGTTCCACTTGATATTGAAGTTTTAAAGACTTTTCATCAAAGGCTTGGGCTAATTGTTCTAACTCATCATTTGTACCAATTGGTGAACATAAAATATCTTTATTTGAAGATTTTACTCTATCATAAAGTTTTAAAATTGGTTGAGTTATCTCTTTTGCTAAAAGTTGAGAAATAATCAACCCAGCAAAAATAAATAATATACCAATAAAAATAAGTCTTATAAGTGCATCTTTTATTGGTTCTTCATATTTTAAACTAAGAGTTCCTACTTCTACATGAATACCAAGTTTTTCAATATAAGTATTTTTATTAAAAGAACTAGTTTTGTAACTGTAGTATTTTTTGTTCTTATCAAAGTTTGTAGAAAAAATTACTTTTTCTTGATTTGTTAGTTTTAGATAGTCATATTCATTGTTTTCAAGAAGTATATTTTCTCCCAAGTGATTTATATCAAATACAGATATTAATGCACCTTGTGTTGTATCATAGTATGTAATTGGAGCAATCACAATAATATTATTTGTTGATTCTTGAAGATAAGTAGTTGTTTGACCTAAAGCTAAACTAGCTCTTAATTTTGATGAAGAATTGTATTTAGGTATTTTATTTTGAGTTTTAAATATGGCATTTCCATCAAAATCAACTACACTTAAAGATACTACACTTTTATCTTGCATATAGTTTCTAACTAGTATATCAAGTACTCTTTCTTTTGTTTGTTTGTCTATCAAAGAGTTTATAATAAGTTCATTTTTAGAAAGAATTATAGAGCTTTCAATAAGGTATGATAGTCTTTGTTCTAATCTTTTTTGTGAATCCAGTGTTTTATTTTCTAGTAATTTATCAAGTTCTGTATTGATATTATTTACCATCATAAAACTGATCATTAAAATTATTAATATAATAGCAGTTGCAATTAGCCCCGATACTTGTATAACAACTCTAGTTTTTATACTTTTATCAAAAGGAGCAAAAATTTTTCTTAAATTCATATACTATTTTCCTACTTTGATAATAAGTCCATCTTTGTTGTATTTTGCCATAAAAAAGTCATTTTTTTCTAAAGCATCATGATTTTTGCTATTAAATATATTAATATAGTCTTTTATTACACCTTTATACTCACTTATATTCTCTAGTGAATTTTTGATATCTTCTTTTTTTAGACTATTTGCATTTTTTATTGCTTTTGCTAAAATCATTGTTGCATCATAAGCTTGTGCTACTCCTGCTGGTGCTTTGATTTTTTCAATTGTTGCTATATTATATTTTGACATATATTTTAATGCTAAGTTTTTTGCTTGAACTCTTTTATTATTAATAAAAGAAAAGCTTTGAATAAAACTCAAATCAATCTCTTTTAATCTCTCTTTTTGATTCTCATAGAAGTTACCACCTAATATTCCCCAGTGAGATACAATAGGAAGTTTTTTTGTTTTGTAAACTGCTTCTAATATTTTTCCACCTTCAATTGGGTTCGCAACCATAATTATTCCATCAGCATTTGATTTTACGATTTCATTTATTTCATCTGTAAAGTTTTTTTCACCCCTATTAAAATTTATAATTTTGGCAAAATGTTTAGACTTTTTATTTAATCCATTTTTCATAATCTCTAAACTACTTCTACCCCATATTGAGTTTTCAACTAAAATAGCAGGATTTTTAAATTTTTTTAATGCCTCTTTTAAGATATAAGTAGAAGCATATTTATCATTTGCAGAGACTCTAAAGATATTATTATCTGTACTTTCTGTAAGAGTTGGAGCTGCTGCCCAAGGTATTAAGTATGGTAAATTTGTCTCTTTTATTTTTTCAAGATTACTTGAAATTACTGCACTATGTAAACCACCGATTAATCCAACTAGATTATTTTTTTGTTCAAAATATTCAATATTATTTAAACTTTTAGAAGCTCTTGCACTATGGTCTCTAGCAAGTAAAACAACTTCTTTTCCTAAAAGACCACCATTTTTGTTTATATCTTCTATTGCTAACTCAATACCTCTTTTTATAGCTAATCCTGAAACTTTAGCTGCCATAGATAAATCAGCGTCAAGTCCTAAAATTATGTAGTTGTCATCGCTTTTATATTTTTCTATTAGATACTCTTCAGTTTTTGATATAACATCTGTACCAATTATCTCCTCATATGATTTTGCAATATTTTTCATTTTATTAGCAATTCTATCTTTCTCATAATCTGTTAATGTATGAATATCAAGTTTTGCATCTTCAATAATTTTTAAAAGTTCTTTTTCTTTTTTTGCTGTTTCTTCTCTTTCATAGTTTGTAATTTCTTTTGCTGTATTTATTAGGATATCTTGTATCTCACTAGGAAGAGTTTTAAAAACTTTTGCACTAATTGAAAAAACATATCCTAAATATGCATGGTTAGTTAATGTAAGATTCGATTGAACTTCATGGAACTTCATACTTGTAATAGCAATTAAAGGATTTTCTTGACCATGAACTACCCCATTTTCTAAAGCTTTTTTTGTTGAATGAAAATCAATAGGAATAGCAGTGGCTTCAAGAGCAGTGAACTGGTCTTTGATAAGTTTACTTTTCATTATTCTGAACTTTTTATCTTTAAAATCTTCAAGTCTTTCAAGTTTACTATTTGCAGTAAAATGTTTAAATCCATTTTCCCAAAAAGTCACACCTATTAAGTCAATTTTAGTTAGATTCTCTAATAATATTTGACCTGGTTTTCCATCTAATAGAGTGTACAAATCCTCTTTTGTCGGAAAATAAAAAGGTAAATCAGCATATTGCATAGATGGCATAGCAACACTTAGTTTAGCAGTAGGTGTCAAAATAATATCAAGTTTTCCCTCTCTAGCTAACTCTACCATTTGATGGTCATTCCCAAGTTTTTGTGCAGGAAAAACTTCAATTTTTACTTTTCCCTTGGTTTTTTCTTCCACTTTTTGTGCATAAAGAGTACTTGCTTTATGTAAAACACTTGATGTTGGTATGTTGTGGCCAAATCTTAGATAGATAGTGTCATCTTTTGCTTGGAGTTTTTCTTCTTTATTTGTTTGAGCTTTATTTTTTACAACAGGCGAAAAAGCTATATAAATAATAGAGAAAAATATAGCTACAAGAGTTAGAATGTAGTATTTTTGTTTCATGATAGACTACTTTAATATTGGTTTTAAATATAATATAACACAAAAGGTTACAAACATATAAAAGTTATAACTAATGGTAATGATTTTGTAATTAAATTATGAATTATAAGAAAAAGTTTATTTTAGGAGTATTTTTAGTTATTTTACATAAAATCTTAATTCTGATATTATTTTGTCAAATTATTTATATAGTAGGGGAAATAAATGAATTCAAAGCAAAAAGTGATAATCTCACTTATTGTATTACTGGTTTCATTCTTTATTGCTATGAGTATAAGTACTCTTTATAACTTCCGTGAATACGGGCTTAAATCAGCAGAAAAAAAAGCGCATTTGACAGCTGAAGTTATAAAATCTGGTCTTACAGCTCATATGGTAAATGGAATGATGAATGAGCGAGAGTTTTTTTTAAAGCAAATAGAACAAGCTGAAAATATAAATCAGCTTTGGTTATCTAGGTCACCAACAGTTATTAAACAGTATGGAGAAGGGTTTAATAATGAGATTCCAAGGGATAAAATCGATAGGGATGTTCTAAAAACAGGAAAAGAAATAACTAAAATAACTGAGACTGCACAAAAGAGTCTTATGCGAGTTACTATTCCTTTTGAAGCTTCTTCTTTTGGTAACCCAAATTGTATGAACTGTCATAATGCTAAAGAGGGAGAAGTATTAGGAACAGTTAGTATGGTTATGGATATTACAGATGTAAGAACTAGTAGTTTTAAAACATTGATGTATAACATAGTTTTGACTTTGATATTAATAAGTTTGATATTCCTTTTAATAAATAGATTTATTAAACCATATGTTAGTATTTTTTATTCAATACAAGATGTTATGAAAGCTGCATATAGGGGTGATTATTCACAAAGAGTTAAAACTTATAGTAATCCAGAGAGTAAAAATGTATCTGATTTATTGAATACTCTTTTAGAAAAACTACAACATACTTTAGAGGAATTAGATAGAAAAGTATATATTTTTATAAAAAATAAGAACTATGTAAAAGAACCTGATCCTTTAAAAAATGTAAATAATACAATAGATAGATTATCTGATATTTATAAGTTTAAACAAACAATCGAAAATGATAAAGAGCTTGAAGATATATATAATCGAATTGCTTATGTATTAGAGCATAACTTTATGTTGGATGATTTTACTTTAACAGAAATAGACAATAACTCAAAAACAAAAAAGATTGTTTATAGTAAAAATGATTGTCATTGTAGGATTTTAGAAGGAGAGTGTAGAGCAAATAGAACTCATGCAAATGTGGATTCTAATATTTTTGCTAAATCTTGTTCTTTATACAATCATAAAGATGGTGAAGATTATATTTGTATTCCTTATACTATTTCAAATGAATTAACTTTAGTTTTAACAATAGTTACAAAATCAGAAACAGAAACTAAAAAAGTAAGAGAGATTATCACTGATATTGAAGATTATATAACAACAGCTAGACCAGCAATCGTTAGTAAGAAATTAATGCAAATGTTAAACTTAATGGCAAGAGTTGATCAGTTAACTGGTATGTATAACAGAAAATTTTTAGATGAATTTGTAGATGTATCTATACCTCAAGCAGTTCGGGCAAAAGTTAGTTATTCTGTGTTGATGATTGATATTGATTACTTTAAAATGATAAATGATACATATGGTCATGATGTTGGTGATGATGCTATAAGAATCGTATCAGGTGTAATCAAAAATAATATTAGAAAATCAGATATTGCTATTAGATATGGTGGTGAAGAGTTTTTAGTTCTTTTATATAACTGTGAAGAAAGCCATGTTTTAAAAATTGCAGAAAATATTAGAAAAGCATTTGCAAAAGAGAAAATCTCAGCAAATGGAGAGACTTTCTCTAAAACCTTAAGTGTTGGATGTTCTATGTTCCCAAAAGATAGCGATAGTATCTGGAAATGTATCAAGTTTGCAGATATGTGTTTATATGAAGCTAAACAAACTGGAAGAAATAGAGTTGTTAAATTTTCAACAGAACTACTTAAAAATGAAGATATTGGCGAGAGCTTCTAAAATATAATACTTTTTTTACAAGGTACCTTTGTACCTTGTATCTACTTTTATAATCAATAAATCATATTAAAATAAAACACAAAATATGTAAAAAATTAACACATGTCATGTAAAAACTCCCAAATTTTACTCAAAAATAGCAAGTAAAATATTAAATTCTAAGAATTAATTAAGTTTCATATGTTATAAATATACATACTTTATGTAAAATATTTACATTTTTAGTGTAAAAATTTATTCCAAGCATAAAGTCTAAAAGGAAAACTTTTGGATAAAAGTAACATAATATTGAGAAAACCAAGAAAAAGTGATGGCAAAAAGATTCATGGTCTTGTGAAGAGTACAAAGGTTTTAGATGTAAATTCTGAGTATTTATATTTATTACAATCTACTCATTTTCAAGATTTATGTTCAGTTGCTACATATGAGGATAAAGTTATTGGCTTTGTTTCTGGTTATATGATACCAAATGAGCCTAATACACTATTTATTTGGCAAGTTGCAGTTGATGATAACTTTAGAGGAAATGATCTTGCAAGAAGACTTATTATGGAAATTATAAATAGAGAAGAGTTGAATATAAATTATTTACATACAACTGTTTCTCCAAGTAATAATGCTTCAATTAGAGTATTTGAAAAAGTTGCACAACACTTTCAAACAAATATGCAAAGTGCACAGTTTTTTGTCGCAAATGATTTTGCTAATGAACACGAAGAAGAAGTACTATATAAAATAGGACCATTTAAATAATATGAATAAAAAAATTAAGGAAAAAAACACAATGAGAATTTTTGAAAATTTAGAGTCAGAGGTAAGAGGTTATATTAGAAGTTTCCCGACCATATTTAAGTCAAGTAAAGGATGTATACTAACAGATGAACAAGGTGAAGAGTATATAGATTTCTTTGCAGGTGCTGGGACTTTAAATTATGGACATAATAATGAGCATATTACAAATGCGTTAATACAGTACCTTCAAGGAAATGGAGTTGTACATGGTTTAGACATGGCAACTACTGCAAAAAAAGAGTTTATTGAGACTTTTGAAAGTCTTATTTTAAAGCCAAGAAACTTAGACTATAAGTTACAGTTTACTGGACCAACAGGTGCAAACGTAGTAGAAACTGCTTTAAAGCTTGCAAGATTAGTAAAAGGTAGAAGTAATATTGTTGCTTTTACAAATGGTTATCATGGATTATCGCAAGGAGCATTAGCTGTTACTGGAAATAATGAGTATAGAGATGAAAGTTATATCAGTAGATCAAATGCAACATTTATGCCTTTTGATGGTTATTTTGGCGATTTTAATACATTAACATACTTTAGAAAGTTTTTAGAAGATAGTAGTAGTGGTGTTGATATCCCAGCTGCTGTAATTTTAGAGACTATTCAAGGTGAAGGTGGGATAAATGTTGCTTCAAAAGAGTGGTTACAAGAGTTAGAGTCTTTATGTAGAGAGTATGATATTTTACTAATTATTGATGATATTCAAGTTGGTAATGGAAGAAGTGGTGAATTCTTCTCATTTGAGTTTGCAGGGATTAACCCGGATATGGTAACACTTTCTAAATCAATTGGTGGTGGATTACCAATGTCATTATTATTATTCAAACCAGATTTAGACCAATGGAAGCCAGGTGAGCACACAGGAACATTTAGAGGAAATAACTTAGCCTTTGTTGCTTCTAAAACTGCTTTAGAGAACTACTGGCAAGGTGAAGAGCTTACAAATGCAGTATTTTATAAAGAGAAAATCTTAAAAGAGAGATTAGAAAAAATTGCTCAAAAACATGGTGTTGATAATGATATTGAAGTAAGAGGTAGAGGTCTTGCTTATGGATTAGAGTTTAAAAATGACAACTCTATTGCTGGTGATATTTCATCTTATGCATTTAAAGAAAATCTAATTGTAGAGACTTGTGGTAGTGAAGACCAAATTGTTAAATTTCTACCACCATTAATTATTGATGAAGATACATTAAATAAAGGTCTAGATAGATTAGAAACAGCAATTGATAAACTGTTTGAAGATAAAAAAACTAAATTATCACAGGAGTTTTAATAGTATGATAGTAAAAGATATAAAAAAAGACGTAATGGGTACTGAGAGAGAAGTATTTGCTGAAGGTGGACAATGGGTTAGTAGAAGAATGCTTTTAAAAGATGAAGGAATGGGATTCTCTTTTCACGAAACAATTATTAAAGCAAATACAAAAACACACATTCATTATCAAAACCATTTAGAAGCTGTATATTGTGTAGCTGGAAATGGAAAGATTGAAGATTTAGCAACGGGTGAAGTTCATGAGATTTATGATGGAGTTATGTATGCTTTAAATAATCATGATGACCATAACCTTTATGGAGGAACTGAAGATATGAGATTAATTTGTGTATTTAATCCTCCTATTAAGGGAACAGAGCACCATGATGAAAATGGAGTATATCCTTTAGAGGATTAATCATGCGTTTTATATACATAAAAAACTATTTAAAAATACCAAGAGAATCAAAGCTTCTTTTTTTCAAATTTGTAAGTAGTCTTAAAAAATGTAGATTAGAAAATCAAAAAGTAGTTTTAAGTGACAATTCATTGATATTAGAGTTTTGTGATGACTCTAATATCGATATGGCATTAAATCAAATAAAAGAGTACTTTAAAAAAGAGACTCAAATAGATGTAAAAAAACTACAATCATTGCTTTTAGATAGTGAAGTTTTAACATTGGTATTTGATGAAAACAATAAAAAAAGGATTTATTTATAAGTCATGCGTTTATTATCATTGAATGTTAATAATAGTTTAATAACTAAACTTGAAAACGAAGAATTATACATATGCGACAAAGCAAGTGATATTGAAGATGCTATATATCATTGTGAGGTTAGATATTACAATTTGATTATAGTAAGAAGTGATTCTTTTACTACTTTAAAACGATTATTAAGATTTGTAAATCCAAGACTAACTGCTGTTGTAGTAATCACAAACAACCATGAAAAAGAGTTTGAATTAAATCTACTTAGGTGTGGGGCTTTATCGATTATAAAAGAGCCAGCTTGTAATGAACTTGTATTGGCAAAATTAGAATCAATACATAGAGAAAACTTTCAAAGTAAATTTGTATTTAAAGATAAGTATTTGATAAATACTTTAGAAAACTCTGTGACTGACCATAACAATAATAAGTTAATTATGAAAGGTAAGCCTTTTAGTATTTTAATGTATCTAATAAAAAATAGACATAGATCATCTATTTCAAAAGACGAGATTTTAGATGTGATTTGGGATGACCCTGAGTGGGTTGTAAAAAATGTTGTGGAAGTAAATATAAATATAATTAGAAAAGGTATAAGAACAACTTTTCAAGATAATTTTATAAGCACAATAAGACATAGAGGTTATCAAGTAGTTTGATAAAGTTGATAACTTTCAAGTAGGAAAGGTAAAAATGAATATTAAAGTTTGTAAGTTTGGAGGAAGCTCAGTAAAAGACTCCTCCCAGATAAAAAAAGTTTTTGATATTGTCAAAAGTGATAAAAATAGAAGAGTAGTAGTTGTATCAGCCCCAGGTAGAGATGATGAATATAATGAAAAAATTACTGACCATTTACTAAACCTTGCAACAAATGGTAAGCATTTTTGTGAGCAAAAAATAGAGATTTCAACTGAACAGAGTTTATCTGCAATATTAACAAAGTTTGAAAAACTATGTGATGATTTAAATGTAAATAATAAAGAGATTTTAAAAGATTTAGAAAAAGATTTAATAAGCAATAACTTCAAAGATAAAAAAAGAGAAGCTTTCTTTTTATCAAGAGGTGAACACTACAATGCAAAGATTATTACTGAATTTATGAAGAATAATGGTTTAAATGTAAAACTAATGCTTCCAGAAGATTTTGGTTTTATTTTAAGTAGTGATTATACAAATGGAAAAGTTCAAAAACAAACGCATTGTAATATTGCAAATAAGTTTAAGTTTGAAAAAGATGAAATGTATTTAGTTCCAGGTTTTTATGGAATAACAAAAGAAAAAGAAATAGCAGTTATGAGTAGGGGTGGTTCTGACCTGACTGGTGGAGAGCTTGCTTATGCTTTAGATGCTGATATTTATGAAAATTGGACTGATACAAATGGTGTTTATGAAGTTGACCCTAGAGTTATTAGTGATGCAAATGTAATTCCAAGACTTACTTTTAAAGAGTTAAGACTTTTAAGTTCAAAAGGATTTAATGTATTTCATTTTGATGCAATGTTAAATTGTAAGAAAAGTAAAATACCAATTAATATTAGAAATACAAACAATCCAGAACATGAGGGAACACTTATTTTAAATGAAAGAGTTCCAATGGAAGATTTAGTTGGTATTGCAAAACTAGACAATATGGCTTCAATTCATCTTCAAAAAGATATGCTTGCAGATGAGATAGGTTTTACAGCAGAACTACTTAAAATATTTAGCGAGTTTGGATTAAATACTTATCATTATCCTACAGATAAAGATGATATTGCAATTTTGGTTGATCAAGAAGATTTAAAAGGTAATATCAACAATCTAAGAAGAGAGATTGAAAGAAGATTAAAAACAAGAAATATATATGTTACATATAACTTGTCTGTGATTACTCTTGTTGGTATTGGTTTAAAAGAGAATACTTTTGCTATTGTTGATGCAATCACAGCATTAAAAGAGAATAATATCTCTTTTGATATGTTTGATATGAGTCCTTCTAAAGTATCTTTACATATAGGTGTTTCTCAAAATGTTGCAAATGCAGCACTACAGACTTTATATTCTAAGCTTTTATCTAACTAATTTTTTTGTAGCCATAATAGTTACATTATGGTTACAAAAACACCCTTTTAAAATTTAATTTTTTTGTTATAATTCCAAAAAATTTTGAGGTGTATTGTTTTGGTTTTGAAAAACATAAGTGGTTATATATTTGATTTAGAAGGAGTATTTTTTAAAGACTATCATCTTTTACCTGGTGGAAAAGAGATTATAGAGATTTTAAAAAGTAAAGGTATTCCTTTTGTATTTTTATCAAACTTAACTACTAAAACACCTGGTGAAATACATAGTATTCTTATGAGTGCTGGTATTTATGTTGATAAAGAACAAATTATCACATCCTCTATTCTTGTTAGAGATTATCTAAAAACTAACTATCCTAATGCAAATATAAAAGTCTTTGGCTCAAAAGCATTAAAAAGTTTTATACATGAAGAGTATAGAGTAGGGGTTAGTGAAGTAGATGTTGTTGTAATAGGAATGGATCCTAAAATCTCAATTGCAGATTTATCTTCTATAAGGAAGCATATTCAAGATGGTAAAAAAGTAGTATTTACAAATCCAGATTATTATAGTCCAAGTATAAATGGTTTTGAGTTTGAGTGTGGGGTTATGGTTGAATTATTTAGACCACATTTAAAAGAAGAGCCTTTAATAATAGGTAAACCTTCAAACTTCTCTTTTGAGTATGCTATCAAAAAGTTAAATATCCCTAGAGAGTTTATTGCAATGATTGGCGATACTTATGAAACAGATATAAAAGGTGCACATAGTGCAGGAATTTTACCTATACATTTACAAACAACTGATGATGAAAACTATAATAGGGAAATGTATGATGCTCATGAATATAAAGACTTACAAGAGTTACATAAAGAATTAAAAGCTTCTATATAAGCTTTTAATACAAAGATAAAAACTAAATTATAAACCCTTCTACTTTAACTTCAATTATTTTATTTATCCTAGTAATAGAATAATCTATAAAATGAAATAAAACAAACCTTTTTAATCTTGAAATATTAGCCTAACTCTTAAAATAGCTTTTTTGTAATACTAATATAAATAAAGTTAAGTTGAAAATGTTTTAATATATAAAAAATCAGATAAAGATAGTATATTAATAATAGCCTTTATGATTTATATAAGAAAAATATGGGCTTATATTTTTTAGTATATGAGGTATAAGTATATATTTTCATATAAAATAATCTAAAAAGTGGTAAACATAATAAAAGAACAATTTTTTTATAAAAATTTATAAAAAAACAATAAATACTGTATTTCTTTAGTAAGATTTATAGCAAAAAAAGCTATACTTCTAAAAAAATAGCTATAAATGCTACTTTTGTTTCATAAAGTTACAAAAGTTAAATAATATAAGTTTTTTAATTATTAATAGCTATTTTATGAGCATTTTTCGTAGAAAATGTATAGAAATTACATGTATTTGCTAGTAAAAATATGCTAATTTCCTTTAAATTATTTAAAAAATATCATATATTTATTTTTTTATTAATATATAATGCTCTATACATAAGTACTACACAGAAAAATGTTATTATTATTTTAGAAAAAATAAAGATAAAGGATAATGTATGGAAAATTTAAACATCAGCATCTCTATCACAGATGAAAATAATGAAAAGTTAAAGAGCAAAATCCAAAAGTTAGATGTCTCTTTAGATGAGTATGTAAGTAGACTAATTGATAAAGATATTAATAGTATTGTTCAATTAGACAATGGTTTTTACTACAACAAAGCTAATTCAAAATTATTCAACAGTTTTAATGATGAAGTTAAGCTTACTAGAATTGAAGAGGCTTTATTCTCTCTATTATTAGAAAATAGAGGAGAAATTGTTCCTATCGATACAATTCATAATGTTGCTTGGAAAGGTAAAAACATGACAAGATTTACATTAAGAAATAAAGTAAAAACTTTAAGAGATAAAACTTACTACGATTTAATTAAAAATCATTCTAACATTGGTTACTCAATGAACTAATAAATAAGTGTGAGAGCTTGTTATAAAAAAAGCTTAAGTTGAAAAACTTAAGCTTTAGGTTATTTTATTATATGAAAACTAAATTATAAAAATAATATCTTCTTATTTTAGAGTCTTCCCATCTTCTAATTTTATTTGATTTCTACCATTTTCTTTTGCTTGATAAAGTAGCATATCCGCTTTTTGTATAGCATTTTCATAGCATGAATAGCTACTTCTAAAAGTAACTCCTGCAGAGAATGTAACTTTTATTTTATGCTCTTTATAAACAAAGTTATTTGATGTAACTATTTGTTTTACTCTTTTTAAGTACTGTAATAGTTCTCTTGTTAAATTAAAGTGAACTAAGGCTACAAACTCTTCTCCACCATATCTTGCAACAACATCATGATCTCTTGTGGCTTTTTCTAAAATTTTTGCGAATGTTTTTAAAATTACATCTCCACAATCATGACCATAAGTGTCATTGATTTTCTTGAAGTGATCTATATCAAAGAATATGACAGCATACTCACTTCCATTGCGTTTGTGATTACTATCAATTCTTTTTACTTCTTCTTCATAAGCTCTTCTTGTAAGCAGACCTGTTAGGTGGTCTTTCATACTTTCATTTCTAGATTTTTTTAGTTCTTCTTCAAGAGTGATGATCTTTTCTTCTAGTTCTTGAACTTTTGTTTTCCCTGATTTTAATTTAGTACTAACATTATTCATTTCACTCTCAATTGAGTTTGCAGCACTTACTAATTGTTTTTGTAGTTCAGCTAATTCAGTGATACCATTTTTTGAAAGGTCAATTGCTTCAATCTTTTCTTTGATTGTTACAACTGTTTTAGAACCATTGCCACTACTTGAAATAGCATCATTTAGATATTGACTCATTAGGGTAACTACTTGAGAAATATCTGAAGTTTTTTCAACTACAAGTCTTTTATCTGCTTCAAATCTTTTATAAATAAAGTCCTCAATCTTTTCTTGAACTTCAGTTTTGAAAAGAATCTCTGGATTAGCATCAATCTCTATAAAAAGATGTTCTATTTCATCATCAATTTCAATACAAATTGAAGGAAGAACTGATTGTTTAAGAAGAGTAGCTAAAGGTGCTAAATTCTCTTTAGAGACTCTTCTTAGAAGTAGGGATACTAGTTTTGGAAATGTATCTATATTGTTTAATTTAACTTCACTTTGTTCTCTTTCAGTTAAATCATCTAAAAAATCATTAATTTCCATATATTCGCCTTATTATTTATAATCTATGATAAAAGTTTTTTTGTAGTTTCGTTTATTCTTTTTCCATCTGCAACACCAGCAAATTTTTTGCTAGCTTGTCCCATGATTTTTCCAATATCTTTCATTGATGTTGCGCCTACTTCTTCAATAATTTCTTTTAAACCTGCTTCTAACTCTTCATCAGTTAGCTGTTTTGGTAAATAAACTTTGAAAACATCAATTTGTTCTTGCTCTTTTGCTACTAAGTCTTCTCTATTTGCATCTTTGTATTGAGTTACAGCTTCTTCTCTTTGTTTGATACCTTTTTGAATTAATTTGATAACTTCTTCATCACTTAATTCTTTTCTTTCATCAACTTCAATTTGTTTAATCATTGTATTAATAGCTCTAATTGAGTCTCTTTTAACAATATTTTTCTCTCTCATTGCTGTTTTTACATCATCTTTTAACTGCTGTTTTAAACTCATCACATTCCTTTATTTTTTAATAATCAAAAATTTAATAATTATATCTTTTTATGAATTAAAGCTTTCAATTAACTCTTCAATCTCTAAAAATCTTTCAACTTTTTCTTCATAAATAGCTTCTGTTTCTTCCAGTTCTTTAGAAACAGCAACAATACCTTTTTGTTCATAACAAGCTGGGTTTGCAAGGCAATTGTTTATCTCTTCTATTTTTGCTTCAAGCTCTTCTATTTCTTGAGGTAAACTATCATAATCCCTTTGGTCTTTATATGAAAGTTTAGTCTGTTTTTTTTGTGAATTTTTAGGTTTTGCAGTAGTTGTTTTTTCACTACTTTTTTCTAATTCATCTAACTCTTTTAACTCTTTTTCAATCTCTAAGTATTCTGTATAAGGTTGGAAGCTTTCTTCTACTTTTCCTTCACCTTTAAATACAAATAATTTTTTTGCAATTTTATCTACGAAGTATCTATCATGACTTACAAATATTAAAGCACCTTGGAAATTTTGTAAATACTCTTCTAAAATATTAATAGTAGGAATATCTAAATCATTTGTTGGCTCATCTAAAATAAGACAATCAACTTTTCTTGTAAAAAGTAAGGCTAGGGCAACTCTGTTTTTTTCTCCTCCACTTAAAACACCAATTTTTTTGTCTAAGTATTCTCTAGGAAATAAAAAGTTCTTTAAGTAACCATATACATGAAGATTTCTTCCATCATCTAAAACAACTCTATCTCCACCATTTGGACAGAATGTTTCCATTAGATTTTTATTATCATCAAGCATTTCTCTTTGTTGATCAAAGTAACCTATGTTGAAATCACCTTTTTTAAATCTACCACTATCTACATTCATTTTTTCCATAAAGATTTTAAGTAGGGTTGATTTACCACTTCCATTAGGTCCTACAATAGCTATAGTGTCTTTTTGTAAGATTCTAGTTGTAAAATCTCTAATAAGCTCTTTATCTCCAAGTTTTTTACAAATATCATCTAATTCGTAAAGCATCTTTTTTCTGTTTTGTTGCTTCTCTTCACTATTAAAAGATTTTTGTTCCCTTTGTAGTTCTATACTCATTTTTCTAATAGCTGCTGGGTTTGATTTTGCTTTTTTCTTTAAATCAAAATATTCTGCTTTTCTTCTTTCATTTCTTTTTCTTCTAGCAGTAACACCTCTTTGCATCCAATGAGCTTCTCTTTTAACTAATCTTAAAAGGTTTTCATGGTCTTTTTGCATATTTTCAAGCATTTGTTGTTTTTGCTCTAAATAAGAAGAGTACCCACCATTAAATCTTTTAAGTGTTCCTCCTTCAACCTCTACAATTGAAGTAGCAATATTATCAATAAAATATCTATCGTGTGAGATAAAAAGTAATGTGAAGTTGTTTTTTAAAAGTAAGCTTTCTAAAAACTCAACCATATATACATCAAGGTGGTTTGTAGGCTCATCAAGTAAAAGTACATCAGGCTTTTTAAGTAATAGTCCTGCAAGACTAACTCTTCTTTGTTCTCCACCACTTAAAAGATTAACATCTTTAAATTCATACTGTTTTAGCTGGAACTCTTTTAATACTCTTTCTATAGTGTTGTCTAAATCCCAAGCATTGTGAAAGTCAATAAAAGTTGCTAATTCACTTTGTCTTTTTAATAGTTCTTGATTTTCATAATCGGAAGCAACTTTTAAAGTAATATCTTCATACTCTTTTTTAGCTTCTTTTATCTGCGTTAATTGCTCTTCGATTGCTTGTCTTACATTTATTCCTGATTTAAACTTTGGTTGTTGGTCAAGCATCTCGATTTTTAAAGATTTATCAATTGAAATCTCTCCACTATCTGGTTCTGTATCTCCCATGATAATTTTAAAAAGTGTAGATTTTCCTTGTCCATTTTGACCAATAACTGCAATTCTCTGCCCTTGTGTTAGTGTAAAGTTTGCATCTTTCAAAATAGTTTTTATATCGTATTGTTTGTTTATGTTTTGTAAGTCTATTAGTGCCATTAAAGTCCTATTTTATAGGGGCTTTAGCCCCACTTTGTTTAGATAAGTAAAATACTTAGTGTTTTTTGAAATTTAGCATACTTTTTTTAATATATCATACTATGATATATTTTTTTTGAGTAGTAACATACTTTACATATCTAAACATGTTTTGTATTTTTAAAGCAAATATATTATCTAAAAATTGGTTATATACGGCTTTTAATTTCTTTGACCAACTTTTAAATATTCTTCTAAAAGTTTTGAATATTCTTTTTCAAATTTTTCCATACCATCAATTTCTTTACTAAATGCATATAGAATAGAATAAGTACATTGAGATATACTTAGCATCAATGTTATTATTACATTAAAACCATGCTCCATCATTCCTTCTATACTGAACGTATTATCAGTTTTATTAACCATTCCAAGCATGTGTCTTGCACCATAAAGTGTTCCATGAATAATATCTGATGAAGTTCTGTAAATTGTTAAATGAGATAGTTGTAAGAATCTTGAGACTTTGTCTCCATACTTTTTGTTTATAGTATTGATTCTTCTTTCAATATTAACATTAGTCCAAGTTCGAGGGTCTCCTTTTATTTTAAAAGGATTATTTTTAGTGAACCCAATTACATGACCTTTTTCTTTATCATATGCAGAAAAAACTGTTTCCTTATCAATTGAAATAGAACGAGTAGCTTCATGTTTAGATTTTTCTTCTGTGTATTTTATTATTTCTTCCATTGCTTCAAATTCAGTTGCAGCAATATATAAAACATTAATACTTGTTTCATATATCATTCTTGAAATTGCATAGCAATCTCTCATTTTATTTATCTTACTTAAAATAGATAGTGTGCTTAATGAATCTGAAATACTTAATAAAAGTAAAAATAATTCTTCACTATGCTTTGCATCAGATTTCAAAATAAAGTCACATGCTTCTTTAAAAATATTAATTTTTTTGTCAAATATATTAGCTAATTCATGAATTTTTTCTATGTTCATATTATTAATTCTCTTCAATAAATTGTGGAATGATTCCTATTTATCAACTAGTTAAATCAGGAGCAGATATAAATAATTTATCTTCAAGTGAAGATGCACAAACAGCCTTAGGTTGGACTATTATTTATGGAGGAAACCAGCTGTCAGTTGTATCTTTTCTTCTTGAAAATAAAGCAGATGTAAATTTAGCAAATAACAAAGGTGAAACACCTCTTATGTTAGCAGTATCTAGCAATAGAGTTGATATTTGTTGGTTATTGTATATGTATGATGTAGACTTATATGCAAAAAACAATGAAGGCAAAACAGCCTTTGATATAGCAAAAGAAAAAAGAAGAGAAAAAGTAATAGCATTTTTAGAAGAAGTTAAAGAGAATTAATAGTTAAAAATAAGCTAGGTGTCATGGAAAAAAGTTCTAACTTTTATTTTACTTATAATAAAAATAAAAATATGTTATTTAATAAGTAATTAGATATTATTTAGATATTGTGTACACTAAATAATTATTAAATCAAAATAAAGAGTTGTTTCATGAAGCATTTTTTACTTTTTTTCTTTTTTGTTTCAATGTCTTTTGCAAGTATTGCAAAGATCTCTACGGTAGTTGGTGAAGCTTCTGTTCTAAGAGGTGAGCAAAAGATTATTGCAAATGTAGGTTTAGATATTTATGAAAAAGATGTCATAAATACTAGTAGTAATTCCAAGTTACAGTTGATATTCAAGGATAATACAGTTATTACTCTTGGTAAAAATTCTGCTTTAGATGTTAGTGAGTATCTTTATGATATTAATACACCAAAAAATTCAAAAGCAAACTTGAACTTTTTTAAAGGTGCATTTAAAGCCATAACTGGAAATATTGGTAAAATTAATAAAGAAAAGTTTAAATTAAGAACAAAGAGTTCTACTATTGGTATTAGAGGTACTGTTATTTTAGCAAATCAAACTACAATTGCTTGTTTAAGTGGTGAGATTAGTGTTGATGCACAAAATCAACAAGTTATTGTTCCTCAAAATCAAATGACAATAATTCAAGATGATGGAAGCTTATCAAAACCTGTAGTATATAATCAAGAGACTTTAAATAACTTATCAAATCAGTTAGAACCAGAAAATAATAATTCTTCTGAAAAAAAAGAAGAAAGTAATATAACTACATCAACTAATAATTCAACAAGTGATGATACTACTGATAATCAATCAGAAACAACAAAAGATAGTTCTCTTTCAAATACTGGAACGTCAAGTGAAAACTTAGAGACTTTAGATAACCAAGCTGATACAACTGAAAATAGTTCCTCTTCATTGAGTAATAAAGTTGATGAAGTTATAGAAGATAGTACAAAAACTGAAGTTGAAGCAAAAGATGAAACAATAAGCTTTGATTTATCTGGTAAGGCTTTAGGTGCATATATGGAAAGTCAAACTTCTGATGCCAGAACTAATGGTTTTAACTATCAAGATGAAACAGATACTGATGGTACTATTGGTGATTTTACTGCAAAAAGAGTAGATTCTAAAATATCATTCAATGAAACACTTACAAAAATATTACCAAATACAGAAAATACAACATTTTCTAAAGAACTAGAAAAGACATTTACTCTAGGTACTCCTAAAGATGGAGGATATACAGGACATTCTAATATAACTGATAATAGTAATCCTATTTCTTTTACTTATACTACAAATAGCGGAACAATAAATGGAAATTACAATGTTCAAGCTGATAATATGGGTGAAGTTTTTGCTTTTTACTATGATGGAGATGTTTTTGATGTTTTACAGGGGCAAGGAGAATATAATGAACTAATAGTTTTTGGTAAAAAAGGTTCTGTTGAGAATGAAGATAAAACAAAAATATATGTTTATAAAGATTTTGCAAGTATGAGTTTCAAAAAGAATTCATCAAATCACTATACAGAAACAAAACTTGATACGAGTACTGTAGGATTTGAGTATTATAATTCTCATCTAAAATCTCTTACTCACTTAAATAAAAGCTATTATTTAAATGGTGCTCAAGAATTTATTGTAGGAAATAATGAAAAAGTAAAATCATATAGAAATAAATATAATTTTACTTACTCTTCTTCAACAAATTTAAGCTCGTATATAACTGCTAGTAATAGTGCTGAACTTAATTTTTTAGGTTCAGATATACAAGCTTTAAACTATAGTTTATCAAATAGTGAAACAACAAATACTTATGGAAATAGTACTAGTTCAACTACAACTACAGGACAAACAAATGGTATTTCTTTTTTACAAAAAGATAAAATAGTAGATGCGAAAATAAGTGGTTCTTCAACACTAAAAGGTTATATAACTGCAGATACTTATGGTACTAGTAGTTTTGATACTCATATGAGAAAAGCTAGTAATAATCTGTCATTAAATGTAAATGCTCAAACAGGAAATATCACAGGAAGTGGCTCTGTTGATAACAAAGTAGGTGATGTAGATAATACAGTTTCTATGAGTTTCAATGGTGAAGTTGCTAGTAACACATCATACTATATAAATGACGATATTTTTGGAGTGATGGCAAAAAAAGGTGATAGCACATACAAAGCTGGAAATGATGAGTATGATTTAGATGATAATACAGGATATCTAATAGCTGTTCCTGATGGAGCAATTGTAAAAAATGAATTTAAAATCTTTGATACAAATGATAATCCTTTAACAAGTGATGATGATAGTTCATGGGGATATTGGACTGCAAAGTTTAGTGATGGTTCAACATCAGGAAGTCAGTTTTTTGTATCTCCTTTTGCTACTTGGGTAGCAGGTGTTGAGACACCAACATCGGTTGTAGATCAAGTTTTAAATGCAAATTCAAATACGAGATATACTTTTGAAGGTGCTGTAATAGGTAGTGTATTAAATGGAAATAATGGAACATTAGAATCGATTATTTTAGATGGTTCAACTACAAATAAAGTTACATTAAACTTTGATTTGGGAGCTGGAGATAACTCTTTAAGTAGTGGAGTAATGAACTTTTCTTCTAAAAATACTCAATGGAATATGAATATTAATAGAAGTTCTGAAATCTCAAATACAGGATTTAAAGCAAACTTATCAGGTACTGATATTTCAGGAAACTTAGAAGGTAAGTTTTATGGAAGTGATAGTATTAAAAGTGTAGGTGGAAGTTTTAATTCAAGTTTAACTCAAAACCCTGGAGCTGATGATAGTGTAACACATAAAGCACAAGGTGTATTCAAGGCAATAAAAAAATGAAAAAATCAGTAGTTATTTATAGTTTAGTACCTTTTATTTGTTTGTCTTCTTTTGCAAATGAAAGTGTTTTTAATAAAAAAGAGTCTTCGCAAGTTATAGTTGCAAATGAAAAAAAGCTTTATAATACTGCTTTAGAAAATTTTAGGCAGAAAAATTATCAAAAGGCTTATGAACAGTTTAATTCACTTTTTTTAACAAATATGCAAGATACTTTATATAACTTTTATTTAGGGCGTAGTGCATATGAACTTGGTAAGTATGAGTTTGCATTAAGTGCATACGATAGAATACTTATCGTAAATCCAAATAACTCAAGAGCAAGACTTGAAATGGCTCAAACTTATTTTAAAATGAAGTTATTTACTCAATCACTAAAAGAGTTTAATACGGTTTTAGAAGATAAAAACTTACCTCTTGTAGTTCAAAAAAGAGTAAATGAAAAAGTAGAGTATATAAAAAAACTACAAAAGAAGAGCTTTTTTAATGCAACAGCTATTGCAGGTATTTTGTATGACTCAAATATAAACTCTACTCCTTCTTCTGGTTCTTTTGATATATACAGCCCTACAATAAATAGTATTGTAAATGTGTCAAATAATAGTGAAGACAAATCAGCATCAATTTATCAAACAATAGGGCAGTTAAATAATAAATATAAATTTAGTGATAACTTTATTTTAAATAGTTCTGCAACAGCAGTTTTAATGAAATATAACAATCATAAAGAAAAAGATATTCATGCTTTATCTTTAAATATCTCTCCAACATACTTATCAAAAGAGTATAAACTTGAATTACCTATTTTGTTTGATAAAATCAACCTAGGACATGAATCTTATCAAAATAATATTTATTTAAATCCTAAATATACTACAGTTTTAAATACAGATATTCTTTATACTTTAGGTTTTAAAGCAGGAAGAATATCTTTTGTAAAGGATGATGAAAGAGATTCAAATATGCTTGAGTTAGAAAACTCACTTAAGTATGCTTCTTCAGATTATGGATTATTTAGTTTTGGATTGAATTTAGGAAAAGAGTTTGAAGTAAGAACTCAAAGAACAGATGTTGAACATGAGTACTATTCAACTTATATCAATAATATTTATGAACTATCATCTAATTATTTATTGCAATCATCTGTAAATTATAAAGAGTCTTTATTCTCTGATAGAGATATAAACTTTCAATCAAGAAAAAGAGATAAAAAGATGGATGCTTCTATTGCTATTATAAAACCAATAAAAAAAGATTTACATTTAAATCTTGGAGGAACATATACAAAAAAAGATTCAAATCATGCATCTTCAGAATATGATAAATATGTTTTAAAACTAAATCTTATTTGGAATGGAAGTCTTGACTAAATAGCACTCTAAGCTTTTGTAGAGTGCTCATATATACCATTAAAATTTGAAGGAGGAGTTTTTATAAACTCCTCACATCTTTTTATATATATTTTATAAATCTTTCTATTTGTTTTATCTTCTTTTTTATCTAAGTTTTTAAATATTTCAAGTGCTTCTAAAAACATAGAGTTTTGATATAGTTCTATAGCTTTATTATAAGTATCTAATTCTTCTTGCATTTGCTTTGAAGCTTTTCCTTTACCATGAACTTGCCAAATTTGTACAGGTTCTTCTTTCCCTTTTACTTTTACTAAATCAAGAAATCTAAAAATATACTCTTCTTTTAATCTCTCTTTTGTAAAGTTAGATATATTTATCTTTGAGTCATAAAACTTACACAAAGATTCTAATCTTGCACCTAAGTTAATGGCATCACCAATTACTGTATAATCACTTCTACCACTACTTCCCATTTCCCCAACAACTGCAAGTCCAGTATTTAAACCTATACCTATATCAATCAAAGGTTTATTTTGTTTTTCTAGTTTTTCATTTAGAGTTTTAAGTGACTCAATTTGCTCAATGGAAGCTAGTAAAGCTTTATCTGCATGTTTTTTTACATCAGCAGGAGCATTCCAGTAAGCCATAATAGCATCACCAATATATTTATCAATAGTCCCTTCATATTTAATAATAATATTACTCATAGGTTCCATATATTGATTTAAATACTCAATTAGTTTTTTAGCATTTCCCATTTTTTCAGAGATTTTAGTAAAGTTTCTAACATCACTAAAAAATACAGTAACTTCTTTTTCCATAGCTTCAAATTCATTGCTATGTACATTTTTTAAAAGACTTTCCATTACTTCTTTTGATACTTTTGAAGCAAATTTTTTCTTTATTGCTTCTTCTTGTTTTATCTCATAAAAATAGTCAAAAAGTGTGGCTAAAATAGCTCCTAAAACTATAGTAAGAAGTGGAAAGAAAATATTTAAAACTATTCCATAGGTAAATAATACTTCATATAAAACATAAGTTGTAATAGTTAGAAATAGGATTGATATTATAGGATTCATCCAAAAAGGAGTATATTTGATTAAAAGTACTATTAAAATAGACAAAGTAAAAATGATAAATATATTTGCACCATCAACCCAAGAAGCTTTATATAAAAAATCTCCTTGAATGATATTGTCAATTACATTTGCATGAACTTCTACCCCTGGAAACACAGACTCAAAAGGAGTTGCTCTAAGATCAAGTAAACCTGCTGCTGAAGTTCCTATTAGTACAATTTTTCCTTCAATATCTTTTTTATCAAAGGTATTATTATATATATCATTTGCAGATATATATTTAAAGGTTTTTTCTTTACCTCTAAAGTTAACTAACAGCCTTCCATGCCTATCTGTAGGAATTTGTATATCATTTACTGTTATAGATGAAACACCTTGTTCATCATAATTAATAAAAACTTTGTTTGTATCAAGTAAGATTCTAAGAAGCTCTAAACTTAAAGATGGATATATCATATCATCATATGAAATTACTAAAGGAACACTTCTTATTATTCCTGCTTCATCAGGAATGTTATTGAAAAAACCACTAGAGTATGAGTTGTCTTGAACAAGTGGAATATTCATAACAACCCCTTTTGCATTTATAAGATAATCATCCCCAAGTTTTTTATTTTTTTCTATATAAATAGCAGGTATTTTAGGTGCTTCTTTTTTTATGTATTTTTTATCTTGAAGTTCAAACAAGTAACCTAAAATAGTTGGAGTTGAAGCAACTGTTTTAGCAAACTCTAAATCATAGTTTGGAATATTTTCTCTTTTGATATTTAGTTCATTTAGTACTTTGTGGGGTGAACTGCTATCTTCTTCTGCAAAAACAACATCAAATCCTATTATTGCTACTTGGGCATCTGTAAGATTTTTAAGTATGTGAGAAACTTTATTTCTAGACCAAGGCCATTGTCCTAACTCTTGTAAAGATTTTTCATCAATATCTACAATAACTACATTTTGAGAAGTTGGAATTTCTCCTCTTATTGTAAAGAGATAATCTCTTAATCTATTATCAATTGAGTCTGGAAGTTTTGGAAAAAAAATATATATAGATGAAAGCACTACAAAAAGTATTAGCGCTACATTTATATATATAAATAGTTTTTTTAAATCTGACTTTTTCATTTTAGAATAAAAGTTCAGTTTTATCTATTTGAGAAGGCTTTAAGTTTTCATTAGCATATTTTTTTAAGACTTCATGGTCATGGAAAAATTTAAGAAGTTCTCCATCAATTTCATAATCTTTTACCATAAATGATAATATTTTAAATACCTCTGATAGTTTTTTTGCATCCTTATATGGTCTGTCACTAGATGTTAAGGCTTCAAAAATATCAGATAAAATCATAATCCTATCTTCTAAAGTAAGGTCTTTATCACTTAAACCTCTTGGGTAACCTTTTCCATTTAGTTTTTCATGATGATTAGCTGCTATATCTAAGACTCTATTGTATTTTTTAGGGAAAGGAAGTTTTAATAGCATTTCTAAAGATAGTTTTGCATGATTATTCATAATATCTTTTTCTTCTTTAGTTAAAGTACCTTTTCTAATAGAAAGATTGTATTTTTCATTTTCATTTAATATTTCTTGTTCTATTCCATCTTTGATATATGTGTACTTTGAAATATCTTCAATTCTTTTTATCTTATCATCATCCATAAACTCTCCACCAATATTGGCTTCTTCTAAAAACAAATAGTCTTCTTCATATTGTTTGATTTGTTTTTCATAAGTCTCTTTTGTGATTTCTTTTTTTAAGTAGGCAATTTGCTTATCTCTTTTTAAAATTTCAAATCTTTCCTTAACTAATTTAATTCTATCTGTTATAGCATAGAGTTTAGTTGCTTTATCAATAATTGACTCAGGCATTGAGATTTTACCTATGTCATGCATCCAAGCAGCTATTTTAATTTGTTTAAAGTCATTTTTTGAATACTTTACATCTTTATAGATTGTTTGATCATCATTGATTGCTTGGGCTAAAAGTAAAGAGATTTTTTCTACATTTGCAATATGATTCATAGTATGGTGTGATTTTGCATCTATTGCATGACCTATTGTTGTGATAAAACTATTTAAAAACTCTTCTAGTGAATTTATAAGCCAACTATTTGTTAAAGCCATAGCAGCTTGAGAGGCTAAAGCTTTAATGATTTTTTCATCTTCTTTAGTAAAGGCGATTATGTTTTCTAAAGATTCAGTCTTATTTATAAGTTGTAAAACACCAATTACATCTTTTTCATGATTTTCTAAAGGTATAACTAACATAGATTTTGAACGATAACCTGTGTTTTCATCAAATTTTTTAGTTCCTTGAAAGTCATATTTATTTTCATCATAAACATCAGGAATATTAACGATTTTATTTTCTAAGGCACAAGTTGTAGCTACCATTTTTGTATTTTTAGAACCATCTTCTAAGTATAAAGGAATAGCATCCCATTGTATTTCATCTTTCGTTCCACCCATAAATATTTTAAGAGGGTCATTTTGGATTACCTTAAAATCCAAGTGTTTTTTGTCTTTTGATAGAATATATAAAGTACCAGCTTCTGCATGAGTCAATTCTCTAGTAAGAGTCAAAATCATTTCAAATAGTTTATCTTTGTCTATCTCGCTTGAAAGTTCTAAATTTACTTCCATAATTCTTTCAAATTTATTTTGGCTTATTAAATCTCTTTCAAATTTACCTTTATCAACATGAATTACATCACCTTCTTGTAATATCTTACCACCATTTTTAAGAATCTCTAACTCTTCAATTTCCTTTGCCATTTGATTAAAGTAAAGAGGTTTTAAGTGATATAAAAATACTTGAATATCATCTCTTTTAAGTTGACCTAATATCTTAGATACAAGGTTTGGTGTTAGGTGTTTACTATCATAAGCTAACTTATCCATATGATTTGGAAAAGAACACTCAATTAAAATTGCTTTAATTTTGTCATTGTTATCTATCCTGTTTATTAATTCAGGATTTTCGTATGTATCTCCACTAATTATATAACCAATACTATTGTCTTTTATCACTTCATATCCAAAAGCCCCAGCAATATGATTTGCATTAAAAGCAGTGATTTGGTAAGAACCAAATATAAGTGTTTGGTTTGGTTTGATTTCAACAAACTCAAGTGCTTTTTTATCACTATTTAATAGATTGATTTTAGAAAAGTCAGGCCATATTGAGTCATTAAATGTATGTTTTTCAAGAGATTCTATAGTCTCTTTTGAGGCATAAATATATAAGGTTTCTTTTCTACTTTCAAAGAAACTTTCTATAATAAAAGGTAGGTCTAAAATATGATCAGAGTGGGAATGTGTTAAAAAAATATGATTGATTTTAATAGTTTTTTCACCTAAAACATTAATAACATTTCCTGCATCTATTAAAATATCGGTAAATATTTGAAATGAAGTTGTACCCGTATCTTTTGTTTTACTACCACTAGCCCCTAAAATATTTATAAAATTCACAAAAGTCCTTTATTTTCATGTTATTTTATATTATATCTTTTTTTGATAATACTATTTTGAAATAGGAAGATTTACCTTCAACCAATCATAAACAAAACCATATTTCACATTATATATATTTTTAAAGCCTTGGCTTGCAAGTAAGTTAGAAGCAAGCTTAGTTCTTGAACCACTTCTACAGATTAGAATGATTTGTCTATTTAAATTTTTATTTGAATAAAGATAAATCTCTTTTAGAAAGTTTTTGTTAAAAACTCTTTGTTTATTTTTTTCATAAAAAATAGGAATATTATATGAGTCTTTTGCTCTTGATTCATTGAATTCTGCTTTTGTTCTTACATCAATTAAAAGAGCACCATTTTGTTGCATTTCATAAGCTTTTTTTGAACTTATATCATCTTTATAAAGTTTTGCAGTTTGGTAGTTTATTTCTTGTGAAAATAAAAAAGTCATGCTAAGTAAAATACCTAACATGACTTTTATACTATTTGTCATTGATCTCAAAATCATCATATGGGTCCATATGAATATTTATCACCCAATCTCTTTTTTCATCAAGTTGTTTGATTCTTCTTTCGATATCATCACTAGCTCGATGGGCATCCATAAGTGTTATGATACAGTCAAAAACTAAATGAACTTCAACAAATGTTTGATGTCCAGCTTCTCTAGTTTTTAGTAAATGATAAGTATTAACTCTATTATTATTTCTAATAATCTTTTCAATACCTAAAACTATTTCATCATCAACAGCTCTATCTAATAAAACTAGAACACCATCATGGATAAGCTCATAGGCAGAGTAGATAATAAATAGTGCAATTGCACCACCCACAACTACATCAATTATTTCAAGACCTGTAAAATTTACTAATAAAAGTGAAATTAAAACAGCAGCGTTTGAATAAACATCTGTTTTATAGTGTAGGGCATCTGCTTTGATAACCATAGAGTTTGTTTTTTTAGCAATTTTATTTAAGAATAAAACTAAGAAAATTGTAATAATCATCGATAAAATCATTACAATAATAGAAATATCCATATATTGAGATACAGAACCTTCAATAGCTTTCTTTCCTGCTTGATAAAGTAAGAAAAGACCAGATATTGTAATAATTGTACCTTCAATTACAGAAGCTAAAGCCTCAACTTTTCCTCTTCCATAGTTAAAAGTTTTGTCAGCAGGTTTTTCTGAATTTGAAATTGCAAAATAGTTGAAAATCGATACGAACATATCTAAAACAGAATCTACAGCAGAAGCCAATACTGCTACAGAACCACTTGCGATACCAATCACAAGCTTCATAAGTGTAAGAAGTGCCGCAACAGAAGTTGAAACTACTGTTGCTTTTTTTTGTAGAGTCATAATATTATTTATTTTCTACAAAATCTTTGATTCTTCTAATTCCTTCTTCAATACTTGCTAAATCAGTAGCAAATGAGAATCTAAAGTAACCCTCAGTACCAAAAGCAAGTCCAGGAACAACTGCTACACCTTTTTTCTCTAAAAGCTCTTCACAAAATTTCATAGAGCTATCAGAAACCTCTTTGATATTTACAAATAAGTAAAATGCACCTTGAGGTTCAATACAAGTAATACCTTTAATATCATTGAAAGATTTTACTGCAATATTTTTTCTTTCTTCAAACGCTTTTCTCATCATTTCGATATCAGCATCTGCTTCACCTTCAAGTGCAGTGATTGCAGCATATTGAGTAACTGAGTTAACATTTGATGTTACTTGACCTTGTAATTTAATCATAGCTTTTACAAGTTCAGTTTTTGGAGTTGCAACATATCCAAATCTCCAACCTGTCATTGCAACAGATTTACTTAATCCATTGATTGTAACAGTTCTTTGGAACATGTCTTCACTAACGCTTGCAGCTGCTGTGAACTCTTCACCATTGTACATGATTTTTTCATACATCTCATCAGAGAATACTAAAATATCAGTTCCTTTTAAAACTTCACCGATAGCTAATAACTCTTCTTTAGTATAAACAGCACCTGTTGGATTTGAAGGTGAGTTAAGTAATAATACTTTTGTTTTATCTGTAATAGCTGCTTTAACTTGTTCAGCTGTTACTTTAAATGAAGTTGTATCATCTGTATCAATAAATACTGGAACACCATCAGAGAACTTTACTTGCTCAGGGTAAGTAACCCAATATGGAGCAGGAATAATAACTTCATCACCTTCCTCAATTAAAACTTGGAAAAGGTTAAATAAAGAGTGTTTAGCACCATTACTAATAATGATGTCTTCTTGTTTATACTCTAAGTTATGGTCTCTTTTAAGTTTATTAATAATTGCTTGTTTGGTTTCGATAATTCCTTCTACTGCAGTGTATTTAGTGTGTCCATCTTCAATAGCTTTAATTGCTGATTGTTTAATAATATCAGGAGTATTAAAGTCTGGTTCTCCTGCACTAAAACTTAATATATCTTTACCTTGAGCTTTAAGCTCTCTTCCTAAGGCAGTAATTGCCATAGTAACCGATGGAGACAGGTTCTCCATTCTCTTTGCAATTTTCATAAATCTTCTTCCTCGCATATAATTTACATTATATTTTTATGATATAATTCGCAGATTATACAAAAATAATACTTAAGGTATAGTGTGACTTTTCAAATAAATATTGATTCTTTATCCCTAAATGTAGAACTATTAAATAAAAAAAGAATGAAACATTGCTATTTAAGAGTGATTTCTTCTGATACCATACAAATAAAAGCCAATACTTATTTTACAAAATTTGATGCTTTAGATTTGATTGAAAGGAAGAAAGACTGGATAGTTCAAGGTTTAAAAAAAGTAAAGAAAAATAGTTTAAGTGAAGATGAATTTTTATATTTTGGTAAAGTTCAAAAAAAGTCTGATTATCAAGTTGAAAATGTAGATGAATTCTATAAAAAACTTGCAAAAGAGTATATACCATATCTAGTTGATAAACATTCAAAAAGAATGAATCTTTTTCCTACTTCAATAAAATATAGAAAAAATAAGAATACTTGGGGTTCTTGTAATTATAAAAATGGTTTAAATTTTAATACAATGCTTTGTAAATTTCCCCTTGAAGTGATGGAGTATGTTGTAATACATGAATTAGCTCACATAAAACATAAAAATCACTCGAAAAAATTTTGGGATTTAGTTTTGAAGTATTGTCCTGATTATAAAAGAAGAGAGGCTTTACTTAAGAGTTTCTTATAAGCTCTCTAATCTCTTCAAGCTTTTCATGTAGTTTTTCATCTTTTATACTATTTTGAAAAATTCCATGGGCTCTTTCATTATAAAAAGGTTTTGTTTCTGTTTTTTCTTCTGTTTTAAAAGGTGAAGTAAAGTCATCAAAACTTTTTTTGTCAAAATTTTTACTAAATGAATAGAGTTTATCGTATCTAAAAACAGCAACTTCTTTTATATCTTTAAAGTCGGGAACCATTTTTGCATAGTCCATTATCATTCTCTTTTGATAGTTAAGTTCACTTTGTGCAACTGGGTGAAGTACTGCTATTGAAAGTTTATCATTTCTATAAAATGCAAAAAGTACATAATTTAATATCTTTTTGATAAGTATTTTCTCCAAGAAATTATGAACTCTATATCTTTTCCTAACTTCAGAAAACTCTTTTTTATTTGCAAGATTTGTTAATACGTTATTTGTTGTTTTAAAAGTACTATAATTTGGTATATCTCTTTTTACTTTTTTGTCCTCAAAAGTAAAAAAACTCTTTTTTAACTCTTGTTTAAATGTCAAAACTTCTTCATTTTGCATAAGTGAATATCCCTTTAGTAAGGTTTTTATTAGTATTTCTTTAGTAGCATTAAGCAAATTATATTGTACACAGGATGTAACAAAAAAATATGAAATATTTAATTTACTTTATTATAGCAGGATTTATATTATCTTTTAATGGATGTGGATATAAAGGTGATCCAATTTATGTAAAAGATGAAGTTAAAACTCAGAATTTAAAAGAAGAAAAAAACTAATGGTATATGATTATATAATTATAGGGAGTGGAATTGCTGGTTTAAATGCAGCTAGATTAATTCCAGAAGATAAAAAAGTACTAATTCTATGTAAAAAAGAGCCAATTGATTGTAACACTTATTGGGCTCAAGGTGGTATAGCAAGTGCTGTAAATGATGATGATATTAAAGACCATATTCAAGATACTCTTACAGCAGGTGTAAATCACAATGACAAAAATGCAGTAGAACTTTTAAGTAAAAAATCACAAGAGGCTGTAAAAAGTCTTATAAATGCAGGTTTACAATTTGACTTAAATGCAAAAGGCGAATTAGCTTATACGAAAGAGGCTGCTCATAGTAGAAGTAGAATTTTACATGCAGATGGTGATGCAACTGGTAGAATGATTCATGCATTTTTACTTAGTCAATGTAAACATGAAATAGTAAACAATACTGTGGTAAATGATTTACTGATTGAAGATGGTATTTGTTATGGAGTTCAATACTTTGTTAGTGAAACTGAACAAAAAGTAGCTTATGCAAATAATACAATTATTGCAAGTGGTGGAGTAGGTTCTATTTATAGATACCATACAAACTCAACGGCAATTGCAGGAGAGATTCAAGGTATTATTTTAGAAAAAGGTCTTTCTTTAAAAGATATGGAAATGATGCAATTTCATCCAACAGTTGTAAAAGGAACACATTTCGCTAGAAAACCACTTTTAAGTGAAGCATTGAGAGGTGAGGGTGCTTTTATAGTTGATGAACAAGGAAATAGATTTTTATTTACTTATCATAAAGATGGAGAATTGGCTCCAAGAGATGTTGTAAGTAGATCAATCTTTGATTATCATAAAAAGACTGGTTCTAAAATATATCTTTCTTTTGAAAATTTTGAAAAAGAAGCTTTTAGAAAAAGGTTCCCAAATATTTGTGCAAATTTAAAAGAGTTAGGTTATGATTTACCTTATGATAAAGTGCCAATTTCCCCTGCTTTCCATTATAGTATGGGTGGTATTGAGACAACACTGGATGCAAAAGTTAAGGGAATGAAAAATCTTTATGCTATTGGTGAGGCAGCTTGTACGGGGGTGCATGGTGCAAATAGATTAGCTTCAAATTCTTTACTTGAAGGTGTTGTATTTTCATCAATTGCTGTTGAGGATTCATTAAAAAATAATTTTAAAATATCATATAAAAATTATACGAAAGATATAAAATCTTATACAAGAAACAAGACTATTGATAAAGAAATCAAGAATTGTTTACGAAAATCGATGTGGGATAGTGCATCAATTGTAAGAAACCCTAAAAAAATAAAAGAAACCCTAGCACAGGTTGAAAAATATCTACAGCAGGATGTAGGTAGACTGCTTTTTTTAAGGTTGCTTACGGCAAAATCTATTTTAACATCTGCTTTAAATAGAGAGAAATCTCTTGGAGCACACTATATCAAGGAGAATTAATGTTGAAAGTTTTACTGACTTTACTTTTATCATCAGTAGCATTGTTTGCTGCAGGTGGTGCAACTAGTACAGCAGAAACACCAGATCTAACAATGACATGGGTTGGATTTGCATGTTTATTTATCTTTGCAGTAGGTTATTATTTTGTAGCTGCTGAAGAGAAGTACGAAATTGATAAGGCAAAACCTGCTTTATTTATTGGTACATTTATGTTTATTTTAATTGCTATTTATTATGCGTTAAACGGTTTAGATATCGGGTTATTACACAATGAAGTGAATCACTTAATCTTAGAGATTGCAGGTATTTTCTTCTTCTTATTTGTTGCAATGACATATATTGAGTCTTTAATTCACATGGGGGTGTTTGATAGACTTAAATACAATCTTGTAACTAAAGGGTATACATACCGAAAACTATTTTGGGTAACTGGTTTTATCGCATTTTTCCTTTCACCAATCGCTGATAACTTAACAACAGCTCTAATCTTAGCTACTGTTTTAATCACTATTGAAAGAGAGAGAAAAGACTTCTTAGTTCCTGGTGCAATTAATATCGTTGTTGCGGCTAATGCAGGGGGTGCATGGTCTCCATTTGGTGATATTACTACACTTATGGCATGGACAGCTGGAAAAGGTACTTTTGCAGACTTCTTATTCTTATTACCAGCAGCTTTACTTGGTTACTTAATCACGGCGTTTATCTTATCAAGATTTGTACCAGAAGAAGTACCATTTTTTGATGCAGAAAATGAAAAGAAACCAGAGATGGCTGAGGGTGCTAAAGTTGTAATGGTATTAGGTATCTTTACAATTGCAACAGCTGTATTATCTCACCAAGTGTTACACTTACCAGCAATGTGGGGTATGATGTTCGGTCTTGCTGTTTTAAAAGTTTACTCTTATGGATTAAAAAAGAAATACGGTTCTGAACACTTTAATATTTTCCATTCAATTGCAAAAATTGAAAATAATACATTAATGTTCTTCTTTGGTATCTTAGCAGCAGTTGGTGCTTTATACTTTATTGGTTGGTTAGCGTTAGCAGCAGTTGTATATGATCCAAATGTATTAGGTCCAACTTGGTCTAATATCGGTGTAGGATTCTTATCTGCTATCGTAGATAACATCCCTGTAATGTCTGCTGTATTAAAAGCAAACCCACCAATGGATCACTCACAATGGATGCTAGTTGTATTAACAGCTGGTGTTGGTGGTTCTTTAATTTCATTTGGTTCTGCAGCAGGTGTTGGGGTAATGGGTAAATTACACGGAATTTACACATTCGGTGCACATATGAAATATGCTTGGACTATTTTAGTAGGATACATCGTATCTTGTTTAGTATGGTATATTCAATTCCAAATCTTAGGAATAGGTGCTTAATTTAGTCCTACTTCTAAACTTTTTAAAAGGCTATCAAGATTTTATCTTGGTAGCTTTTTTTTTGCTTTAAAAATTCACTTAACTATACTTTTACAACTTTTTGGATATAATCCGCTCTTATTAATGATTTTATTTAATCACATAGAGGATATAAAAATATGAAACATGTACCAATAGTAGTTTTAGATTTTGGTAGTCAATATACACAAATCATCGCTAGAAAGCTTAGAGAATCTGGTGTATATTCTGAGATAGTACCTTATAGCGAGAGTATCGAAGATATTATGGCAAGAACTCCTAAAGGAATCATCCTTTCTGGTGGACCAGCTTCAGTATATGCAGAAGATTCATATCACCCAGATGCAACAGTATTTGAACTTGGACTTCCAATTCTAGGTATTTGTTATGGTATGCAATTAATCTCTCAACACTTTGGTGGTTCAGTAATCCCAGCTGATCATCATGAGTATGGAAAAGCTAAGTTAAAATTTGAAAAAGAGTCTGAAATTTTCAAAGATACAACTGATGGACAAATCGTATGGATGTCTCACGGAGATAGAGTTGAAAACATTCCTGCAGGATTTGAAAAAATCGCTACATCTGAAAACTCTCCTTACGCAGCAATTGCTGACATGGATAGATTAATTTATGCATTCCAATTCCACCCAGAAGTATACCACTCAGAAGAGGGTTCTAAACTTCTTAAAAACTTTGCAAAACACATTTGTGGTTGTGAGTCTACTTGGAATATGGGTTCATTTGCTAAAGAGCAAATTCAAAAGATTCAAGACACAGTAGGAAGTAAAAAAGTATTATGTGGTGTATCTGGTGGGGTTGACTCATCTGTTGTTGCTACATTATTAGCAGAAGCTATTGGAGACCAATTAGTACCTGTATTTGTTGATAATGGTTTATTAAGAGCAAATGAAAGAGAACAAGTTGAAGCTATGTTCAAAATGAGAGGTGTTGATTTAATTACTGTTGATGCTTCTGAAACTTTCTTAGAAAGACTTGCAGGTGTTACTGACCCTGAAACAAAAAGAAAAATCATCGGTGAAACATTTATCGAAGTATTTGATATTGAAGCTAAAAAACACGATGGTATTGAGTTCTTAGCTCAAGGTACTTTATATACTGACGTTATTGAATCAGTTTCTGTAAAAGGACCATCTAAGACTATCAAATCTCACCACAATGTAGGTGGATTACCTGATTGGATGACTTTTGAGTTAATCGAGCCATTAAGAGAAATCTTTAAAGATGAAGTAAGAGCTTTAGGATTAGAGTTAGGACTTCCAAAAGATATGATTGGTAGACATCCTTTCCCTGGACCAGGATTAGCTATTAGAGTTATGGGAGATGTAAATAAGCCTGACTTAGAGCTTTTAAGAAAAGCTGATACTATTATGTTAGATGTATTACATGCAACTGGATTATACGACAAAACATGGCAAGCATTTACAGTACTTCTAAATGTAAAATCTGTAGGTGTTATGGGTGATAACAGAACTTACGATAACACTGTTTGTGTTAGAATCGTAGAAGCAACTGATGGTATGACTGCTACATTTGCTCATATCCCTCATGATGTATTAGAAACAATCTCAAGAAGAATCATCAACGAAGTTGATGGAATCAATAGAGTTGTTTATGATATTTCTTCTAAGCCTCCTGCAACTATCGAGTGGGAATAATATTTTTGCCGTAATTTCGGCGCATCTTTCAAAGAATACGAACTTCGACGTACTTTAGTACGCCTTTGTTCGCCTTCTTTAAAATCTACACCAACTTCCGACAAAATTTATAGTTTACACAAAGAGTAGTTTATGATTTATGAAATAGCAATTGAAGAGTATTTAAATGAAGATGATAATGGCAAACATAAATTAATTTATGCATATTTTGGACTTGCCATATATAAAAGTCAATGCTTAGAAGAAACCTTTTCTAATATGTTATTACTTCATCGTACTTATAATAAAACTCTTACATCTTTAGAGGATATTGATAAAGAAATATCTTCTAGTTCAAAAAAAACTATGGGTAAATTAATACAAGAGATAAAGATTGAATATAATTTTCCTAATAGTTTAGAAGAAGATTTGTCTAAGGTATTAAACACAAGAAATTATTTAGTTCATAAATATTTTAAAGAAAATATACAAAAGTTTTTTACTGAAACTGGACAAAAAGAAATGTTAAACTTTTTTTCTGAATTTATAGACAAGTCAACTCAAGTTGATAATGAATTAGATTTATACTATAAACACTATAAAGATAAATTTTCATTTACAGATGATGTTATTGAGAATATTATATCTAATATGAAAGAAGAAGAAATAATAAGAGTAAGTAAAGTACTTAAATAATGAACTTAGTATTTATTTTTTATAAATGATTTTACTTTTTTTAGTTTAAATATAAAATATTTTATTTATTAAATTAATATGTTACAATAATTTAAAAAGGAAAATATAATGACTAATAAAATAATTATTAATTCTTTAAAAAAAATTGAAAATATATTTGAAAATTATTCAGTTAAATATTTATTAATGAATGGAAATGTTGAAAAAGTACTTAAATCTTTTTTAGGAATGTGTTTTGAGAATTTAGATGAAAACTATTCTTATGTAATGGATAAAAGAGTTGCTAATCATGAAATTGATATGTTAGCATTTAATAATGGTAAAGAGTTAATGGCAATTGAGTTTAAATGTACTTTATCTACAGATTATTCATCTAGTAAGTTTTCTTCAAAAAAGGCTTCAGAACAAATAAAAACGACTTTAAAGATAAAAGAATTGGACAAGTGTAAAAAGTATATTATACATTTTTTTAATAAATCAAATCCAATTTCTAATTCTTCTTTAAACCCTAAATATATAAAAGATAAATATCCTTTAAAGTCTATGTCAAAAGAAAAATTAATTGAAGTTTATGAAGAAAATTTAAAAGAATTTCCTATTGATATTTCAACATATGAATATAGATTTTCTAACAAGGATTTAGGTTTAGATGTATTAATTATTGAAATAAAGGATTATTAAAAGAATTATGGGGCAGATGTTTACTTTCAACTTTTACAAATCATTATCCTTCAATATCTCAATGATTTTGGAATTATCAATATTTTCCAATTCTGTTTTAGAGTAAATTTCTAAAAGATAGATTTTATCTTCTATTTTTTATAGTAAATTAAAAATCTTTACTTTTACCAGTAGGAATAAATGAGTCTGCAAGTCTTAATTTAAATCAATTAAGTTTTCATTTTTATTTGTTGATATTTTTAGAAAGTTTTTTAACAGATTTTACAAATTGTGGAGTGGTTATAAGTTTAAAGTTCATTTATTAACTCATCTAAACTTGTTTCTTTTGTTTCTTTATTTAAAATTAATTTTTACTTTTATAAAAAAATTGTTAAAATCACACATCTTAAAATAGGTTATACTTAATGACATCTCAAATCCACCATCACTTCAAAATGTTCAAGCCTTATGGTTGTGTAAGCCAGTTTAAACCAAAGCCAAAAAAGAGTAAGACTTTACTTGGTGACCATTATGATTTCCCTGAGGATACTATGGCTATTGGTAGATTGGATATGGACTCCGAAGGCTTACTTTTACTTACAACAGATGGTATGACTAGTTACAAAGTGAGAGATAAAAGTATTGAAAAAGAGTACTATGTTCAAGTGGATGGTTTGATTAATGATGAGTCAATATCTATGTTACAAAAAGGTGTTGAGATAAGTACAAATGGGAAAGTTTATAAAACACTTCCTTGTAAAGCTTTTAAAATAGAAGATGAACCATCACTTCCTTCTCGTGGTCGAAATATACGAAAATCAAAGCATGGACCAACTTCATGGCTGTCTATTACTATAACTGAAGGAAAATTTCGTCAAGTAAGAAAGATGACAGCAGCAGTTGGTTTTCCTACATTAAGATTGGTTAGAGTTCGTATAGGAGATATACATATTGAAAATTTACTTCCTAGTGAAGTTATAGCTTTAGACAACTTAGATGATGCACTAAAAAAATAAGTGTAAGTTATAAACTTATATTTTATTTAGTTTTGTAGTATACTTAAACCTTTTATTAGATAGAATCTTTTTTAATAAATACAGATATATTTAAAAGGATTCAAATGAAGATTCATAGAATAAATCCCTCAAAAAGATGGTCAGATGCAACAGTATTTAATGGTATTGCTACATTTACAGAAATAGCAGAGGGTGATACAAAAGCAGATATAAAAGGTCAAACAAAACAAATATTTGAACAAGCAGAAGCAAGTTTAGCTACTGTAGATAGTGACAAGTCTAGAGTTTTAGCTGTTACTATATATATAACTGATTTTTCAAATCTTGATGGTTTAAATGAAGTTTGGGATGAATGGTTTCCAGAAGGTTGTGCTCCAAGTAGAGCTTGCGTAAAAGCTGAATTAGTTGACCCAGATTTATTAGTAGAGATGACTTTTACTGTTGCAGCAGGAGAGAAGTTTTTATAGTATTTTTAAATCTTATACAAAATTAAAAAAGGAAAAATATGAAAAAGATATTATTTATTTTACTGTCAACATTTACATTTCTATTTGCAAGTAATCTTGATATTCAGAAAGCTTATTCAAATAAAATAAGCGACCTTCAAGTTCAAGGACATGGTAAGGTTGTAAAGGTTTTAAGAGATGATACTAAAGGAATAAAACATCAAAGGTTTATTTTAAAAATAAACAATTCTCTAACTGTTTTAGTTGCTCATAATATTGATTTATCACCTAGAGTTAGTAACTTAAATATTGGTGATAGAGTTGAGTTTTTTGGTGAGTATGAGTGGAATAGAAAAGGTGGGGTAATTCACTGGACACATCATGACCCAAGAGGTAGACATGTTACAGGTTGGATTAAACATAAAAATAGAGTGTATAAATAAATTTAAGTATTAAAAGGAAAAGTCTATTTTCCTTTTAAATCTTTGATTACTTGATAAGCTTGATTTATCTCTTGGGTTTTAGCTGTTGCTTCTTCTATGTATGCTTCATCTTTATCTTGTGAACTTATGATATCTGGATGGTATTCTCTTATTAATTTTCTATATGCTTTTTTTATAGTATTCATATCGTCATTTTCATTTACACCTAAAATCTTATAAGCCTCTTTTTCACTCATAGTCTCTTGCTTGTTTTTCATTTTGTTTTCAAAGTTTCTTATGATTGATTCATATATTTCACTTGAAATACCAAGTTCTTTTGTGATAATTCTAAGAACTTTATCTTCATCTTCGCTTATTCCATTATCTATAAAAGCTAGTTGAATTAAAAAACCTACAAACTGTTTTCTTTTGTGTAAACCACGACCTAAAAGTTGATTTAGTGATTGTGCTATTTGTTGAGTATCATCATCTTTTTGTTTTTCTTCATTGAAAATCTCTTTCATAATAGCTCTAGTTTTTTCTTTTTCATCAAAAACTTTTGTAATATCATCAAACATCATACTTATTAGTTGTGCTTCAAGTTCATCTACTCTACCATCAGCTTTTGCAACTTTTGCAACTAATGCTATAAAATGGCCTAATTCACTCTGTCTAAACAGTTCTTTAGAAGCTGATAGTTTATTTAGTTTTTTTCTAGCGTAAAATTTATATACTTTAAAAGCAATATATAAAGAAGCAATAATTGAAAGAGTAATAAAAAAGTTAACAATAAAGGCATAGTAAAATATTACTAAAAGTATTGCTATAAATATCCATTTTTTTAAGTTCATTCATCCATCCGTTTTTAAATTTGTAAAATTATATCTTTTTTAGCTTATTTCTTTAAACTTTACCATTCTATTTTGATGATATAATACGAAATAAAACTTACGGAAAATTTATATAATGAAAATCTCATATCATCGAAGAAGAAAAATCAAAACAAGAAGAATAGCTTTAAGAGATTTACTTTTAAATGGTATTGATGACCCAAAGGAATTAGCTAAAGAGTTAAAAGTTACAGTTCCTACGATAAAAAGAGATTTAGAAGCTTTAGAAAGTATGACAGAAGAGGATTTTACTTTTCAAAAAAGGTCAACTTCACAAGATATTCTTGAAAAAAAAGATGCCATTTTAAAAATGCTAGATGATGAAGAGTATTATACTGAAAACGGTGATATAAATATATCAAAAATTACATTTGAATTAAAGACAAGCAGGGCTACTGTAATGTCTGTTTTAAATGGTGAATAAAACTAAAAAGGATTAGAAATGAAAATAGCAATTCCAGTTAAAGATGAAAATTTAAACTTTTTTACAAATGCAGGACACACTCCAAAGTTTGCTGTATATACAATGGCAGGGGCTGGAATGTTTAGGTCTTTTAACTTAGAAGAAATAAAACAAAACCCAAGAAATGATATAGACCATGAAAACCCAGAAGAACACCATGCTTGTGACCATTCTTCTGATGATGCTGATCATATAGAACAACACAATAAAATGGGTAGAGTTTTAAAAGAGTGTGATTATATTGTAGTGAAAACCGCTTGTAAAAATACTGCTAGGTCATTTACAAGTGAAGGTATTAAAATCGTTAAATATAATGGTGACTCTTTTGAAGCAGCAAAGATTCTAAATGAACTTTCTTCAAAATTTGTCTAGTTTTAAATAGGAGTTTAAAATCGAAATAGTAAATGCCTTATTTAATAAAGATAGATTAAATTTAATAAAAAAAGTTGCAAATGAAAATTTTGAAATAGAGTTACAAAATAGTTTAGAAAATATTATTGAAAACTGCTCTCCTGCTTTAAAGTCAATGATAAAGCTTTTTAGCTTAATAGAAAATGCACATAATATTGAGATTGATTCAAATATTCAAGCTTATAGTGTAGGAGATAGAACAGTTGAGATTGTAAATACATCAAGTCATTTACAAGAAGCGGTTGAGAATATAAAAGATGCTTCTTTAGTGGCTTTTGATAGTGAACAAAGACCTACTTTTAGAAAGGGTGAGAGTTCTCATGGTATTTCGATTATTCAACTTGCAACAAAAACAAAATGTTATATTATTCAAACAAAACAGATTAAGAATTTAAAACCACTTATTTCTATTTTGGAAAATGAAAATATTATAAAAGTTGGAAGTGGATTAAGAGGTGACAAAGAAGCACTTTTTAGACAATTTAGACTAAAATTAAGAGCTACAATTGATCTTGAAAATGTATTTAAAGCCTTGTCTTCAAAAAATCAATTAGGTGCAAAAAAAGCGGCCTTGATAATACTTGATAGAAATCTGCAAAAATCGAAAAAAATCTCTAAATCAAATTGGGAAATAAAAGATTTAAGTAGCTCTCAAATCAAATATGCAGCAGAAGATGCAACTGTAATTTTTGATGTTTTAGAAAGACTTTTAAAGGATTACCCTTTTACTTTAGAAATTATGCCAGAGTTTTTTAAAGCTAAATATGAATAATATTTCTTTTCTTAAAAATATAGATAAAGGTGTACTTTTCATGCTTTTAAGTGCTTTAATTGGAGCACTTAATGGAGCTGTTGCAAAGCTTTTATCTCAAAGTATGGATCCCATTGAAATAGTTTTTTATAGAAACTTATTAGGGGTTTTAATAATACTTTATAGTTTAAATAAAGTTAGAGTTGCTTTTGATACTTCTAAGGTTCATTTATTGATATTAAGAGGTGTCTTTGGTGCTTTAGCTATGGTTTTGTTCTTTTATACAATAGCAACAATTCCTTTAGGAGAAGCAGTCGTTTTAAATAAAACTTCACCATTTTTTGTAACAATACTTGCATATTATTTAATGAAAGAAACAATTAATCTTAGAACTTTTTTTGCATTAATTGTTGGTTTTTTAGGAATAGTATTTATAATGAAGCCTTTTGGAATTGAAGTTTCATTTGAACATATTTTAGGTGTGCTAGGTGGTTTTTTTGCAGCAGCTGCTTATGCAACAATAAAGAAAATAAAAGAGATTTATGATGCTAGACTTATAATGCTTTCTTTTATGGGAATAGGGGTTTTGATACCTTTAGGACTTTTCTTTTTTACACCATATGTTCATTTTCAAATTCATACAGACCCGATAATTTGGTCTTTGATTGTATTTATGGCTATTATATCAACTGCTTCTCAATGGTTTTTGACAAGAGCATATAGTTTAAGTAAAGCAAGTATTATAGGTGTTGTAAGTTATTCAAATATCCCTTTCGCTATTGGCTTTGGGGTTATTTTAGGAGACTCTTTACCTGATATATATACTTTTATAGGTATTTCACTTATTGTAATAGGTGGAATATTAGTAAGTAAAAAATAGAATAAATTTAAAAAAAGGATACAAATGAGATTCGCTCATACAAATATAGCTGCTAGAGATTGGAAGAGTTTAGCAGATTTTTATATAAATGTTTTTGAATGTAAAATTAAACCACCTCAAAGAGATTTAAGAGGTGAATGGCTTGATAAAGCAATAGGTATAAAAAATGCAAGACAAATGGGAGTGCATTTAACTCTGCCTGGATTTGAGAAAAATGCCCCAACATTAGAAATCTTTAGTTATGAAGAGTTTGTTGATACTAACCCTATTATGGCAAATCATATTGGGTTTACGCATATTGCATTTGAAGTAGAAGATGTTGATGCAACTATGCAAAAAGCTTTAGATAATGGAGCTACAAAATTAGGTGAAGTTATTGAAAACAAAATTGAAGGTGTTGGAATGTTAAAGTTTACATACCTAAGAGATATTGAAGGAAATATTATAGAAATTCAATCTTGGAATTAATTTTATTTAGAAGCTATTATTTCATTGTTTGGAATAATAGGTTCTACAACACTATATAAAAATCTATTTTCATTAAATACTGTTTTTGAGATAATTGCTACAAGTTTTCCATCTTGAAAAACCCCACCACCACTATTTGATGGAATTGCCAAACAATTACTTCTTATTTCTACTTTTTTTTCTATATCAGCTAAATCAAATGTGATATTTAATCCAGCAGGAGTATTTTTTGCTTCATAAAATGCACACTCTTTCTCTTTTAGTAAAGTATTATAAAACATACCTTCTTTAGACATTGAGTAGTATTTAAAAATACCTTTTTTATTTAAATTTAGTCTAGCTATTTTTAAATCTGAATTTTTATTTGTTTCTAAATAGTTTAAATCAAATTGTAAGTTTTTTGAATCTTTTATATTGCAATGTTTTGCAGTATATATTTTGTTGTTTGCGTGAACACCATTACAGTTTTTAAACTTCTTAAAGTAGTTATAGTCTTTGTTTTTTAGGGGATTGTCACTATTTAGATTTATATATTTTGGAATATCAGTTAAACTATTTTTTGGGTATATATATTTAGGTATTAAGTTTTTTATATTTCTATCAAGCATAGAAATATTATCATTCATTGCTTCTACAGTGAAATCTGGGTCTGGATTTTGTATCAAAATAGTTTTAAATTTTATCAAACAACTTTTTGTTGATTTTAAATACAGATATGATAATCGGATATTATCACTAAACTGTTTGGCTTTATTGTATTTATCAACACAATCATCCCATGTAAAAGCATAAATATAATTGCAACTTAAAAATAAAACGCAAATTATTAAATATAACTTTTTCATAATATTAAGTATACTCTTTTTAAATAAAAAAACAAATAGGACAATAAAAGTCTTATATTAAGGAAGATATATGAAAGTTAATATTCCATCTTTAGGTGAAATAGAAATAAAGAATATCGTTTTTGATTACAATGGTACAATTGCAATTGATGGAAAAGTAATAGAAAATGTAAAAGAGACAATAAATGAACTTTCAAAAGACTTTAATTTTTATGTTATAACTGCTGATACATATGGAAGTGTTCAAAGAGAACTTGAAGGTACAAAATGTGAAGTTATAAAAATTCCAAAAGATACACAAGATAAAAGTAAACTAGATTTTATAAAAAAACTTGGTGAGAAAAATACTTTAAGTGTAGGAAATGGAAGAAATGATACTTTAATGTTAAAACATAGCATTTTGGGGATTGCTATTCTCCAAAATGAGGGCTTATGTACACAAACACTCTTACATTCAGATATTTTAGTGAAGTCAATTTTTGATGTTTTTGCTTATTTAAAAGATGAAAAAAGGTTGATCGCTACACTAAGAAATTAGAAACATAACTAATTACTATTTTATTGCTACAATCCTTTTATATAATTTTCAAGTGTTATATAAAAGGTGAAGTTTTAACTTCTAATCATTAATAATAAACTATAAAGAAAGTCACATGTTATTTGAAAAAAATTTTAAACTTGAAAAATTAGAAGTAGAAAAAGATATAGTTATAAACTTTAGGCACAATGATAATTATGGAAAAAAACCTTTAATTTTACTTCATGGTTTTCCTCAAACTCATGTGATGTGGCATCATATTGCAAATGAACTTAATCTTAATTATCATATTGTATGTCCTGATTTAAGAGGTTATGGCGATAGTTCAAAACCAAGTTCTAAAGATGTTAAACATGTACTTTATAGTAAAAAAAACATGAGTAAAGATATTATAACATTGATGAAGCACTTAGGATATGATAAGTTCTTTGCTGCTGGACATGACAGAGGTGCAAGGGTTTTACATAGAATGATAAAAGATTATCCTTCTATGATTGAAAAGGCTTGTGTTCTTGATATTGTTCCAACTTATCATATGTTTAAAAATACTAATCAAAGTTTTGCTACTGGGTATTATCATTGGTATTTCTTAATTCAACCAAATGATTTACCTGAAAATATGATAGGTGGAAATCCTAAATACTATTTAATGGAAAAACTTTTCAGATGGAGTTCAAATAACTCAACTTTCAAAAAAGAAGCAGTTGATGAGTATATAAGATGCTTTAAAACTTATGAAGATATACATGCAACTTGTGAAGATTATAGAGCTGCTGCAACTATTGATTTAGAAGATGATGAAAAAGATTTATCTGTTAAAATTGATGTACCTTTATTAGTTTTATGGGGAGAGCAAGGCTTTATAGAAAAGACTTATGATGTTTTAGATGTATGGAAACAGTATGCTTCAAATGTTGAAGGCAAGAGTTTAGATTGTGGACATTTCTTAGCAGAAGAGTCATCTCCTCAAGTAATAGAAGAGTTTAGAAACTTTTTTAAATAGAGTTTTTTGAAAATATGTTAAAATCCAAATTAAAAAGATTTGCATGTTTAAAACAAATGATTACTGGGAAGAAGAGTTTTTAGAATTAAAAGAAGATAAGTTTCATAAAATATATTTTGATAATTGTACTTTTATAAAGTGTGATTTTACTAAAAGTATGATTTATGGATGTAAGTTTACAGAGTGTTCATTTATAAATTGTGATTTATCTTTAAGTACCTTAAAATCATCTACTTTTAATGATGTGATTTTTGAAAAATCAAAGCTTATTGGTATCTCATGGAGTTCATGTGATGAGCCTTTTGATGTTTCTTTTCAATCATGCAATATCTCTCAAAACTCTTTTCATATGTTAGATTTAAGAAGTATGAAGTTTAAAGAGACTCTTATAAAAGATAGTGGATTTGAAGAGTGTAATCTTGAAAGAGCTGTATTTGATGATTGCGATTTAGAACTTACAACTTTTTATAAAAACAATTTAAAAAAAGCAAACTTTGAAACATCAAGAAACTATTTGATTGACCCAAAACAAAATGATATAGAAAATGCAGTATTTTCACTTCCTGAAGCTTTGAGCTTTTTATCTTTGCTTCCTATTAAAATCAAATAGCTTCTAAAATAATTTATTTTTTGTATACTAATTTATAGTTTCTAAATAGATTTATATTTTCTATTAAAAGTAGGGCTATAATTCCCATAATCCAATATAAAAACCATAAAGAAATCATTCCTTCAAAACTACCTTCACTTATATAGTCAACCACTTGAAATATTAGAAAAAATATAACAGCTGATTTAAAAGATAAGTTGCTATTTTTATTAAAATCAATTGTCTCATAAGTTTTTAGTTTAATTTTGAAAAATAAATAAACTAATACTAAAGGTATTATGGCACATATAAAAAGATATTCTTTTTTGATTATTTCTAAGGTTTTGCTTTCTCCAAATATAAATAGATATGTGCAGATTATGGCAATAAGTGTTATTGGAAATATTATTTTTGGTTTGTTCAAGTTAGGATTCCTATTTTTTAATGGATTTTATCTAAATAGAAATTAATTTTAAAAGAGGTCTTAATGACCTCTTCCAAGCATTTCAGTTGCTTCTGTAATAATCAAAAAACCTTGAGGGTCATTTTGTTTTACCATTTGTCTTAAAGCTTGAAGTTTACCAACTTCAACAACTAATAGAATCATTCTTTTTTCTTGGCCCTCATATAACCCATCACCTGAGATGATAGTTCCTTCAGGTCCTAATTCATCAGTAATAATTTTTCTTAACTTTTCCGTCTCATTTGTAACTAGATATACAACCTTTTTATTTAATCTACCTGTTAAAATTGTATCAATTATCTTTGTAGTAACATAAATACTTACGATACTATAAAGAACTCTTGATGAATCATCAAAGATTAGTAAAGAAGAAAAGATTATAAGTGAGTCAATTACTAAAATAACAGTTGAAGGTTTTATTTCACTTTTTGAAGCAACTATTCTAGCAATAATAGTCGAACCTCCGGCACTAGCATTTGCTTTTATTACTAAAGCAAGACCTATACCGATTAAGATTCCTCCAAATATTGAACCTAATACAGGGTCTATTACAAAAGCTTTCAAATTTATGATTTTATCAAGAAAATCAATAAACAAAGAAATAATTGCAATTGTAAAAATAGTTTTGAATGCAAAAACTTTTCCTAAATATTTCCATCCCACAATTAATAAAGGTAGATTAACTGCAACTAGTAATGTACCAATACTAAGTGGTGTTATATAGTGTAAAAGAAGTGAAAGTCCAGCAGTTCCACCAGTAATAATCATATTTGGAGTAAAAAATCCAACTACACCAATAGCCAAAATAAATGAAGCTAAAGTAATTAATAAATAGTCTTTAAGCTCTTTGTTTTGTAGAAGTTTATTCATCGTATTCCTAGTTTTTTTATAATCGTAATATAGCAACTTTTATGTAATAAATAGATTACTTATATGAAATTTAAATAAAGTAAATATAAGTAATTAAAGTTAGTTATAAATTAAAAGGTTTGTAAAAGTTAAAATGCTACACTATGTAATTTTATAATTAATTAAATATTAATAGGAAATATAATGGATTTTTCTAATAAGGTTGTTATTATTACAGGAGCTTCTACTGGTATTGGTGAAGCTACAGCTAAGAAGTTAGTTTTGCAAAATGCAATTGTTTATAATCTTGATATTCTTGAAACTCAACATGAAAATATTAATTTTATTAAATGTGATGTAAGTGATTATAGTTCTGTAAAAAATTCAGTTGCTAAAGTAATGGAAATAGAAAAAAGAGTTGATTTACTTTTTGCAAATGCAGGTATTCATCTTTTTGCCAATATTGAAGAGACTTCTATAGAAGAGTTTGAAAAAGTTCTTGATGTAAATATCAAAGGTGTTTATTATATATTAAAAGAAGTAATTCCTGTGATGAAAGAGCAAAATGAAGGAAAGATTTTACTTATGGGATCAGATCAATCTTTTGTAGGAAAAGGTAAAAGTTCTGTTTATGGTCTTACAAAAGGTGCTATTGCTCAGCTTACGAAAAGTACTGCAATAGACTATGCACCTTACAACATAAAAGTAAATTGTATATGCCCTGGAACTATTGATACTCCACTTTTACATAAAGCTGTTGATAGATTTAAATCTTTAACTAGTATGCAAAATGATGAGGTTATGAAACTTTTAGAAGAAGCACAACCAATTCAGCGAATAGCAAAACCAGAAGAAGTAGCAAATATGGCTTGTTATTTATTATCAGATGAAAATAGTTTTATGACTGGTTCATTAGTTTCTGTTGATGGTGGATATACTTGTCAGTAAGAATTTAATTTAATAATAGTATAGTTATAAAATTATATTTTTAAAGGTTTTATAATGATAATAGATAAAATTAAAGTTCAAAATATAAAAGATACTGATGCTAAAAATATCTACATATTAAAACCATATAGAGAAGAAACAACTAAATCAGAATTTCTTGAAATGCTTGAAGAGCTTGATGTAACTAACTTAACAGATAATGAAAAGGATTTGTTTTTTTCCATTGTAAAAAATAAATACATCTCAGATGAAGAGATAATGAGTTTATCTTATGATCAAGTAAAAAAGATGAAAGAGCTAATTATTGAAAAAGATAAAGAGGGGGAAGAATATATCAAAGCCTCTTTGATAAGTGCAAGTTTAAAAGCCAACTCTCTAATGACTACATCTATGATAAGTGAAGATGAAACTTTTAATAAATCAGTGTTTAATATGATAAAAGATATGTCTGATGGTAAAGAAGCTGTTAAACTAATAGGTTTATTAACGGGCTCTACAAATGTAAGTGATGTAGTAGCATGGGATGAATATATTGATGATAAGAATTTTGATTTTCAAAGAATTTATGATAAAGATTTAACAAAGTTTATTGAAAATAAAATAAAATATTTTGAAGGCCAATTAGAACAAGAATTAAGCACAAGTGAACGTAAGATTTATGAAAAAGTAGTATCAACTTTTAAAACTTTAAAAGATTACCATGAAACTCAAAAAGAAGAATATACATCATCTGTAAATCAAGTAATAAAAAGAAATACTCCAAATATACTTGAATTATTAGATGTAAATAAACAAAAAAAATCAAATTAAAATTTTTTTAATAATATTTTGATAAAACATTATAAATATTAAAAAGTATAGGATAGTTATGAAAGAAAAAATTTATATGATACCTGGTCTTATGACTGATGAGAGGTTATGGAGTAGAATAAAACCTTTACTAGAAGAAAAATATGAAATAGTACATACTCCTATTCCTCATAGTGAAGACTTTGATGAGATTATTGATATATTGTTTGAGCAGTTTAAAGAAGAAAAAGTAAATCTTTTAGGCTTTTCTCTTGGAGGGTATATAGCTTCATATTTTGCAATTACTTATCCAAATAGAGTAAATAAACTTTTCACAGTAGCAGCAACTCCAGGAGCTTCAACAGAAGCAGAAATTGAGCGAAGAAAAGAGAAGTTTGTAGTAATAGAAAAAGAAGGCTTTCAAGGACTAACTTATGAAAAAGCAAAATCTTTAGTAGAAAAGCAAGAAGATGAAGAGCTTATAAAAATAATTCAAGATATGTTTTTAGATTTAGGAAAAGAGACTTTTGTATCTCAGCTTACTTCAACTTTTTATAGAAAAGATTTATTTGAGGATTTAACTCATTTAGATATTCCTATTTGGTTTTTCTACAGTAAAGATGACAGACTATTAAATCAAAACTCTATTCATAGATTAGATACAGTAGAGCATAAAATGAAAGTTATCTGTAGAGAAGGGACAAGTCATAATATTCCTTTAGAAGTTCCAGAAGATTTATGCGAACTTATTGAAAAATGGATGAAAAAATAGATAAAAGAGTATATTAAAGGAAAAAAACTCTAAAATGCCATATAGATTTAAAAGGATAATCATATATGGCATTTTCTCAATTTAACTTATCTTCTTTATTTGATAAAGCATTAGAAGATAGTAACTACAAAGAACCTACACAAATTCAAAAAGAAGTAATACCTTTAGTTTTACAAGGTCATGATGTTTTAGCTAAAGCACAAACTGGTACAGGTAAAACAGCAAGTTTTACTCTACCTATTTTAAATGATTGGGTAAATAATCCATATGAAGGAAAAGCAAAATTAAGAGTTCTTATTTTAGCTCCTACAAGAGAACTTGCTTTACAAGTTACAAGTAATTTAAATGATTTATCTAAGTATTTTAATAAAAAACCTAGGATAGTTACAATTATTGGAGGAGAAGAGATTTCACAACAGCTTTTGGATGTACAAAAAGGTTGTGATATTGTTGTAGCAACAGCTGGAAGACTTTTAGATATTTTTAGAAAAAATCAAATAAGTTTTGAAAAAATAGAGAAGTTTGTACTTGACGAAGCAGATAAAATGCTTGATTTAGGATTTACAGAAGAGTTAGAATCAATTTTAGAAAAGCTTCCACCTTTAAGACAAAACCTACTTTTCTCAGCTACATACTCAAAAAAGATTTTACAAATAGCCTCAAAAATCAGTAAAGATTATAAAGAAGTGATTTTACAAGAGAATGAAACTGTTGATTTAATAAATCAAAGAGCTATTAAGGTAAATAAAGAGAATAGGTCGGCTTTATTAAGAGAGTTGATTAAAACAAATAAATATAAAAAAGTTTTAGTATTTATGGCAAATAATAAGGCTGCTGATAATATTGCAAATAAGTTTAGAAAATATGGTTTTAATGCAGAGTCTTTTCATGGGCATTTAGACCAAGAAGAGAGAAATTATACTTTAGAAGATTTTAAAGCTAAAAAAATAAATATTCTTTTCTCATCAGATATTGCTTCAAGAGGTTTACATATAGATGATATTGATTGTGTTGTAAACTATGATTTACCAAGATCACCTGCTGATTATGTACACAGAATAGGAAGAACAGCAAGAGCCGGTAAAAGTGGTGTGGCTATTTCTTTTGTGACTTTGGATAATTATGAGCATTTTAAGTTAATACAAAAGCGTTCAAAAATAGATTTAAGGCTTGAAACTATAGAAGGATTTGAGTTAGAAGGAGAGTTTATAAAGCCAAAAGGAAAAGCACCTGTAAAAGGTAAAAGAAAGAGTAAAAAAGATAAATTAAGAGAACAACAAGGAAAAGCAAGTAATAACTAAATAAAGGAGTTGTTATGAAAGTTTTATTTAAAACTCTATTTCTTTTAATTTCATTAAATATATTAGTTTTTGCAAATAGCTCTTATAAAACTGAAGAGATAGTTTCAGGTTTAGGAGTTATTTGGGGCATGGACTTTTTAGATGAAAAAACAGCTATTTTAACTCAAAAAGATGGAAAAGTTTTTATTTTAAATTTAAAAAACAAAGAGTTAGAAGAAGTTAAAAATCCACCAAAAGTAATGTATAGAGGGCAAGGTGGTTTGCTTGATATAAAAATCTCTCCAAATTATAAAGAAGACTCTTGGATTTATTTAACTTTTGTAAAGAGTGTAAAATCCCAAGGAGTTACAACACTTGCAAGAGTTAAATTAGATGGCAATAGTTTTTTTGACTATGAAGAACTACTTGTAACAAAATCAGCTACATCAACTACAAGACATTTTGGAAGTAGAATAACTTTTGATGAAAAAGGACATCTATTCTTTTCTATTGGAGATAGAGGAGAGCGAGATAATGCTCAAAATCTTTTAAATCATGCTGGGAGCATAATTAGACTAAATTTAGATGGTACGATACCTGAAGATAATCCTTTTATAAATAAGAAAAAAGCTTTAAAAGAGATATATTCATATGGACATAGAAATCCACAAGGCATTTTCTATGATAAGAAAAAAGATATCTTATGGGCAATTGAACATGGTCCTAGAGGTGGTGATGAGGTTAATATGATTTTAAAAGGTGCAAATTATGGATGGCCTGTGATTTCATATGGAAAAGAGTATTGGTCACCAATGGCTGTTGGCGAAGGTACACATAAAAAAGGAATGCTTCAACCAAAAAAATATTATGTTCCTTCAATAGCTCCTAGTTCTTTGATTGTTTATGATGGAGATGTGTATAAAGAGCTAAAAGGTAAACTTTTAGCTGGTTCTTTAAAGCTAACACATATAAATATTTTAACTTTAAATCAAGATAACAATATAGTAAAAGAGAGTAGAGTTTTAGAAAATTTAGCACAGAGAATAAGAAATATTGTTCAATCTCCTGATGGTTTAATCTACATTTGCACAGATAGTGGTAAAATACTGCTTTTAAAACCAAAATTTTAGAAGGATTTTTATTGGAAGATTTAATTGTTAGATATTTTCACTTTATTGGAATTATATTTTTAACTGGTACTTTAACTTATCAACATTTACTTTTAAGAGGAGATGTTACAAATGCTAATTTTAAAAATGTTTGTAGAACAGATATTTTTTATGGATTAAGTGCAGTTGTTGTTTTAGTAACAGGTCTTTTATTATGGTTAGGAGTTGGTAAAGAAGCAAGTTTTTATAGTTCAAATCCACTTTTTCATGTAAAACTTACTATGTTTGTACTGATGGCTTTATTTTCTATTGTACCAACTATGTATTATCTTAAAAACAAAAATACAAGTGATGAAATAGTTGTTGTTCCTAAGAAAATTATTATGTTTCAAAGGGTTCAACTACTATTTTTAATTTTAATACCTATGGTTGCAGTTTTAGTTGCAGCTGGAAAAGCTATTAACTAGATTTAGTATTTAGCTAATATTTCAATTAAATGGAATCCAAACTGAGTTTTTATAGGACCTTGGATTCTATTTATTTGAGCATCTTTTGCAAAAATTACATTATCAAAATCTCTTACCATTTCGCCTTTACTAAACGTACCTAAATTACCACCTCTTTTTCCTGATGGACATTTTGAGAATTTTTTTGCTGCTTTTTCAAATGTAATATCATTTGAGATTATCTCTTTTTTTAATTTTTTAGCTAATTTATCTGTGTTTACTAAAATATGTCTTGCACTAGCTTTTGACATTTATTCTATCCTTTTTTAAATAGTTTCAGAATTTTAACATAAAAGTGTTAAATTTGATTTTCATTTAAGATTGAGTGGCTATACTTCGACTCTTCAATTCGCGGGATAGAGCAGCTAGGTAGCTCGTCGGGCTCATAACCCGAAGGTCACAGGTTCAAATCCTGTTCCCGCAACCAATCATTTTACTTTCAATATTTTCTATTTAATGTTATAATGCCGTTATATTTTTATAAGAGGGTGTAATTATAGAAAGTAAAAAATCAGCATTGAAAATCAAATTTTTTATAATCTTTATATTTTTGTCTTTGGTAGCTTATGTTTTTGTAAGTTATAAAGAGAGTATGAATAATAAAAAATACTTAAAAGATGTAGAGCAAGTTTATACAAATGCATACAAAAACATCTATAATCAACAAAAACAACTTGCAAATGTTATATTTTCAGGGATTTTAGAATTAACAAATTTAGATAATAGACTTAAATCTTTTGATAAAAACACTCAAGAAGAAAAAACTAAAATACAAAACTCAGTTTCTCAAATAATAAATAAGCGTTTAAAAACACTAAATAAAGACTTTCTAAAAAGTATTAAAATCATTTCTTATGAAAAAGATTTTTTTGTAGGTACTTCTTTTGTAAACAAAGAGTTTGAACTTTATAAATATGTCCAAAAAAATAGAGTTCCTATAGATACCTATGTTATTGATAATAATAGTTCAGGTTTTAGTTTTATATTTCCGATATTTGATAAAAAAAATAAATATTTAGGTTTAATTGATATTACTTTTAGTGAGCAGTTTATGACTTCATTTATCATGCACAACTACAGAGTTTTAAGTAATATAATCATAAAAGATAGTAGCTTTGATAAAGAGTTTTTAGAAAATAATAGTGTTTATAAAAAAGCCCATCATAAAGGCTTCTTACATAATAAAGAAGTTGTGATTGAACTTCAAGAGATAGCAAAACGATCTATTTATGATATTAAACCTTCTGAAAATACATCAAAAACTATATATGAACAAGCTAATAGTAAAAAGACAAATACAATGTTTTTAGATAGTGATGATGTTATTATCACTACAATTCCTGTATTTAATCATATAAAAAAAGAACAGTTAGCTTTTATTGCCATAATAAGTCAAGGACATGAATTAAGAGCATTAAATGAAAGCTATAAAACTATAAAAATTCTGGTTATAGTATTGATTGCTCTTACTGTATTAACTTTTTATCAACAAAACCTTAAAAGAGTTATTCAAAAAGAGAGTTTTAAGAAGATTATGGAAAAAGATAAACAACTTTTAGAACAATCAAAAATGGCTCAAATGGGTGAAATGATAGGAAATATTGCCCATCAATGGAGACAACCTTTAAGTGCAATTTCTACAGTATCTAGTGGTATAAAACTAAATCAAGAGTTAGGTATGTTAAAAGATGAGGATATTCCTAAAAGTATGGATACAATCGTTTACAATTGTAAATATTTATCAGAAACAATAGATACTTTCCAAGATTTTATAAAAGAGAAAAAAGTTAAAGATAATGTATTAATTCAAGAAAGAATTGATGAGAGTATTAAAATTGTCTCAGCTACATTAAAAAATAATCATATTGAAATAATAAAAAATATAGATTACGACAAAGAAGTTCACTCAAAGATTGTAGGGCAAGAACTATCTCAGGTTATTATCAATATCTTAAATAATGCAAAAGACGCAATAGTTCAAAGAAAAATTGAAAATACGAGATTTATAAAAATCGATTTAGTAGAAAAAGAGAATATTGTTCAAATTATGATTGAAGATGGAGCAGGGGGAATTACTCCTGAGAATATAGTAAAAGTATTTGACCCTTATTTTACAACAAAACATAAATTTAAAGGAACAGGTTTAGGTTTATATATGAGTAAAACAATAGTTGAAAAACATTTTAAAGGTGAACTTACTGTAAGAAATGGTAAAGAAGGAGCAATTTTTACTATTTCTTTACCAAAGGTTTAGACTAAAGAGATTGTTTCTTTTTAAGAAGATTATTTCTAATAAGTTTCATTCTCGTTTTAGCTACTTCTCTCATATCTATATTTTTATCATGCTCATCTACAATTTCTATTCCTAATAGAGTTTCAATAGCATCTTCAAGTGTTACTACACCTTCAGTTTGACCATAGTTATCAACTACTAAAAATAGTTGTTCTTTTCTAGATAAAAATAGGTCTAAAAGTTTTGAAATAGGAATGTTTTCATTTACTTTGAATATTGGTTTGATGATTTTACTTTTATCTTTCATATTATTTTCAACATACTCATGAAAATACTCTTTTGAGAAAATCATACCTACAATATTGTCTATATTTGATGAGTATACAGGTATTCTTGAATACTCTTTTAATTTAGCAAAATCAAGATTTTGTTCTGTATCTTGAAAACTTTCAATAACTTCATCTTCATCAAAAGCTACCATAACACTTCTTGGCGTATGAATATCTTTTACTTTTATATCTTCTAAGTTTAAAAGGTTTTCAATAATATCACTATCTTTATTTTTGATAATACCATTTTCTTGAGCTATATTAGCTGCTGCATTTATTTCTTCTTTTGTAATCTTATCTCTTTTTTCTTTTGGAGTTATAAGGTTAGTAATTTTATTCATAATAATTAATAAAGGATAAGTAAGAACCACTAAAACTTTAATAATTCTACTACAAATTCCACTTAATGATTTCCAATAATAAGCACCTAAAGTCTTAGGAATAATTTCTGAGAAAACTAAAATAAGTATAGTTAAAATTGCAGAAATATAAAACATATACTCTTCACCAAAAATTTTTACAGCTTGAGCACCCACTCCTGCAGCACCTAATGTATGCGCAAAAGTATTTAAAGTTAAAATTGCACCAATAGATAAATCAATATTATCTTTTTGATGTTGCATAAGGCTACCTAGGGTAGCATTTTTGTTTTTTACTATTTCAATATGAGCTTGGGTTATTGATAATAAAACAGCTTCAAGAATAGAACATAAAAAAGATATACCTACTGCTACTAGGAAATATATCAACATTAACATTTATTATTACCTTGTTATTTAATTTTTGTTATTTTATCATCTTTTATATCTATTTTGACAAAAAAAATATAAAAAGATACAATATCCAAATTTTTCAAAGGATATGAATGAAAGACGAAGACGTAAAGAAAGAGTTTGCCAAAGTTATTAGAAATGCTAAAATAACTGCTGCACTATTTTTTATCTTATTTACTCCTAGTTTAGTTATAACTGTAAAAGAGAAAACTGAGATGTTTGGATTATCAAAGGATATTTGGTTAAACGCATCAATAGCAGGATTTGTAATCTATCTTGGTTTTGTATTTTTAATGTGGAAATGTCCCAAATGTGGTAAATATCCTGGAAGAGGATGGTTTAGAAAGAACTGTCAAAACTGTGGAGTTGAATTAAACTAAAAGCTAAGCTTTAAAGCTTAGCTTTTTTTATATCTATATATCTTAATTTAAATTTTTTGGTGTACATTTTTTAGAAATTATGCATAGTGGACAGAAATCTACAAGTCCAACAATTAGAGGAATAACTCCTAAATAAAACCAAGCAATACCTGTAAAAAAACCTACTGCTATAAGTACTAATCCTATAATAATTCTAAATGGTCTACAAAATGCTCTGAATTTATCAAACTTATTCATTATAAATCCTTTTTATTTTAATACTATAATTATAACTTATATAACTTAGTTTAAATTTAATAAGATTTATTTATACTTATGATAAAAATAGGATTTACTTATATTATGTTTTTATAGTCTTTAGTAATCAATCTTTTTTGATACATTAATTTCGTCTAAATTGATATTAGATTGATATACTAAAACTTCAACTCCTAGTTTTCTAGCATTTTCAAATGCTTCAAAATATTTAGGGTCAATTTGTTTTGCTATTTCAAAACCTAAATTATCTGTTCTTTGAATTATATAAAGCATTACAGCTCGATGACCTTCTTTTACCATATCTATTAATTCATTTAAGTGTTTTGTTCCTCTTGTTGTTACTGCATCAGGAAATGCTAGAGTATTATCAAGTTTTAAACTTACACTTTTTATTTCTACATAACATTTCTTATCACCATTTTCATTACTTAAAAGAATATCTATTCTACTATTTTGCCCATATTTTTGTTCAGGTTTTAAAGTGTCATATCCTTGAAGCTCTTTTATAGTTTTATTTTCAATTGCTTCAATTGCAATCTTATTTGCTACTCCTGTATTCGTACAAATAAGATTCTCACCCATTTTTGTAAGTTCTAAAGTATATTTTAGTTTTCTTTTTGGATTATCATGATGTGTAACCCATACAGAACAATTCTCTTCTATACATGATGTCATAGCTCCACTATTTGGAACATGAGCAGTTATTTCTTCTCCATTATCTAAAATAATATCAGCAAGAAATCTTTTATATCTTTTTATTAGTTTACCTTTATAAAGTTTTTCAAATTTCATTACATACCTTTTCATTTATTTGTCTTATCATACTAAACTTAACTTTTTTTTCGTTAAAGTAAAAAACATTATGTTATTATAAATAAAAATAATAGAGTATAACAGCATGCTAGATATTTCACAAAGACTTGAAAAACTACCAATTTTACCCGATAAAGTAAATATCCTTTTAGATATAAAAAATAGCAAAAACTATGATTCTAAAAAATTATCACAATTAATTGAATATGACTCAATACTTTCAACAAGAGTTTTACAATTGGCTAATTCTGAACATTTTGGTTTTCCAAACAGAATTTATAGTGCAACTCAAGCTTCAAGTTTATTTGGTATGAACTTTACTATTGGGGTTTGTGTTTCTGAATTAGTATTAAACTCACTAAGATTTAATTTGAAGCCTTATGGTATTCAAATTGGTGAATTTAATAGGTTAAATGATTTTTTATTAAAACTTATTTTTTCTATTTTAGAAGAAAAGGAAGCATCTTTAAAAGAGAGTTTGATTATTCCTTTGTTTTTAAAAGATATAGGAAAGTTTTTAATTTCTGATTACTTGATACAAAGCGGAAAAACTAATGCTTTTCAATCATCTATAAAACATAGAAATATTTATGAAACAGAAGAGAGCTTAGTGGGAATAAAATCAAATGAATTAACTGCAAAGATTTTAAGAAAATGGGGAATTACTGAACCGTTTGTTGATACGATTGATTTATTAAGTAAAGAGAATACTACAAAAGAGAGTAGAGTACTTAGTGTAATAAATAGTGTTGGAAATTTTACAAAACCTTTTGGACAAGATAATATATCTAATGCTTTAATATTATGTGAAAACTATGGTTTAAATACAACAAAACTTAAAGAGAAAGTTTTGATTTTACAAAAACAATACAACTTTTAAAAGGAAAATAGTATGGAAAATATGGAGCATATTGTTAAATTAAAAGAGATTGCAAAAGATCACACAATTTTATTTGTTGAAGATAGTAAAGCTTTACAAAAACAGATTATGAAGTTTTTAAGTAAGCTTTTTAAAGAAGTTTATGTTGCATCTGATGGACAAGAAGGCTTGATTATGTATGAAAAGAAAAAGCCTGATTTAGTTTTGACAGATTTAACCATGCCTAAGATGACAGGACATGAAATGATAAGAGAGATTAAAAAAATAAACCCTGATGTAGAGATTATTATCTTATCTGCTCATTCTGATAGTGAAACATTAATGAAATCATTTCATATTGGTGTTAGTGATTTTATTGCAAAACCGGTAAGTGCTCCAAAAATGATTGCTGTTTTTCTAAAAGTATTATCAAATTTAAAAAGAAAAGAGTACCAGTTTTTGGAGTTAGCAGGTGGAGTTAGTGAACTAAGTAAAGATGATTCAGAAATACTAAATTTCCTTTATGAAAATGGAACAAAACTTGACATTATCAACCACTATAAAGGAATACCAATTATCAATAGTGGGAAGATTATAAAAATTGAAGATGATAATATCACTCTAAGAACAACTAATATTCAGTTATTAGCTATAAAAGAAGAGGGCTTTGCGATTTTAGACTCTTCTTTAGTTAGTGAAGATATAAAATGTTCATTAGTCGAGATAAAAAATGATGATTATGAAGTTGTATTAAAAAAAGAAAAAGTTTTTTATCCTGATTCTAAACAAAGGGATGAAATAATTGTTCAACCCCATGAATCTATGAAAGCTTATATTCTAAAAGATGCTAAAACTAGAGTTGAAGTTAAAGTTTTTGGTATTTCTAAAAAAGAGTTGTTTTTAAATATAGAAAAAGATAAATTTATTTATGATAAACATGATGTTTTAAATTTAATTATCGTTTTATCTATTGATGAAAACCAAAAACCTATTGAGTATTTAAATTTAAATGCAACACTTTTTAAAATAGAAGAACAAGAAAATAACAGTGTTAATATGAGGTTTTTAATTAAAGAAGAAGATTCAAAAATTGAGTCAACTCTACAAAGATATATTTTTAAAAGAGAATCAGAACTAATAGAAGAGTTTAAAGAAAAATCACAATATTCATAGGCTTAAACATGAAAAAAATCAGAAATTTAGTAATCTTTTCAGTCTTTGTTTTAATATCAGTATTTACGTACCAAATATTAACTTACCAAAAAAAGATTTATCAAACTAATAAGAACTATTTTAATAAAACCATATTTCAAGAAGCTCAGACTCACTTTGAATATTTCAAAATATTTAGAGCTTGGAACTCGAAATATAATGGTGTTTTTGTTAAAGAAGAGGGTGGACTTCAGCCAAATAAGTATTTGGTAAATAATCAACTTTTTACAAGTGAAGGTGAAAGACTTATTAAGATAAATCCAGCATGGATGACTAAGCAAATTTCTGAAATGATGAATTCTCTTTCAAATTATAATTACAAAATTACAAGTTTAAAACCTGTAAACCCTGATAATAAAGCTTTTGGATTTGAAGTTGAGGCTTTAAATCATTTTGAAAAAAATCCAGATGTTGATTTTTATACAAAACTTGATAAAGATAAAGAAGTTTTTAATTTTATGGGAAAGCTTACAGTAAAAGAGAGTTGTTTGCAATGTCATGGGGCTCAAGGTTATGAACTTGGTCAAACAAGAGGAGGGATTAGGGTTACAATTCCTTTAAAAGTTTATGAAGAGAATATAGAGATTTTAAATGAAAACTATAAATACCAAAGAAGTTTTGTTGTTTTATTTGCAGCAGTAATTTTTCTAATTTTATATTTTATTATTGATAGAATCTATAAAAATCAAGTAAATTTAAAAGAGTTAAAAAATAAATATAAAATTCTTTATGATAGATATGATTATGCAGTTACTGGTTCAAACCTTGGTCTTTGGGATTGGAACTTAAAAACAAATGAGGTTTACTTCTCTAAAATTTGGAAAAAGATGTTAGGTTATGAAGATGATGAGCTTCCAAACTTACTTGAATCTTGGGATGATAGAGTTCATCCTGATGATAAGCAAAAAGCTGTAAATGATATAAAAGCTAATCAAGAAGGAAAAACAGAATTTTATGAAAATATTCATAGGTTAAAACATAAAGATGGCTCATGGATTTGGATTTTAGATAAAGGTAAAACAGTTTTTGATAAAAATGGAAATGCTATTAGAATGCTTGGAGTTCATGCTGATATTACAAAAATCCAAGAATTAAAACAAGAATTAACTAAATTGAAACTAGCTATTGAACACTCTCCAATTTCTATAGTTATTACAAATAAAGAGGGTTCAATTGAGTATGTAAATCCACATTTTACTCAAGTTACTGGTTATAGCTTAGAAGAAGCAATAGGAAATAACCCTCGAATATTAAAATCTGAATTAACAACAGAAGCTGAATATAAGAAACTTTGGGAAGTATTAACTTCAAAAAAGACTTGGCGAGGTACTTTTAAGAATATAAATAAAAATAAAAAAGAGTTTTGGGAGAGTGCTATAATCACTCCAATTTTAGATAACAATGATGAGATTGTAAACTATTTGGCAATTAAACAAGAGATTACTCAAGAAGTTTATTTAAAAGAGGAATTAAAAAATAAAGAAGAAATGATGATTGCTCAGTCTAGACATGCTGCAATGGGAGAGATGATTTCAATGATTGCCCATCAATGGAGACAACCAATCTCTGTTATTGCAATGGCTGCAAACAATACTTTAGCTGATATTGCTCTTGACATGGTTGATAATGATGAATTAAAAGATAATACAGAATCAATGCTTGAACAAACGAAATATTTATCACAAACAATAGAAGACTTTAGAGACTTTTTTAGACCAAATAAAGAGAAAGAGAAAACAACTTGTAAAAAGGTTTTAGATGAGTCTTTAAAGATTATGGGGAAAGCTTTAGAAAATAATGAGATTAGTTTAGAAGTTGCTGAAAATTCTGATGTTGAAGTAATGGTTTACTCACGAGAGTTACTACAAGTGTATTTAAATATTCTTAAGAATGCTAAAGAGGCTTTAGTTCAAAATAGAATTGATAATAGGTTAATTGAAGTTAAAATATTTAAAGTAAATGATAAAACTTTAAGAACTACAATTTGTGATAACGCAGGTGGTGTTCCTACAAATATTATAGGAAGACTATTTGAACCATATTTTAGTACAAAAGATGAAAAATCTGGTACAGGTCTTGGGCTTTATATGTGTAAAACTATTGTTGAAAAACATTTCAATGGAGAAATTGGAGTATTTAATGGTAAAGAAGGAGCTTGCTTTTATGTTGACTTACCTATTTCGTAGGTAGGTCATCCATAAAGTATATTGAGTTTTTACCGTGATTTTTTACATAATATAAAGCTATATCAGCTTTTTTTATAAGAGTGTCTTTCGTATCATCTTTAAAAGATGAAAGTCCTATACTTACAGTTACCTTTTTTGCTTTTTCAAAATCAAACTCATTTATTTTATTTTGAATGTTCTTTGCAACTTGAATTACACTATCTTTATCTGTTTCAGGGCAAATAATAAGAAATTCTTCTCCTCCCCATCTTCCAACTGTATCTACATTCCTAGTATATTTTTTTAAAATTGTTGCTAGTTGTATTAACACATGATCCCCAATTAAGTGGCCATAAGTATCATTTACAAGTTTAAAGTCATCAATATCTATTAAGATAATTGAAAAGTCCCTATTAAATCTTTTTGAACGGTTAATCTCTTTTTCTAACACTTCATCAAGTTTTGTTCTATTAAAAACACTAGTTAATTTATCAACTCTTGCTAAGAATTTTAATCTTTTGTTTTTTATTTTTAATTCATTTTGAACAAGTTTTAACTCTTTCATTATCTCTTCATTTCTACTTTTCTCAATTTTGAGTTTATAGCTCCAATAAAGAATAACAGTTATAATAAATAAGAAAAATATTGTACTTTGCCAAAAAAGAGTGTAGTCTTTATATTTTTCAACTTGCGAGCTAAAATATTTATTTTGAATATTATTCATAAAACTTTTTGGTAAATTATCTAGTAGTTTTTGAAAAATATCTTTTAGTATGGGTTCGTCATTTCTAAGTCCTATTGCCATTTGAAGTTTTTCATCAAGTTTTGCTGTGATTTTAATTTCATTTGCATATTGATTTCTAATTTCATAACTTATATCGGCAATACTACTAATAACACCAAAAATCTCTTCTTGTGTAACTTTTTTTAAACCATCAGCAATATTTTCAACAGCTACAAACTCTATATTTTTATATTTTTCTCTTAAGGGTTCCTCAAAAGCATAACCTGAAACGATACCTACTTTTTTATTTTTAATTTGAGTTAGGTCATTTATAAATGGTATATTTATTTTTGTAGCAAGAACTAAAGGTAGTGTCACATAATCTGATGTAAAATCTAAAAACTCTTTTCTTTTAGGTGTTGCCATGGCAAGGGACAAAATATCACAATTTCTATTTTTCATATATGAAATAGTTTCATTCCATGATTTAGTATAGATTGGTTTTATAGGGATTTCAAGTTTTTTTGAAAATACTTCATAATAATCTTTTGTAAGACCAATATGATTTTTGTTTTTATCAAATTTTTCAAAGGGTAACCAGTTTGGATCAATACATAAATTTAAGCTCTTTTTATCTTTTAAGTAGTTTTTTTCTTCTTTTGATAAGATTAAAGAGTTTGTTTTAAAAATAAATTTCTCGTAATCAATAGGAGTATTAACTTCTCCTAAAAGTTTATAAAAACTATATATCCTTTCAACTTTTTCTTGATTTATATCACCAAGTTTATCTGTTTCATAAAAAGCAAGTTTTTTAAGCTCTTTTGCTTCATAAAGAAGGGCTTTTTTTGATTTATTTTGTGTATTATATTTTTCATAGATAATGTTTACAGCTTCATTTATATTTTCAAAGGCATATTCCCATCCTTTTAAAGAAGCAATTTTAAATTTTTTAACTAACATAGGGTCTTTATTTACCAAATCTTCATGGGTAAATAAAATATCTGCATAAAAGTCAAAACCATAATCTTTTGGATCAAATATTTTACTCTCTAAGTTGTATTTATTTTTTAAGACAAAAGGTTCATTTGAAATATAAGAAGCCATAATATCTGTATTTCCATAGGCTAAATCTGATAAATTAAAAGAGTGTTTTTGAATAATCATATCATCTTCAGAAACTTTTTTTGAAAACAGCATACTTCTTAAAACAATATCATTTTTTGCATTTCCTGTAATCATGATTCTTTTATTTTTGAAATCTTGTAGTGTATTTATATTTGATTTCTTAAGAGTGAGGAGTATATCCGGAGAGGATTGAAAAATAGATGCTAGCATAACAACTTTTTTATTATGGGCTCTATCTATAATCAAAGACGATCTACTTATTCCAAAATCAGCTTTTTTTTCAAGTACTTCATCTATAACATTTTGACCATACTCTCTTTGTTTGATTTTAACATCTATATGATAGTCTTTATAGAAGCCTTTTTCTTTTGCTATATAGTATCCTGCAAATTGAAATTGGTTTTTCCATTGTAACTGTAAAACAACTTCTTGATTATTTTCTCGTATTCTTGAATTTGCAAATAGTATATTAGTTAATAAGATAATTATTGTAAGCTTTAATAGTGTAGATTTCATAGTGTCTACCTTAGAGAATATCTATTTGCCATTAAATATATTTTATAAATATAAAACCTGATATTAAAATTATTTTATCATAAAAAGATTACAAATACAAATTTTATTTCATTTTTTAGAAAATTAAATATAATACATTTATGAAAAAAGAGTTAATTAGTTCATTTGGTTATAACAAAATTGTAGAAGAGTTTAAAAGATTACTTGAAAAAGAGAAACCTTATTGGGTAAAAGAGAAGCAAATAGCAGCACAACATGGTGACAGAAGTGAAAATGCTGAATATATTAGTGCTAAAGAGCAAATCAGAAATATTGATAAAAGATTAAGATTCTTAGATAAAATCATAAATAATTCAGAAGTAATAGATACTTTTAGTCTAAATCATTCAAAAGTAAACTTTGGTTCACAAGTAAAACTTGTAGATTTAAATAGTTTAGATGAAAAAGAGTTTATTATTGTTGGAACTTACGAAACTAATCCAAGTGAAAATAAAATCTCAATAAAATCCCCTTTAGGTAAAGCTCTTTTTGGAAAAGAGTTAAATGAAGAGTTCGAATTTACAATTAACTCAGAAGTTTATGAATATGAAATTATAGATATAAAACTAGCAGATTTATCACAAGGTATAGTATGAATATAGATGAATTGAAATTGACAATTAAAAACAATCTTGATAGTAAAACAAAAGAAGTAAAAAGAGTTTTTCATGGAAGAGGGAACTTTTATGAAGCCTATAATTTCTTAACAATAGACTCTATAGATGATATTTTACTTGTAAGTTTATATGAAAATATTCCAGAAGGTTTAGAAAAAGAGTTAGAAAAACTATATTTTGAAATATCTGAAGAGTATAAGTTTAAAACTCTTTTGGTTCAAAAAAGATTTTTAAATAAATCAGAAATAAAAGTTTTACAAGGTAGTCTTCCCGTTGAGTGTTTTGCTCTTGAAAATGATTTGAAATATGTTTTAAACTTTAGTAATAGAAATATTGGACTTTTCTTTGATATGAAAAAAGGAAGAGAATTTATAGCTTCAGTTGCCCAAGATAAAAAGGTATTAAACTTATTTTCTTATACTTGTGCTTTTTCTGTAGTAGCAAGTAATGCAAAAGCATCAAAAGTTGTTAATGTAGATATGTCAAAAGGGGCTTTATCTCAAGGAAGAAAAAATCATCATATAAATGAGCTAGACACGAAAAATATCGAGTTTATGCCATATAATATCTTGAAGTCTTGGAGTAGAATAAAAAAACATGGGCCTTATGATATTATAGTTATTGATCCACCAAGCTTTCAAAAAGGAAGTTTTGCTGCAACAAAGGATTATGAAAAGATTATTAAAAAACTTAATGAGTTAGCAAATGAAGAGTGTATTGTACTTGCATGTCTAAATGCTCCAGAACTTGATGTTCAATTTTTAAAAGATATTTTTGCAAATAATGCACCAGATTTTAAATATGTTAAAAGATTAAGTAATCTTGATACTTTCCCAAGTAGTAATGAGGATAGAAGTTTAAAGAATCTTGTTTTTAAAAAGTAAGATTTTTGTCAAAAATATATACTTAATATACTCTTATACAATCTTTTTATAAAATTCCATAGAAATTTTACAAGAAAGAAGAGTTATGGTTGAAAAAAATAGATGGCTTATGGCATTAAGTGCTGTAGGTGTTCATATTTGTATTGGTTCTGTGTATGCTTGGAGTGTATATGTAAATCCAATTCAAAAACAAATGTCTTGGACATTAACTGATGTTACAATTGCATTTAGTATTGCAATTTTCTTTTTAGGATTATCAGCAGCACTTATGGGGAAGTTTGTTGAAAAAAATGGTCCTAGAGTTTCTGCAATAATTGCAGCTTCACTTTTTGGTTTAGGAACAGCTGGTTCTGGATTAGCAATTATGATGGAATCAAAATTGCTTTTATACTTTTTTTACGGAGTTTTAGGTGGATGTGGATTAGGAATAGGATATATCTCACCTGTATCAACTTTAGTAAAATGGTTTCCTGATAAAAGGGGTATGGCAACAGGTTTAGCAATCATGGGGTTTGGATTTGCTTCTGCTATATGGGGACCTACTATCAAAATATTAATAGAAAAAGTTGGAATTTCTGGAACATTCTTTATTTTAGGTGCTATTTATTTTGTTGTTATGTTTGCTTCTGCACTATATTTAGAAAAGCCAGAAGAGAACTATCTTCCTAAAAAGTTTAAGAAGAAAATAAAAGAGGGGAAGAAAAAACTAAAAGAAGATTTAGCTTTATTAACGCTAAACGAAGCTATTAAAACACCAAGATTTTATGGTCTTTGGATAATGTTATTTATAAATGTAACTTGTGGTATTGCATTAATTGGTGTAGCATCTCCTCTTTTACAAGAAGTTATTGGTATTTCTGCAATAGCAGCAGCTGCAGCTGTTGGACTTATGGGAATTTTTAATGGAGCAGGAAGAATTGTATGGGCTTCATTATCTGATTATTTAACAAGACCTGTTGTTTATATCATTTTCTTTTTAACACAAGCAATTGCATTTTATGTGCTTCCTTCAATTTCAGAAATTATTATCTTCCAAGTAGTTATTTACTTTATTATGAGTTGTTATGGTGGAGGATTCGCTTCAATCCCTGCATATATTGGAGATATTTTTGGTACTAAAGAGCTTGGTGCTATTCATGGTTATATTTTAACAGCTTGGGCAGCAGCAGGATTAGTTGGGCCTCTAATTATCTCGCTTGTTAAAGATTCAACAGGATCTTATTCTCAAACACTTTATGTTTTTGCTGGTTTTTTTGTAGTAGCATTTGTAGTTTCAATAATGATGTTAATTAATATCAAATCTATTGAAAAAAAGAAAAAAGAAATAAATTAAATCTCTTGAATTAACTCTATGATATAATAGAAATATTATATTTATAGGGTTAAACTATGCTTTTTGAAGTTATTATATTCTCATTTATTGCTGGTATTACTGTTTTTTTAGGTGGTATAAGCTCATATTTTTTTGAAAAAACTATTACAAATAGATTAATAAAAAGAAAAATTGTCCATTTTTTTACAGCTTTTGTTACAGGTATTATGCTCTCAGCCGTGGCATTTGTTTTGATACCAAAAGGAATGGAAGGTTTAAATGTTGGTTCAAGTGTATTTATTTTTTTAACTGGGGCTTTTACTTTTTACTATCTTGACAGTTTTATTCAAAAAAATAGTGCTAATATTCCTCAAGTTTTAGCAATGCTTTTAGATTTTATACCTGAATCAATTGCCTTAGGGGCACTTTTTGTATATGACCATAATATAGGGATATTACTTGCTATATTTATTGCATTTCAGAACTTTCCAGAAGCTTTCAACTCATATATTGAGCTTAGAGACTCTCATTTTTCAAAATACAAATCTTTGATAATTCTTTTTTGTCTAAGTTTTGTAGGTGTGATTTTCTCTTTACTTGGCTATTACTTTTTAAAAGATACTTACGAGATTACATCTGCATTAATGATATTTGCAGCAGGTGGAATTTTGTATTTAATTTTCCAAGATATTGCACCTTCAATTAGAGTTAAAAATAGTAGATTTATAGCTATGGGAGTTAATTTGGGGTTTATTATAGGGATGTTAAGTGAAGCACTAATGTAGTGCTTCTTTTATTTTTTATGAAATTCTAAAGATGGTTTTCCCATATGGTATCCTTGACAATAATCAATATTTAGTAAATCAAGTGTTTTAACTATCTCTTCATTTTCTACAAATTCAGCGATTGTTTTTACATTTAGTTCTTGTGCTAAAGTAGAAATACTATTTACAAAAGCTCTATCTTTAGGGTCTTTATTTATATTTATAATAAAATCACCATCAATTTTAAGATAATCAATTGGAAACTTCTTTATATAGTGGAAAGATGAGAAACCTGAACCAAAATCATCAATAGCAAATTTGTAACCTTCTGATTTTAAGTTTTGTACAAACCTTTCAAGTAAAGAGAAGTTTTTTACAGTCTCTCTTTCTGTTATTTCAAATACAATATGGTCTTTTTGAATACCATAATCTTTTACAAGACTGTTTATTTTATTGATAAAGTCACCTACAATTAAAGATTTTGGTGATAAGTTTATAAATAATAAACCATCATAGTTTGTATTTCTTATTTGTTCAAATGCTTTTTCAATAACAATCAAGTCCATTTTATTTATAAGACCCCTTGCTTCTGCTATTTCTATAAATTCAAAGGCAGATATAATTTTATCTTCATGTTTTATTCTCATTAAAAGCTCATGAATGATTACATCATTTTCATTACTTGGACTTGGTTTTATTGGTTGGAAATAAGGATAAATTTCATTGTTTTCAATGGCATTTATTAAAAGAGATGACTTCTCTTGATTTTGTTTTAATACATATGAAATATCTTCATTTGTTGGAAGTTTAACTAGGTTTTTACCTTCTTCTTTTGCTTGATACATCATATGATCAGCTATAATAAACATCTCTTTTTGAGATAGGGTATGAGTAGGGTAAACACAAACACCAATAGAAATAGTAAGTCCTATTTTATTCCCATCTGGAGTTTCAAGTTTTGTATTACTTATCTCTTTTGAGATTCTATTAGCAACTGTTTGTGCTCCATTTTCATCACATTCAGGAAGAATAATTGTAAATTCATCTCCTCCATATCTTGCTACAATATCCTCATCTCTTTTATGTGTTTCTAAAACATCAGCAATTGTTTGTAAGAACTTATCTCCAAAACTATGACCATAATTATCATTGATGTGTTTGAAGTTATCACAATCAATAATCATTAAAGCAAATGAGTATTCATGTCTATTTGCCCTTTTTATTTCATAAGTCATCATATCGTTGAAAACTCTTTGGTTAAATAAATCAGTTAAAGGATCTCTTGCTGCGTAATATTCTAAGTCTTGAGTATATTTATGAATAGCTTTAACTGAACCAACTAAATTTGCCATAGTAGTTAAAATAGAGTCAATTACAATATATCTTACTGGATCCATTGCTATTACTGATTGAAGACCAATTCCTACAATTCCACCAATCTTAGGACTTTCTAAAAATAGGGATTTTGATCTATATTCAATATCTTCTTTTTTTAGGTTTACAAGTTTTTCATGTCTATTTGCAATAATATGTTTTATTTTAAAGTCACTCATTCCTTTAAAATGTTCAGAAGTTTTTAGCATATTTTCAACATACTCTTCAAAAACTTCTTTTACTTCTTCTTGAGGTATAGCTAACCAAAAAATATCTACTTCAAACTGGTCATCACCAACTCTAAACATAGTCATTAAAGTATATGTTTCCATGATTTTATTTATCTCTAATAATAAATCACTTATATACTCTCTCCAATCTTTTACTACATCAGAAGTAATAATAAATTTATCAAGTAATTTAATCTCAAATTCTAATAGTTCTTTATCAACAGCTACATTTTTTAGTTTATCAGCCATATCATCTACATTTACAATGATTTCATTAAACTCTTTAAAATATAAATCAATATTTCTTGAATCAAACTTCTTAAAATCATCAATAGAGTTGATGTTTTCAACTTTTTCTTTAAATAGCTCTAAACTTTTTGAAATCTTTTTACTTGTATACCTAGATGAAATAAAAGCAGAAATATAAAATATTGGGATAATAATTAAGAAAAATATTATGTATTGAAATTTTGATTCATTAAAAATATCATTCAAATCTTGAGTTACTTCAACAACACCTAAAGTGTCTCCTTCTGTTACATTTGAATGACATTTCATACACTCTTGATTTGCTTTAAGAGGTAATATATTTCTTACGATATTGTTTTCAAAAGATTTAAACTCATTTTTATCTGAATTTAAAATATCAATTAAAATTTGGTCTTTTTGTTTTTCTTTGATTTCTCCAAATAACTCTTTTACACTATTTGCTCTATAAACATTTATATCATAGTTACTATTTTTAAAGTTTTCTTCCAAAGATTTAGTAAATAGATTTAAATCTTCTCTACTCCATCCTTTTCTCATAATTTGATACATTGATGAAAAAACTTGATTGGATATACTTTCTGAATGCTTTAATGCTTCCTCTTTAGTGATACTTGTATGAAGATAAGTACTAAAAATAAAACAGATTACGAAGATAATGGAAACTAAAAGAATTTTACTTGAAAAGATGTAGTTTTTAAAAGTTTTTTGCATAAGAAACCTTATTTTACAAAGATTAAATATTCTATCCTATAAATATTTAAAATATTATTTCAAAATTTAATAATAACCTTGTAAAATAAGAAATTTAGGTAATTTTAGTTTTTAAATAACTTTACTAGATGTTTCTTACATCTATAAAATCACCACTTGTAAATTTATTTATATTAGTAACTACATTATCTAATCTTGCTGCGGCTTCATTTGGTTTTTGTATATTTGATTCTTTTAACCTTTTGGCAGAAGGAAACTCTTCATCGTTTATATCAAATCTAATATAATCAGTCATTGGAGTTTCAATAACTCCTGGTGCTACAGCTAAAAGTGTTGTATTTGTTAATTCTTTTGAGTAAAGATTTATAAGCATATTAACACCAGCTTTAGATAAACTATAAGATGCCCAACCTTTAGAACCATTTACAGAAGCTCCCGAAGAAATTGCAATAATATTTTTAACTTCAATATTTACAAATAAATCAAGTAACTCTTTGTTTGCATAAACATTTAGTTCATAAACTTCTTTTAGCTCACTAACATTTACATCAAAAGAGGATTTTATTTCTCCTAACATACCTGCATTTAAATATACAACTTCAATGTTTTTTATCTCTTCTATAAAACTTTTAAGTGTTGGTTTTATATTTTCTATTTTTGATAGGTCAAACTCTTTAAAAATAAAGTTTTTATTTTCAATATTAGGTTTTGTTCTGCTTATACCATAAACTTTAAATCCTTTATTTAAATATAAGTTAGTTAAAGCAAGTCCTAGCCCTGAACTGCATCCTGTAATTAAAATATTTTTTGACATTAAATACCTTTTGTCTTTATTATTTAGTATATTATATTATGTTAATCTTTATTAAAATCTATTTAGATATAATATTTTCAATTTAAAAAGGAAACAAGTTTATCTATAGACTTAAAGACAATTGCATCAATTTAAAATAACACAGAAAATAAAAAACTTAGATATATCAAATTTAAAAAACAATCTTTTTCACTACTCTTATGATAGTAAAAGCTTAAGAGCTTTATTTAAAAGTAATATATCAGAAGAGGACCCTTCATATATATCAGCATATGGAAGTTTTAGAGGTGAGGTTTATGAAAATATAGTTTATGAACTATTAATGGAATTTGCCATAGATGAAGAATTGATTACTAGATTTGTTGTAAAAGGTCCATATCAAGATAAAGAGAATAAATATATCAAAAGTGGTTTATTAATAGATAGAAGTTCTCAAATAGTTTATAAATCTGCATATAAGGATATTAGTGAGTTTGATGCACTATTTTTCACTAAAGATTCTGTATATTTTGTAGAAATGAGTACTTCTAAAAAAACTTCAAGTTTAAATAAAAGATTAGCTAAAAAATATGCTCTTTTAAAAATGATTTTCCCGACTTTACAAATCAGAGCTTTAATTGTTTTAACACAAGGTTCAATTGGGATTAGAAACTTTCCAGACTATGCTACAGTTTGGGTTACTAAAGATTTAGAAAATGAAGACTTAATCAAAAAAATTATCTTCTCAAAAAGAAATAAAAAAAATATAAAAACTTTAAGACCTCCTCAACATAAGAAGTTTGTTGAGGCTTTAAGTGTTAGATATAAAAAGTTTCAATATTTTCCTACATTAGAGTGGATTTTAACAAAAGCTAGATCAAACCCAAAATTTATTGTAGATTTGAAATTCTTTTCATCTTATAAACTTGGGCTATATTTTGATATTTATACAAAACTTTATATTGGATTTATAAGTAGTGAAGACTTTAGAGTATTATGTCCTACTTTTAATATGGATGTAAGAGACAATAGAGTTATTGTAACTATTGAAAAAGTTAATCAAACACAATTAGATTTAGTCTATTATGCAAAGCTTACTAATGGTGTTTTAAAAAGAATAAGACTTTTAGAAGATGATGAGATTTCAGTAAAAGATAAAGAGCCAGATGGTTTTACAAATGCTGAAGTTAGATTTTTTATGAAGATTTTAGAAGAGAAACATAAGCTTTATGTTAAAAATATTAACTTTATAAAAGATAAACTTTTTTTAATCAAAAAATAAAAAAGCTTTTACATTTTATATAAAAGCTTTTTTTGAATTTTATCATATCTGTACACATCATTTCTAAATTGTAATTTACCATTTTCATCAACCCAAGAAGTTAAATAAACCATATGTACTGGAATTTGTTTTTTTAAGTCTATTGATTTTTTCTCAATTTGAGTTAGCACTTCTTTTGCTTCATTAAAATCAAAATTATCATCTTCTTTAGATATAGCCTCTAATAGTTTTTTGGGCTCTTCTAATCTAACACAACCATGAGAATAAGCTCTTTTTGTATATTTAAAATATCTTTTAGCAGGTGAGTCATGTAAATAAACAGAGTATTTATTTGGGAACATAAATTTCATTCTTCCTAAAGGATTAGTGTCACTTGGAACTTGAATAAATCTATATGTTGGTTGTTTAGTTGTTTCTTCTTTTACAAGAAGTTCTTCATTTTGCTCCTCTTGTGCTAGTTTTTCTTCTTCTTTTGGTATGATTGTGTTTATATCGATTTCACTTATATCAAATGTATCAGATTTATAATCCCAATTTTCATGAATGTTTATACCTTTTTCTTTTAAATAGTTAGGGTTTTCTAAGACTTTTGGAACAATCTCTTTTTCTACAATACTTTCAGGGATTTTCCAATAAGGATTTAAAACTACAAAAGATACTCTATTTGAAAAAATAGGAGTAGGGTTTTGTCTTTTCCCTACAACAATTGCCATATCAAGTTCAACCTTGTTCTCTTTATACATTTTAAGCTTATATTCTGGAATATTTACAAGCAAATATTTATCTCCAAGTGTTCTTGGCATCCATCTCATTCTTTCTAAATTTAGTCTCATTTTTAAAATTTTTTCTTCGACAGACATATTTAGAATTCTTCTTGTTTGCGAACCAACTATTCCATCAGCTACTAAGCCATGATTCTTTTGAAATGAAATTACAGCCTCTTTTACATATTTATCAAATACTTTATAGCAATTGTTTTCAATAATGTCTGAGCCTTGAGTAACGATATCATCATCTTGAATATCTTCATAGTTACCTTTTGCAATAGTGTTTGTAACTAAATTTTGTGTTTCTATTGTAATATCACATTCATTTTTTGCTAAATCATTACTTTGTAAAAGTCTCTGTCTTAAAAGTTTTACATTATCGTTTACATGTCCTTCTTTTAAGACTTTGAATTTTGGAAGTTTAATATACCCTCCAGCTTCTGCTAGTTTTTCAAACTCTTTTATTTTATTTTCAAGCTCTTTTGCTTGAGGGAAAGTATAGTTCACAGCATTAAATGCAATATTTAAGTCATTTTGATCTAATGCTTCTTTTAGTAGTTTTATTTTGTTTTTTCTTATGTTGTATTTTTCCCAACCAGCATGAATATCATCTTTTTCTTCAAGCTCTTTTAGAGTTTTTTCAAACTCTTTCCAGTCTATAAAACCACTACCTAAATAGCCCATATATTTACTATAAATACTTGTTAACATAAAGTCGATTTTGGCCATGCTTTCAATATAGTTTTCAGGATTTTTGTCTAAGCTATTTAATTTATCAAGGATAGTGCTAAATTTAAATATTTTTTCAACTTGAGGTTTTAAAACAGGGTCGCTTTTGATAGTTGTAAAAAGTTCAGAAACTGTGTTTTTTACACCTTTTTCATCAATCCATATCATTTGGTAGTCAAAAACTTTATAATACTTTTTTAAAGAGTATCTTGATAAGAACATAGTTCTTGTTTTTTTATCTTTTAAAAGTCTTTTTATTGTCTCTTGACTTTTTTGTTCAAATGTTACTTCTTCTTTGTTTTCAAGTATGATTTCTTCTTTTTGAATATTACTTGCGTAAGTATTTGATAAAAGTAGTATAAAAATTGGTATAAATAGTTTTCTTAGCATATTAAATTTGTAAATCCTTTAAAGTTATTAAATTATATACAAATTAATCTTTAATTGTTATGTAGTTTTTTGCAATTTACTTGATATTCTACCATTTTATGAAAAGGTGAAAGAAAGCTATTTAAGTCATTTTCTTTAATATTCTCAATATTTTGTTTATTTAACTCTTGAAGTAAGCAAAATGTTGATTCAATTGTTGATAAACAATAGTCTTGAGGTTGTGTTTTAAATTGGAAGTTTGATTTTAAATCATGTTCAAAACTAAGTTTTGGTAATTGTTGAAGATTTGAACTTAGTTTTAACATTTTTTTTGAACAAGGCCATGTTGAATCAAGAATAAAAATAAGTAGTTGTTTATTGTTGGATATTAGTTCTTTATTTACTTTAATACTATTTTCATGGGGATATAAAAGATATGGATTGTAGTTTTTATTGTTTATTAATTCATTAACTCTTTTATTATTTGTAAAATCAATACCAATAATTACTTCACTATCATAAATAGAGTTTCTTGTCATAAAACCTGTACCATTTTTAGTTTTTTTAAACTCTTTGGGATGCATCAAAATTATAAACTTTGTATTTGTATTGATTTTCTCTTTTATATTCTCACAGCTACAAGAAGTTTTAGGTCTATAGCAGTTATAACATTTCTTTAATTCTTTATTCATTTATAGTACACTTTAATTTTTTTAGAATTATAGTTAAATACATATTATATTTATTGAAAATTTTGTTAAATTGAATATAATTGCACAAATTTATTAAAAAGTGAATATATGATAATACTTGAAGCAATAGGTGCTGTTTTTTCAATCATGGGTGCGTATTTAATGTCAAGAAGTACAAAAGGTAATACAAGACCAATTTATTGGGCTTTTGTTAGTTTTTTTGTTTCTAATTTAGCATTATTGACTTTTTTTACACTAAGTGGAAAAGTACCTGTTATCATTCAAATGATACTATTTTTTGTGACAGCAGTATTAGGAATTTATAAATTAACTAATCAACGTCAAAGAGATGTATCTTTAATTACTTTGATTCTCGGTATTTATTTATTTCTTTTATATAAAATGGTACTACCAAATGTATCAAATATTGATTTTACAATACTTCCAATAGATTTTATTGCTTCTTTTATTGCAATTTTTGGAAGTTTTCTTTTATCTAGTCATAATCATAAAATAAGAGGAATTGCATTTATTTGTTTTTTTATTGCAGATGTAATTTTTGTTTATATAGGTTATGTAAATGCATTTTATTTCTTCATGGTTCAATCAATTTTCTATTTATATACAAGTACAAAAGGTTATATGAATACTATGAAAGAGGAAATAGACGAGTTCTTAAGCACTTTAAGAAAAAAATAAGAATTGTAAAAGTATAATATAGTATCATAAAGGATACATAATGTACGGTTTAGGACTAGATCAACTAAGTTTAAATCTAAATAATTTCAACGAAAAAAATACAACTTTACTTGACAATAAAGATTTATCAGCCTCAAACTATATAGATGAAGTTAATGAAAGCAGATTACATAATGCTGCTGTTTCTATATCTATTTCTACTCATAGTATCCAAAATTTCTTACATGTAAAAAGTGCTGAATTCTCTAAGGGAAACACAAATGCGCAACAAATCTTATCGAATTTAAAAGTTGGTAATGATGATTATATAAACTTTTTTGAAGGTAAAAAGTTTGATAAATCAATAACTTTAGATGATATGGGATATACAGGTAAACCAATTTCTCAACTTACAAAAGAAGAAGCAAAAGAGTTACTTTCGCAAGAAGGTTTTTTTGGTTCAGAAGAGACTTCAAAAAGATTAGTTAAGTTTGTTGAAGATTTAACAGGAAATGAACCAGAAGCTTTAAAACATACAAGAAAAGGAATCGAAGACGGATTCTTTGAAGCACAAAAACTTTTTAAAGAAGAGTTACCAGAAGTTGCTAAAGAAACAGAATTTAAGACTCTTGATGTAATTGATAAAAAAATTGAAGAAATGTTAAAAACAGATTTTCAAAAAGAAGTTGAATCAAAATACTTAGATAATTAAAATATCTTTTAAATATTTAATTTGTTATTATTAGGCTAAACTAATACAAGGTAAATATTTTGGATCATTTAGATAAAAATATAGTCACAAATACAAAATCACAAGAAAAAATTTATAATACAAACTTTGCATCAGCCTTTTATTTTATGGCTTTTATGTTTTTAGTTGTTTATACACTTTCTACTTTAAATAATATCTTAACACCTCTTGCCATAGCAATACTTATTTGGTTTTTGATAAATGCTTTAGCAAATCAATTAAAAAGATTACCTTTTTTTGATTCAAATATAGGGAATACACTTGCAATCCCATTATCTTTGATAATAATAGTATATTTTATGTTTGAAATAGGAAGTTTTATTGCTTCAAATATGGTTGAATTAAGTGGAACAATATCTCAATTAGATAGTAAGTTTACTTCAATAATTGAGAAGTTATCAACTATGGCAGGTTTTGATGTATCTCAAAAGTTTGAAAAGCTTTTTGAACAATTTAGTTTAGCCGCTTTAATAAATAAAGTTATTTCAGCTTTTAGCTCAATTGTTAGTAATATTATGCAGATTCTTTTATATGTATTATTTTTATTAATTGACCAGAGATTTTTTAATGCAAAAATAAATGCTTTATTTAGGAATTATGATACAAGAATAAAAGCAAAAGAGGTTTTAGAATCAATTTCAAAAACTATTAGAATGTATATTTCTATAACTACAATAATCAGTCTGTTTACAGGTATTCTGACTTATTTAGTGTGTGAGTTTTTCTCATTACAAGGAGCTGTATTATGGGGATTTATTGCATTTATCTTAAATTTTATTCCTACAATAGGAAGTATAATAGCTGTAGTAATTCCAACACTATTTGCCCTTGTACAGTTTAGTGAACTATCTTCTGTTGTTTTCTTATTAACTTGTTTAGCCATAATACAATTTACTGTAGGAAATATAATCTATCCAAGACTAATGGGAAATAAATTAAATATATCTCAGTTTGTAGTAATATTATCACTTGTACTTTGGGGAGCTATGTGGGGAACAGTAGGGATGTTTTTATCAGTTCCTTTAATGATGATTTTGTTAATAATTCTTTCTCAATTTGAAAATACAAAAGGTTTAGCAATTCTTATTTCAGGAGATGGAAAAATTTTTAATCCAAATAAAAAAGATAAAAAAGAGAAGTAGGCTCTTTTTATCTTTAAAAATTTATCTTTTTTTAAGCCTATCTTATATATGATAACAATTATCAATATTAAAGAGGAAATAAGATGTCAAATAATATCTTAATAAATAAAGACTTTTCAAATATTTTATGCAATGAGTTATTTACAGCCATATCAAAAGGTAATCAAGAAAAGATTGATGATTTAATAGATTTAGGTGTAGATATAAACTTTAGAGATACTAAAGGTAGAAATGCTCTTTTTTGGGCTATTTATCACAGACAAATTAATATAATCAAAAAACTACTTCAATTAGGAGTTAGTACAAAGGTTACGAACTCTTTATCTGCTATAAACTATGCTGTTTATAAAAATGATGTAAAAGTCTTAAAATGTCTAAAGAATTGTGGTTTAGATTTAAACGAACTTGATGATGTAAATTCTACAGCATTAATTTATGCAGTTTTATATAATAAAATACAAAGTGTTGATTATCTTGTTGAAAATAATGCTTGTATTAAACATGAAGATATGCTAGGAAATAGTGCATTGAGTTTAGCATATGATTTAAAAATTCAATACCTAATAAAAAAGTTTAAGTCTTTAGTATAAAATAAAGTAGTATTAACTACTTTATTTATGCCCATGTCCTTTAGTATTCTCTCTTTGAACTAGTTCATCAAAGTTTTTACCACCAAGGTTATAGGCTTTCCCAAATCCAAATACAGCTTCTCCATAAAAGGCTGTAAACTCATAAAGATTAAAATCACTCATTCCTCTTAGTGTTTGAATCATGTTTTTATCAAACTTTTCTTCAAATAAATCAAGAATATTTTCATAATCTTTGCTATCTTTTTCTAAAGTTAAAACATCACATTGCATAACTACTCTTTTTCTTGCAAATATATTTTCACAAGAGCTTTCATCTTCACAAAAGAAGATACTTGCTTTAGGATTTTGTTTTAAGTTATGTGAGTGTTTTGCCATACTAGATAAATATACATAATATCTGTTTTCATATTTTACAAAAGGTGCATATGAAGAAAATGGATTTTTATTTTCATCTAAAGAGTTGATGATAATACTTTGAAATGATTCTAAAAATTGGTTTAGTTTTTGATTATTCATAAATTACTTCTTATATTTAAATTTGAAGTATTTATATCATGAAAATCTTTAATTAAGGCATAAAAAAGAGTTAAGTATTAAAGGAAAACCTTTAATACTTATGTTTTATTATTTAAGAATAGTTCTTGCGTTAATAGCTTGAACAGGTCTATTGTTTTGACCCATAACTGCCTCAAAGTCTCCTAATTGACTTTTTGATAGTTGTACTGGTGTTTTTAATACAAGCCATTTAACACCCTCAGAACAAGGAGGAGTTGTTAATGAACCATTAAATCTATAGTATTCTTGATTTGCTGGTAAAATCTCATATCCTTCAACATCAGATTTTAACTCATTTTTATCACCTTCATTTTCAGGTAAGTTTCTTAATAATTTATTTAAAACTAAATTATCTGAACCTTCTTCAAACATAACAGCTACAACTGCTAAACTTGAACCTTTTGCATGAACTAAGTGCGCTTCCATTGGGAAAGATTTTCCATCAATAGTGTTTTCACTTGGTGTATGGAAGTGGATTTGTCTTAAAGTATACTCTTCACCGTCTACTGTTAATTTATTTCCACCAGAAATTGAAACTTTTACTCCATTACCTGTGTTTGCAAACTCTGTAGCTTTAGAGTTTCCTTCAAATTTTAATGGCGCTAAAGTAGCATCAATTGCATTTGTAATATTAATTGGTGATTGGTTTAAACCATTTTCACACATTGCATATCTTTCATCAAGTTCAGCCCATTTTGCTGGACCTTCATCTTCAGAATATGACCATGGTGCTAGTGGCTCAGGCTCACCTTCGGCTAACATCAATGCTATAACAAATACAACAAAAATACTAATAATTGTGCTTTTAGAACTCATTTTTCTCTCTCTCCTTCTCTTTTCTCTTTGCTTTCATTTTATTTAAAGCAAGTCTTCTCATATCAGCTGTAGTATCAGACTCATCCATTATTTCTAATCCTAGAAGTGTCTCAATACAATCTTCTAATGTAACAATACCTTCTGTTTGATCATAAGAATCAGCAACAATAAACATATGTTCCTTTTTTTGGATAAACATATTTAATGCTTTTGAAACAGGAATGTTTTCATTTAATGAAAGTACCGGTTTCATTATAGATTCAACAGTAACATCCTTATCAATAATTGCTTGTTTGAATAGTTTTTTAGTTAAAACTAAACCTACAATATTATCAATACTTTCATCATATACAGGAACTCTTGAGAACTTAAATGTTCTCTTATCTTCAATAATGTCTTTTATCGAAGTTTCTTTATCCACTGCATATACTACAGACCTAGGTGTTAAAATCTCTTTAATCTTCATATTGTTTAAAGTTAAAGTATTTTCAATAATATCAGATTCTAAATCACCAATCACACCTTCCTCTTCACTCAGTAAAGTAGAGTGTATAAGCTCTTCTCTTGATATTGAATCACTTGTATCAGACCCTATTTTTTTAGTTACAAATTGAGTAATTTTAATAATTGGGTATGTTACAAAAATAAACATATTTATAATTCTTGCTGCAAATGGTGCTAGCTGCTTCCAATAAACTGCACCTATTGTTTTAGGAATTATCTCAGCGAAGAATAGAATTAAAAATGTTAAAACAATTGACGTTACCATTACTAAAGTTTTATCACCGCCAAACACATTTTGAGCTTGAACACCAATTGCAGTTGCACCTAAAGTGTTTGCAATAGTATTTAAAATCAAAATAGAAGCAATAGAACTGTCAATATCAGTTTTAAGTTTTTTAAGAAGTTTTCCTGCACTTGGGTTCTTGTTTTCAAGAACAGAAATGTATGATACATTAGTCGAAAGTAGAATTGACTCTAGAATAGAACATAAGAAAGATGTTCCAACAACTACTAAGAATAGTAAGACTAAAATTTCCATTGGGGCTCACTTTGTATTAAACTGCACCTCGGGGAATTATCTTCCAATAAAGACTCCTTTAAATTAAAAAAAATAGTAACTAATCATATCAAAATAAACTTAATTTTTGACAATTATAAGCAAAATTGTGTATAATAAATTTATTAAGCGAGTTTTAATAAAAGGAGTATGTTATGGAATATGGATTAATATCTAATATTGACCAGTTTAGGGACAATAAAACAATTGAATTAGAACAAGTACATGCCTCAACTGAAACTTCAAAACTTGGTGAAAGAAACAACTTAACTGAACTAAGAAGGGAAGAGTTTTTAAAAGCAGGTGAAGCTGCTCAAATTGAAAAAGCTAAAAATGAATCTGCTAGTAATAGTTATGAATATACGTTAACTAATACAAACTTTGGTTTTAATAATTCTTCGCAAGATTTTTATGTAAGAACTCAAAGAGGAGAAGCAAAAAATCAATTCCCTACTGAAGATATGATGAGACTAAAAGCATTCTTGATGAATCAAGCAAAAGAGAGTGCATCATAAAAGTCAAGTCAAACTTGACTTTTATTTTTCTATTTTGTTGTTAAGTTCTATTAATAAGTCTCTTGCATAATAGAATTTATTTTTATTTTCAAGTTCAACTTCTTCTAATAAAGGTTTATACTTTATAAAAACAGGCCAAACTTTAGCATATGCATGAGGTCTTTTTTTTATGTGATACAAAGCTAGGGCTGTTGCTCCATTTATTAGACCTTTTAAAGCAAGTGCTTTTTTCTTTTCTCCTACTCTTTTATACTCATTCCAATCATCTTCTAATAGTTCATGAGCTTCTCTATAATAGCCTTCTTCCACAGCAAAGATAAATCTATCAATTGCTGTTTCTTGATTAAAGATTGAATAGTCTATTTTCATTTTCTTTTTAACTCTTCTAACTCTTTTTCTAGATAGTATCCAGTATGTGAACCTGTTTTCTTATGTCTTGAAGCTAATTGTTCAGGTGTTCCTTCATCTACAAGCATTCCACCTTTGTTTCCACCTTCAGGTCCCATATCAATAACCCAATCAGAGTTTTTAACTACATCTAGATTGTGTTCAATTACTAATACAGAGTTTCCTAAATCAACTAAATGGTGTAAAACTTTTGTAAGTCTATCAACATCTGCAAAGTGAAGACCAGTTGTTGGTTCATCTAATACATATAAAGTATTTCCTGTATCTTTTTTAGATAACTCTTTTGATAATTTGATTCTTTGAGCCTCACCACCAGATAGTGTTACGGCATTTTGACCTAATGTAATATATCCAAGACCTACATCTGTAAGAGTTTTAAGTTTTGCATGAATTTTAGGAACTTTAATAAAGAACTCTAAAGCCTCTTCAACACTCATATTTAATACATCAGAAATATTTTTACCTTTGTATAAAATCTCTAATGTTTGAGGGTTATATCTTTGACCTTGACAATCATCACACTTAACCATAATATCTGGTAAGAAGTGCATTTCGATTTTTATTTCACCTTCACCTTGACACTTCTCACATCTCCCACCTTTTACATTAAATGAGAATCTTCCTATTTTATAACCTCTAAGTTGAGCCTCTTTTGTTTTTGAAAATAGAGTTCTTATTTCATCCATAAGACCTGTATATGTTGCAGGATTACTTCTTGGTGTTCTTCCAATAGGACTTTGGTCAAGGTAGATTACTTTATCAAGTTTTTCTAAACCTTCAATCTCAACTCCATCAACTTTTTTAACTTTTTTAGCATGATTTAAAAGCTCTTTTGCAACAGGAAGAAGAGTTTGTAAAATAAGTGATGATTTACCACTTCCTGAAACACCTGTAATTGCACAAAGGTTTTTAAGTGGGATTTGAACATCTAAATCTTTAATATTGTTAATAGTTACATTTTTGATTTTTATAAACTCTTCTTGTGGTCTATTATGAACATAATCTATTTTCTTTTTACCTGTCATATATTGTGCTGTTAAAGTTTTTGCTTTTTGCATTTGTTTTAGTGTCCCTGCAAATACAACTTCTCCACCATATTTACCAGCATTAGGTCCAATATCAACTATAAAATCAGAGGCTTCAATAGTCTCTTTATCATGTTCAACAACAATTACAGTATTACCTTTTTCTTGTAAAGCTTTTAAAGTTTTGATAAGTTTTGAAGTATCTCTTTCATGTAGACCAATTGAAGGTTCATCAAGTACATACATAACTCCTGTAAGACCTGAACCAATTTGAGAAGCAACTCTAATTCTTTGAGCCTCACCACCTGAGATAGTTCTTGCATCTCTTCCTAAAGTTATATATCCAAGTCCTACATCATATAAAAAGAATATTCTTTCTCTAATCTCTTTAAGAATTGGTGCTGAAATCATTTTTTCTTGGTCATTAAAATACTCAAAGTTTTTTTCATCTTGGAAGAAAGCATGTGCTTCTTCAATTGGTTTATTTATAACATCACCAATTGTTTGTTTTGCAACAAAAACACTTTGAGAAGAGGGTTTTAATCTATTTCCATTACAAGAATCACAAACTTTTTCAGTCATATATTCAGCCATATCTTTTTCATCTTTTATCATGTCATAGGCTAATTTTACAATCCCTTCCCATTTTCTAGTAAGACTATGTCTTTTCCAAGTAAATTTTGCTTCTTCAACTCCACCATGTAACACTGCTTTTTGTTGATGTTGTGGTAGTTCTCTAAAAGGAATTGTAATATCAATATTTGCTGCCTCACAATAAGCCATAAGCATTTTGAAATAAAAACCTTTATTAAATCCGTAGATTATTCTAATAGCTCCATCTTCAAGTGGTAAATCATCATTTACAACTTTTTTCATATCTAAAGCATATCTAATACCTAAACCATCACAAGAAGTACAAGCTCCTTTTGGTGAGTTAAAAGAGAATGATAAAGGTTCTAGTGGTTCAAAAGAGATTTTACAAGAAAAACAAGCCATATGTTCACTATAGTGTATATGTTTTTCAACTCCAACTTCTTCATGATTTAGAACTTCTATTTCAAGTTCTCCAAAACTCTCTTTTAAACCTTTTTCTACATCTTGTGCGATTCTATCTTTGTTGTCTTCTTTTATTACAACCCTATCAATTACAACTTTGATAGTATGCATTTTGTTTTTTTCAAGCTCTATATCTTCATCAAGTCTTGCCATAACTCCATCAATCATAGCTCTTACATAACCTTTTGCTCTAAGACTTTCTAATAAGTCAGCAAATGTTCCTTTTTTTCTATTAATAAGTGGAGCCAAAATTACAACTTTTGAATTGTCAGGAAGTTTTAGTACTTGCTCAATAATATCAGAAGCACTCATTTCTGAGATTGGTTCTCCACATTGATGACAGTGTTGTTTTCCAACTCTTGCAAATAAAAGTCTAAAATAGTCATAAACTTCTGTGATTGTTCCAACAGTTGATCTTGGGTTTTTAGATGTTGTTTTTTGATCAATTGCAATTGCTGGTGTAAGCCCTTCAATTCTTTCAACATCTGGTTTTCCAACTTTATCTAGGAATTGTCTTGCATAAGCAGAAAGTGATTCAATATATCTTCTTTGACCTTCTGCATAAAGTGTATCAAAAGCTAATGTTGATTTACCAGAACCTGAAAGTCCAGTAAATACAATTAACTTATTTTTTGGTATTTCTAAATTAATATTTTTTAAATTGTTCTCTTTTGCGTTAAAAATCTTAATAGTATCTTGCATAAATATAACCTTTGAATTTTTGAAACTTGTATTATATGATAGATATGTATAATTATCGATAAAGGAAATTTTATTAAATTAAATATATAATAGTAAATAATAAAAGAATGGCATAAAATGAATTTAAATACTAAGGTACAATGGTATTATTGTCTAATAGCTATGATTCCATTAACAATTGCAATTTTTCAAATTTTAGATTACTATACTTATAAGGCATTAGGAATTAGTGCTATTTTAGTATTTGTATGTTTTAGTATGTTTTTCTTCTTAAGAAGAGACTACTTTTTTACTTATAAAACAGTAATATCTTTTTATGCAGTTGGCTTTATAGGCTCTTTCTTAATGGCCTTTTTTAAACAAGATTGGCTTGTTCTTCCTATTGTTTTATCATTTTGGATTCTTTTACTTAAAACCATATCTTATACTTCTATTGGGAAAATTAATAAACTAAAAATTCAACAAGAAGAGCAAAATACTAATTTTTTCAAATCTTTATTTATTTCACCTACAAGAAAAGAAGAAAATAAAAAAATCTTAATTGATATTTTTATTGTTCTTAGCACTTTTTTAAGTTTAATCTTTTTTTACACAACTTTAATAAATATTTTTAAATAGTTATTAACCATAACTTAGTTATCTTATTATAAATAATATATGATAATTTAAGGAAAGGTTTTGAATAGATACATAAGCAGTTTTGACTTTAATGGCAATACTTTTTATTATTACGATTTAAAAAAGATTTTAGATACAGATTTATCTTTAAGAAGACTACCTATTAGCCTTAAATTACTTTTAGAATCAAATATTAGAAATGAAAAAGAAGAGAATATTAGATATATTCTTGATGCTTTTATAAAAAGAAATAGTTTTAGGAAGATAAGCTTTTATGCAAATAGAGCTATTTTAGATGATTATCATGGTGTACCTATTTTAGTAGATTTAAGTTCTATTAATGAAGAATTATCAAAAGAAAATGAAGATAGTTTTGTAAATCCAAATATTCCTTTAGATATTGTTGTTAAAGATAGTATAAATGATAATCAAGAAAAATCTTTTCAAAGAGATTCTCAAAGACATCATTTTATAAAGTGGTGTCAAAATAGATATGAGAAACTAACTGTTGTTCCTCCTGGACTTGGTGTTTATCATCAAGTTAATTTAGAGTATTTAGTTGCGATGTTAGATGTTTTTATAAATGATGAAAAAATATTTTTAAGTGCTGAAAGTGTTATTGGAACAGATTACAATGCTAGTATGACAAACTCTTTAGGGATATTAGCTTGGAAATTAAATACTTTAGAAACTCAAGCAGCTATTTTAGAACCAAAAATAAAAATGCATATACCAAAAGTAATAGGTGTTGAGGTAGTAGGCTCACTAGCTCAAGGTGTAAGTATTTTAGATGCAACTTTAAATTTGTCAAATCTTTTAGAAAAAGAGGATTTAAAAGATTCAATAATTGAATTTTATGGTCCAGGATTAAAAAATATTGCTATTGAAGATAGAGCTTATTTGTCTCAAATTGTTGCTGATTATAATGCAGCTTGTGGATATTTTTGTATTGATAATAACACTATTGAGTTTTTAGAAAAAACAAGAGGTGTTGATGCAACACTAATTAAAACATATTTTCAAAAACAAGGACTATTTAATAACTCTCTTGATGTTTGGGATTTTGATTATGATAAAAAGTTTATTTTTGAACTATCAAAAATTAAACCTTTAGTAACAGGTCCTAAAAACCAAGAACAAAGAGTAACAGTTGAACATGTACCTTCAAAACTTCAATCTTTTAAAGTTGGTAATTTTGTAAAAGATAACGATATAGTTTTGGCAAATATTGTTTCTTGTACCCTAACTTCAAATCCAACTTTATTAATACAAGCGGGGTTACTTGCAAAAAAAGCTTGCATGTTAAATCTTACAATCAATAAAAATATTAGTAGAGTCTTAACTCTTGGATCTGTAGTTATAAAGAAATATTTAGAAGAGTTAGATTTATTAAAATATTTTGAACAATTGGGTTTTAAGATTTTAGATATAAATAGTTTTGACTCTATAACTTTAAAAGAACAAATAAGAGAGAGTATAATCTTAGATATTCAAAAGTTTAATTTAAATGTATCTTCTGTAAATTCAGGGAAAGATTTAGATAGTTTATCAAATGATTTAATAAAATCAAATTGGTCAATGTCTCCTGCATTAGTTGTAGCATATTGTCTAAAAGGAAATATGAACTTCTCTGTTACTAAAGAGCCAATTAGTACTGATATTTTTTTAAGTGATTTATGGCCTAGTATCTCTGAGGTAAATGAGTATTTAGGAAAAATCAGTAGCCAAATGTATGAGAGTGTATATAAAGATATTTTTAATGGTGACGATTATTGGCAAAATATTGAGTATACTAAAAGCAATAATTATCCTTGGAATGAAAACTCGAGCTATATACAAAAATCAGACTATTATAGTTTAAATAGTCAGGATTTAAATATTGAAGATGCAAAAATAGTAGCCTTGCTAGGAGATAATATTTCTAGTGAACTAATTTCTCCTAGCCAAAATATTACACCTTATTCTCCTGCTGCTTTTTATTTATTAGATAAAGGTTTAAGACCTGATGAGTTTAATACTTTTTCTAAAAGAAGGTCAAATAGTGAATTATTAAAAAGAGGTGCCTTTTCTGATATAGGTGTAAAAAATAGAATTGTTTTACCAAAAGAGGGTGGATATACAAAAGATTTCGATTCTTATGAAGTTTTACCTATATATGAATTTTGTAAAAGAATGATGGAACAAAATACACCTTTGGTATTAATTGCTGGAAGTAATTATGGGGAAGGGGAGTCTACTGATTGGGCTGCTAAGGCTACAAAACTTTTAGGAATTAGATGTGTAATTGCTAAATCTTTTGATGAAGAACATAGAACAGACTTAGTGAAAATGGGAGTTCTTCCTTTATCGTTTATAGAAGATGATATTGATAGTTTAAAACTAAAAGGTTTTGAAAAGATTAGTATTGATTGTACAAACATAAACTCAAATAGTAAGATTAATATAAAAATAAAAAGAGATGATGAGGTTGAATTTATTGAGGTTCAAGTAAAACTTTTATCTGATTTAGAAGTAGAGTATTTTAAAAGCTTTGGAGTTATAGCTTATTTATTAAATAAATAAACTATTTACTCTCATTTAATGGAATTAAGATTTTAAACATTACACCTTTTTTTCCATTCTCTTCGATATTATTTACGATGATTGAACCATTTAATCTATCTTCAATAATTTGTTTTGACATATAAAGTCCTATTCCTGTTCCTTGACTTTGATGTTTTGTTGTAAAGTAAGGTTCAAAAATCTTATCTATAATAGACTCTTCAATTCCTCCTGCAAAATCTTTTATAGAAATACTTGCATTTAGTAACTCTTTATTTGATTCTATATATAAAGCTTTTTTTATTTCAGAGTTATTTTTATAAGCATCAATTGAGTTATGTACAATATTTAATAAAACTTGAATTAACTCATTTTTAATTCCAAAGATTTCACAATTGTCTTTAAACTCTGTATTGATAGTAATATCAGAACTTTTTAAAGATGAGTCAGTTAATTGAATTGCTTTTTCGATTATGTCATTTACTAAAAATACTTCTTGATCTGAGCTATTTTTGAAGTAGTTAGAAAAATCATCAATAGTTTGAGAAAGATAAGTTGCTGATTTTAAAATACCTTCTGCAAATTCATTAAAGTCTTCATCACTTAGCATGTCAAACTCTTTTTTTAGTTTAAGACCTGAAGCTGAAGAAGTTATAACTGATAAAGGTTGTCTCCATTGGTGAGCAATGTTTTTTAACATCTCACCCATAGAGGCCATTTTAGATTGTTGGAACATGATTTTGTCTTTTTCTCTTAAAAGCTGTTCTTGTTCTTTTAGTTTAGTAAAATCAGTAAATACAGAGATATAATTTGTAGGTTGATTATTGTCATCATAAACACTATTTATTGTAACCCATTGATGGAAAAAGCTACCTCTTTTAGTTTTATTTATTATCTCACCTTCCCAAGAGCCTTTAGAATTAATAGAGTTCCACAGATTATTGTAGAAAGCTTTTGAATGTTTATTTGACTTTAGAATACTTACTTTTTTATTTAAAACTTCTTCTTCTTTATATCCTGTTATATCTTCAAAGGCTTTATTTACTGATAAAATTCTAGTATCTAAATCTGTAATAAAAATACCTTCTTTTGTATTCTCATAAATAGTATCAGATAGTTTTAGTTTTTTTAGAGCTTGTTTTCTTTTTGTAATATCAAAAACAATAGAATAAAGTAAGTCCTCTTTTTTTAATGAAATAGGGCCTGTATAAACTTCAACATCTATAATCTTTCCACTTTTTATTTTGTGTTTAAAGTTAAAACAATCTTTTTCATCTGTTAAAGATTTTGAAACTTCTTCTCTTATCTCATCAAAAGGCAGAGTATTTATATCTGTAATATGAAGTTTTTTAAACTCTTTATTTGTATATCCATAAAATTTATTTGCAGCCTTATTAGCTTTAATAATTCTTCCCGTCTTTAAAGAAGTTACAAGTACAGGAATTTTATTTGCTTCAAATAGTTTTTGGTATCTTTTTTTACTTTTCTTTAATTCTACAGATAATTTTTTGTAGTTGATTTTACATATACCAAATATTTTATCATCTTCTTTTGTATATGTATCTATCCATTCTTGATAGTCTTTATTATTTTTCTTGATTTTGTATTTGATTTCTTTTAAATCAATATTATCAGGTGCTTCTAGTTTTTCTAAAAAATATTTCTGGTGAGTTTTTTTAATAATGCTAATAAAAGAGTCTAAATCTGTTAGGTTTATAGTTTTTTCATACTCTAATATAGTATTTATATCTTTATACCATTTTATTTTTTTAGTCTTTAAGTCGATTTCATAGGCTATGTCGCTACTATTCTCAATAAAGAACTTTAAAAAGTTATTTTTCAAATTAAACCTTATATAGTTTTTTATATCGAATAGTACTGAAAAGTAGTTTACAAATCAAATTTTTTATATTTTTTAGAAAGTTTTATACAACATTATAATTAAAATAATTGTATTTAATAAAAGAATATACTTTTTATATGAGTTCGAGTGAACCATATTTTTTACTTTAATTCCAAAATATACACCAACAAGTGAAGCAAGTCCAACAATAGCTCCTTCAGTAAAAAGCATATGTCCATTTAAAGATAAAGAAGTAAATCCAGCAACAGAAGAGAATATTACAAAAAATAGTCCTAACGCTGTAGCTGCTTTTAAATCATATCTTAGAAAGCCTATCAAAATTGGAGTTAAAATTACAGAACCACCAACTCCAATACTCATAGCAATAATTCCTGTAAAGAAACCAATCATAAAAAGAGTAAACTTATTTTTTACTTGAGGCTCTCCTTTATGTTCAGCAGGAGTTATAAAAATTTTAACAATAGAAAAAATTAAAATAGCAATGAATAGATATTGAAGGGTAAGGTTAGAAACATTCGATACGATAAAACCACTTTGTAAACCACCTACAAAACCACCAATACCAATTATTAAACCATCTTTTAGAATAGATTTAGCTTTTCTTGTATTTAAAAATGAACCATAAATAGATGAAAAAACCATTTGCATAATAGATATAGCAATTGCTTCTTTCATTACAAATCCAGTCATTAAAAGCATAGGGATAAGAATCATTCCTCCACCTACACCAAAGAAACCAGAAATAAATCCAGTCATTATTCCAAAAGAGGCTAGTTCTAACATACTATTTCTTTTTTATTGAGTTCATTGCATTAATGAATCTATTATAATCTTCTTCAAGTTTTTTATCTTTATCACTTACATCAATTCCATCTTGCTCTTTTAAAGCAACTTCTAGAACATGAATTCTTTCAATAAGATATTTAAACATCTCTTTATTGATATCTGGTAAATCATCATGAGCAAGCTTGCAGTTTTTATTATCTTTTTTGATAATTTTTGCAGGAACTCCAACTGCCGTTGAATTTTTTGGTACATCGCAAACTACAACAGAGTTTGCTCCAACCTTTGAGTTTTTTCCAATTACAATATTTCCTAAAACTTTTGCTCCACTACCAATAACTGCATTTGCTCTAACAGTAGGGTGCCTTTTACCCTTATCAAGACTAACTCCACCAAGAGTTACTCCTTGATAAATTAGTACATCATCTTCTATAATAGCTGTTGCACCAATTACTACACCAATAGCATGGTCTATAAATACTCTTCTACCTATTGTTGCTGCAGGGTGAATATCTGTTTTTGTAAAAAGTGAACTAATACCTACAAGAACTCTTGCAAGTTTACTCCAGCCTTTATTATATAATCTATTTGCAATTCTATGATTTGCAATAGCCCAAACACCAGGATAATTAAAAAAAAGTTCAAAGCTAGAGTTTAACGCAGGGTCATTTTGCTTTGGAACAGAAAAATCTTCTTTTATCTGTTTCCAAAGACTAATCTTGCTTTGCTCATTTAAAATTTTCTCTTTTATTTGTTCATGTATGTTTTTTTCTTCATTCATGACTAACTCCATGTTGTTTTTAAATAACTGTTCTCATTTAAATATTTTTTTAGAATTTGATATGTATTAGTATCTAAATTCTCTTTTAATTTATCTTTTATCTCTCTTGTATCATAGTCAATATCTTCTAATATATCAATAATTTTTTGAGTTTCAATAATTTGTTCAAGTAATACTTCATCATTTTGGAAAACTACATTTACTTCTGTTGGGTGAGAGAATAGGTTATGTTTCATTCCTAAAGTATCTTGATATGCACCTACATTAAAAAATCCTAAGAAATAGTCTTCTTTAGCTAAATCTACATCATGTAAATATAGTGGTCTTTGTGAATTAAAAGGTAACTCTCCATCACTATCACAAGTAATATCCCATAAACTTGCACTTCTTGTAGGTTTCTTATCTAAATGCGTTAAAGGCATGATAGGAAACTCTTGATTTATTCCCCAGTAATCAGGAAGTGATTGGAACATTGAGAAGTTTAATAAATATTTTTCTTGAATATTTTCATCAAGCTTTTTTAAATCTTCATAATCTTCAACTTCAAGTAAAGCAATAGCTTTTTTTATAATTTGATGAGTTAAAATTTCTGCATTTGATCTATCTTGTAAATCAATATAACCTAAATCAAATAGCGTTAATAATGATTCCATATGATCCATAGCATCATGCATATACTCATAAGCAGTTCTTTTTAACATATCTGAATATAAAGCATTTAATTCTTCAATTAAAGGTGGATTATTCTCTTTTAAATTTAAATGTTTTAAATCATACTCTGATGAGAATAGTTCTAAAACAGGTGTAATTAATACTGTTGAAGCAGCTGAAATAAATCTTCCTGATTCAGTAAAGATATTTGGTTGTGCAACATTTTTTTGTTTTGCAATATCTTTTAATGTAAAGATAACATCATTTGCAAACTCTCTTAAAGAATAGAACCTACTTCTTTCATATGCAGAGTATTCAACTGCTAAACCACCACCAATATTAATATTATTTAAATGTGTAGCACCTAAGTTTTTAAGTTCTGCATAAATATGCCCAGCTTCTCTTAATGCTTTTTTTAATGGCTTAATAGAGTTCATATCTGAACCAATATGGAAATGAATCATTGTAAGGTATTGTAATAAGTTGCACTCTTCTAACAACTCATAAGCTTCAATAATTTCAGTTGATGATAAACCAAACTTAGAATTGATACCACCACTTTTTGCCCATAAACCACTTCCTCCACTATGTAGCCTAACTCTTAATCCTACATTTGGACAAGGAAGATTTGTTTCATTTTGAACTTGGATAATTGTTTCAAGCTCATTTAAACCTTCAATAATTACAGTTATATTATGACCTTTGCTTCTTGCAATAAAAGCTAAATGAATCATCTCTTTATCTTTGAAACCATTTACTGTAATAGGTGAATTTGTATTATTATATGTCATTGCTATTACAAGTTCAGCTTTACTACCTGCTTCAAGTCCATAATTAAACTCTTCACCACTTTTTATTAGTGGATGAATAAAGTTAGGTAACTGGTTTACTTTTAATGGAAAAACAGCATTAAAGCTACCTTGATAATCATACTCTTTAATACTTTTATTAAATGTATTATAAAGTGTACTTATTTGCTTTTTTGTAATATGTGGAAATCTTAAAAGTAATGGCCCTTTAAAATCTTGCTCCCTGATTTGTTTTACAAGTGAGATTAACGACGGTTTGCATTTGTGATTAACTTTTGCTAAACCGTCTTCTACTACGAAGTTATTGTCACTCCATATATCAATTCCATAATTATTCAATATTAAAATTCCTCTTGTTTAATTGTATTTTCTTCTTGTGTTTCAATGTTTTTTACAAAAATTGTTTGATCATTTAATTCTTTTTCACCAATTAAAGCAACAACATTTGCGCCTTGTTTCTCTGCTAATTTAAAGTGTTTTCCAAAACCTCTTGGTGTATATTCAACAAAAGTCTTTGTTGTTTTTCTTTTTTTGATAGCAAGTTTTATTGCTGTATTTAAAGAAGCTTCATCTAAAGCTCCAATATAAACTACATCTTCTTTTTCTTCTTTCATCTTTACAAGCTCTAATAGTCTTTCAATTCCAATAGCAAATCCAACACCAGCTGTTGGTCTTCCACCTAAGAATTCAACTAGTCTATCATATCTTCCACCACCAGCTATTGCACTTTGAGCTCCAATCTCATCACTTACAAACTCAAAAGCAGTTTTTGAATAATAGTCTAGTCCTCTAACTAAATTTGTATCAATTTCGTATTCTACACCATTAAAGTCTAAAATCTCTTTTAATTTTTCAAAATCTGTATTACATGACTCACATAAGTTATGTGTAATCTTTGGAGCATTAACTAGTTTTTCTTGACAAGACTCAACTTTACAATCTAAAACTCTAATAGGATTAGTTTCTATTCTTTTTTGACAATCTTCACAAAGCTCATCTTTAAATGAGTTTAAGTGTTCAACTAAGTTCTCTTTGTATTGTGGCATACAGTTTTGATCACCAAGAGAGTTTAATTGAAGTTTGAAACCAATTCCAAAGAAGTCTAATATATCTTTTATCATCATTATAATATTAGCATCTTCAATTACAGAATCAACTCCAAAAACTTCACATCCAAATTGGTGGAATTCTCTTAATCTACCTTTTTGAGGTCTTTCATATCTAAACATTGGTCCATAGTAGTACCATCTTTGTACACCACCAGCTCTATCTAGTTTTTTCTCTACAAAGTGTCTTACAACACCAGCTGTTCCTTCTGGTCTCATACAAACATTGTTTTCACCTTTGTCAACAAAGTTGTACATCTCTTTATTTACAATATCTGAACTTTCACCAACTGATCTTTTAAATAATGCAGTCTCTTCAAGAATAGGTGTTTCAATATATGAAAATCCATAGTTTTTAGCAATAGCAGAAGCGTTATCAACAAAGTATGTAAATAGTTTACTTTCATCATTTACGATATCTTTCATTCCTCTTAAGCTTTGAATAGTTTGATTGGTTTGTTTATTTGCCATTTAAGAACTCCTCTATTTGTTTTTCAATTTCTTCTATACTTAAACTTGCATCAATAAATCTATGATTGATTCCAAGTTTTTTTATCGTTTCTTTCATTCTATTTTGAATATTTAATAAATAGTTTATTCCTCTAAGTTCAATAGAATCATTCTCTTTTTGGGATAATCTATGTTTTAACTCATGTGGTGTTAATTCAAGTAAAATTGCATGAGTTGGTAAAGTATTATTTGTTGATAGTAAATTTAACTCAATCATTTTGTCTAGTTCAAAAATTGAAGCATAAGCAATTCCTGAAATCATTGATCTATCTGAAATAACAACTTTATCTTTATTTTTTAAAACAACTTCTTGCATATGTTCAGCTCTATCAGCTAAAAATAAAAACATCTCTGCAATATTAGAATGAGCTTCACCATTTAATGCCATAGTTCTTAACTTTGAACCAATTGGTGTTCCACCTGGCTCTTTTGTAAAAACAGCGTTAGGGTATTTCTTTTGTAATAAAGCAAGTTGAGTTGACTTTCCTGCTGTATCAATTCCTTCTATTACTACATACATTCTAAAACTTCTTTAGGTACAAGGTGTTGGAATTTTCCATTAAATCTAATAATCTCTCTAACAATTGTAGAAGATACAAAGGCATTTTCTAGAGTTGGCATTAGATATAGTGTTTCAATTTTTTTATTGATAGAAGAGTTTGCATATCCCATTTGTAATTCATACTCAAAATCAGATACGGCTCTAAGACCTCTAATGATTGTATTAACTCCTTGTTGTGTTGCAAAATCAACTAACAAAGTATCAAAACCTTCAACTCTAACGTTTTTTATATGTGCTGTCGCAGCTTCAGTAAACTTAACTCTTTCTTCATGTGAGAACATAGGTTTTTTTCTTTCACTTTTTGCAACTGCAATAATTACTTCATCAAAAATATTAGAAGCTCTTCTAATAATATCTAAATGACCATTTGTAATAGGATCAAAAGTTCCACTATAAATAGCTTTTCTATATGTTGTATTATCTTGTGTTTCAGACATTTTACTATTCCCATCTTTTAAATAAATTGTGTTCTATTTTTAATAAATCAAACCATTTCCCAATTAAGAAGTTTTCCATATCTTCTAAACTTTTTTGTTCCGAATAATATCCTAAAACAGGGGGAGCAATAGTTACTCCTAATTTTGAGAGTTTCAACATATTCTCTAAAGCAATTGGATTAAAAGGCATTTCTCTTGGGCAGAGTATGATTTCTCTTCTTTCTTTTAGCATAACAGTAAAAGCTCTAGTGATTAAGGAATCTGATATTCCTACTGAGCATTTTGCCAAAGTATTCATAGAACAAGGCAGAATAATCATTTTATCTACTTGAAAAGAACCAGAAGCTATAGGTGCAGCTATATTTGAATCATCAAAAATAGTTACATTAGGTCTTTGCTCAAACTCTTTTCTTAAAGATAATCCTGTTTCTAATTTCAATGCTGTTTTTGCACTTTTTGAAACTACTAAAAACACTTGAATATTTTCAGGGATTTTTTTTATGAAATTTAATCCAAGGTTAGACCCACTAGCCCCAGATATAGCAACTGTAATTTTCAAATCAAACCTTTCTGCTGGTTTTAAAGTAAAAAAATAATATCAAAAAAAAGCTTTGAATTCAAACAAAGAAATTTAATAATAAAAAGTACTTGTTTATAATAATGTTTTAAGTAAAAATTAAGATACTATATAATAACATTTTGTATAAATTTTAAATGTATATAAGTAAACACTATGTTTTCATATTAATTTAAATAATATACTTAATGTAAAGGTTAAAATATGTCTAAGAATTTCACATACATCAGAATTAATAAAAATAATGAAAAGTATACACAGGCTCAAAAAGATAGTTTAGATACATACATAAATAAGAACAAAATAGATGTTCATAAATGTATTGAAATCGAAATAAATAGCTCAAGTGAAGAGAAAAATATTTTAGAACTTTTAAAAAGTTGTGAAAAAAACTCAACGATAATTGTTGCTGACTTAAATGTTTTTGGTAGAACTGTCGAAAATATCTTAGAAATAGTAAAATTCTTACTTTCTAATAAGATTAGAATTCTGATTGCTAATCAAAATTTAGATTTAGTAGATGATAAAGATATGTTAACTCAAATGATTTTAGGTGTGATTTCAATGACAGTTAATCTTGAAAAAGATTTAATGAGCCTTAGAACAAAAGAAGCTTTAACAGCTAAGAAGTTAAGTGGTGCAAGTCTTGGTAAACCAAAAGGTACTATTCAAAAATCTAAATTTGATAAACAAAGAGATAAAATTGAAGAGTTATTATCTGTTGGTCTTTCAGTTAGAAAAATAGCTAAATTACTAGGTTATAATAATCATATTGGATTAAATAACTATGTTAAAAAGAGAAAGATTAGAGAAAATTTGCCAAACACCCTTGATATTGCCAGCTAAAAAATAAATATCAAGGGTTTAAAGGGTTTACTTTTTAGTAAACCCTTTTTTTATAAAGATAAATTAAAAAACTACTAAAACTACTAAAAACCCCATAAAATAACTATTTCTAGATAAATAAAGATAATAAAAATAGGATATTAATATTTATACAAATAAAGTTTTAACTACATGTATTTTATAGTTTTTTATTTTAAATGTGTAAAATTTTAAAGGTATAAAAAATAATATATTTTGTATATTTGTGTATAATATTTATTTTTGAAAATATTTATATTTACTTTCATTTACTTTCTATTTAATTTTTATTTAAATAACTTATGTAAAATCTTGTTATAATAAATTAAAGGATTTAAAATGATTGATTCTCTATCTGCTTTGGGTTCGTATAATTATACTTCTTCTTCTAAAAGTTCTTCAGGTTCTTCATTATCTTTAGACCAGCAAGAAACTATTCAAGATGTATTATCTAACTATGATTCTGATAATCTTACAAGTAGTGATGCCCTTGAAATTGTAAGTGCATTTCAAGAAGCTAATATTCAACCTTCAAGAAGTTTTGAAAATGCACTTAGTAGTTTAGGTTTTGATGCAAAAGAAATTGGAGATTTAGCTGGTTTAGGTCCTAATGGTCCTCAAGGAGGAATGCCTCCACCGCCACCTCCACCAAAAGAGAGCGAAGATGAAATAAGTGATATTTTATCTGAACTTTTATATGGAGATGATGATGAAGAAAACAATAATTCTTCAAGTAGTACAAATGCATATAATAGTAATAGTACAAGCTTTGATAGTATTTTAGATTATACAAGTAGAATTTTGAGTTTAAATGATGATGCTAAAAGCCAAGTAATGGATTTATTTGAAAACTATAAACCAGAGAATACAGAGTTATCATCTTCTGATGTAAGTAGTATTATTAAAAACTCTTTACAAAATATTTTAAGTAATGAAGATAACTATAATTCAACATCGTTCTATGCTTAAAAATTAGGTTAAATATGATTAAGATTCTTATGATTGAAGATGATCCTGAGTTTTCTATCTTTTTAGGAGAGTTTCTTGAAAAGTACAATATGTATATTACCAATTATGAGGATCCATATTTAGGTCTTTCTTGTAATATAAATTTATTTGATATCTTAATTTTGGACCTTACTTTACCAGGTGTTGATGGCTTAGAAGTATGTAAACAAATATCTACCAATTACGATATTCCAATAATCATTTCAAGTGCAAGGTCTGATATAACTGATAAAGTTTTAGGCTTGCAATTGGGAGCTGACTACTACCTTCCTAAGCCTTATAATCCAAAAGAAATGTATGCTGTGATATTAAGTTTATTAAGACGAAAAGAAAAAAGCAAGTTAAATAAACAATCTTTTTCTTGTAATTACTTTAATTGGGATAAGAGTAAACAAAAGATAGTTTTTAAAAATAAAGAACTACTTTTAACACAAGCAGAATATGAAGTTTTAACAACCTTACTTAATCATAAAAACTCAATCGTTTCAAGGGAACAAATAGTTAACTCTTGTAGTAGTCTAAGTGATAGTTATAGTAAAAGTTTAGATGTAATTATTGGTAGATTAAGAAGTAAGCTAGAAGATGATTCAAAAAATAGTAAGTATATACACTCTATTAGAGGTCTTGGGTATAAGTTGTCACAATGATTTTTAAATCTATAAAAGCAAATATTTCTTTAGGTTTCTTTATTGCATTTATTCTTTTTCTTGCTGCATTTTTACCTTTTTTGAAATTCCAAGAAGACGCTATTTCTAAAGATACTCAACAAAAATATGAAACAATATCAAATTATATACATTTTTATAGATTAGAGCCTATGGAGCTTCAAGAGTATATGAGCTCTTTAGGTTTTGCAAAAGTATTTAATGTAAGAGAAATCTTAGATAGTAAAAAACTATCATTCTCAACTGCTGGTTATGAAAGTTTTAAATATGAAGGAAAACTCTATTTTCATTTAAGAACACCTCATTTTAGAATGCTTTTTGAAGATTTAAATAAATATGAAAAAAACTATTATCCTTACATAGTTTTTTTTGTGGTTTTGGTCTTATTGCTTTTTATTTACCTTTGGATTTTAAGAGCTTTAAAACCTTTATCTCATTTAAAAAATGAAATAAATAAATTTGCAAATGGTGAACCTCAAATATCATGTAAAATAGACGGACATGATGAAATAGCGCAAGTTGCAAATGAGTTTGATAAAACTGCAAAAAAAGTTTCATTACTTTTAAAATCAAGACAACTTTTTCTAAGAACAATCATGCATGAATTAAAAACACCTATAGCAAAAGGTAGAATTGTAAGTGAGTTAATTGATGATGAAAAACAAAAAAATAGGATAGTAAAAGTTTTTGAGAATTTAGATTCTTTAATCAATGATTTTTCTAGAATAGAAAAAATTGTTTCAAAAAACTATAACCTAAATCTTAGCTCTTATAAAACAAGTGAAATTATAAATAAGTCATATACGTTTTTAATGATAGATAAAAATGATAATAGAATAAATATAAAATCTCAAGTTGATAAAACAGTAAAAGTTGATTTAGAATTAATGGCAATGGTATTTAAAAATTTAATAGACAATGCTTTGAAGTATTCTAGTGATAATAAAATAGAGATTGAAGTTTTAGAAAAATCTATTTTATTTAAATCTTTAGGAAATAAATTAGAACAAAATTTGGAAGAGTATTTTAAGCCTTTTCATACAAATACAGAAAATAAAAATCATGGAATGGGTTTAGGATTATATATCATAAAAACAATTTTAGATTTACATAAATTACACTTTTCTCACAAGTTTGAGAATAATAAAAATGTTTTTGAGATAACTTTCAATTAAATTTAAACTATCTTTCATAGTTACTTCATTGAACTTATTGTAGAATAATTGCTATTTATTAATATGGAGATAATATGAAAGTTTTATTAATTAAAGATGTAAAAGGTTTAGGAAAAACTGGAGAAGTAAAAGAAGTTAAAGATGGTTACGGTAAAAACTTTTTAATTGGAAAAGGTTTTGCAAAACAAGCTACTCCTGAAGTTCTAAACAGATACAAAGCAGAACAAAGAAAAAAAGCTGAAATTGAAGCACAAGAGATTAAAGAAGCAAATGAACTAGCTGAAAAATTAAACTCTACAAAATTAACTATTAAACATAAAATTGGTGCTAATGGTCATTTAATTGGTTCTGTAACAAATAAAGAGATTAGTGAAGCTTTAAAAGCAGAGTTTGATATAGAAATTGATAAGAAAAATATCTCATTAGCAACTAAAATTAAAGCTGCAGGAATTTTCGAAGCAGATTGTAAATTAGGTCATGGAATTCACGCAACTTTAAAAGTAGATGTAATTGGAGTTGAATAGATGTTTGACGCTACTACGATACTTGCATACAAAGGGAAAAACAAAGCTGTAATTGGTGGAGATGGTCAAGTTACATTTGGTAATGCTGTTTTAAAAGGTAATGCTACTAAAATTAGAAGACTATATAAAGACCAAATATTAGCTGGTTTTGCAGGAAGTACTGCAGATGCTTTTAATCTTTTTGATATGTTTGAAGCTCATTTAGAAAATAATAAGGGTGATTTATTAAAAGCTGTTATTGGATTTTCTAAAGAGTGGAGAAAAGACAAAGTTTTAAGAAGACTTGAAGCAATGATGATTGTTTTAAATAAAGAGCATATTTTTATACTTTCAGGAAATGGTGATGTAGTTGAGCCTGAAGATGGAGCTATTGCTTCAATTGGTTCAGGTGGAAACTTTGCTATTTCAGCTGCAAGAGCACTTGCAAAACATGCAGATATGGATGAAGAGGATTTAGTAAGAGAATCTTTAATGATTGCAGGTGAACTTTGTATTTACACAAACCAAAATATTAAATTATTAAAAATAGAGGATTAATAGAGTATGGATTTAACACCAAAGCAGATTGTTGCATATTTAGATGATTATGTAATTGGTCAAAATGATGCTAAAAAAACTATTGCTTTAGCTTTAAGAAATAGATATAGAAGAATGAGGGTTGAACCAACACTTCAAGAAGAGATTATGCCTAAAAATATTCTTATGATAGGAAGTACGGGTGTAGGTAAAACTGAAATTGCTAGAAGACTTGCAAAGATGATGGGTTTACCATTTGTTAAAGTTGAAGCTTCTAAATATACTGAGGTTGGTTTTGTAGGAAGAGATGTTGAATCAATGGTAAGAGATTTAGTTTATGAATCAATTAATATCGTTACAAAAGATTTTGAAGAAAAAATCAAAGATAAAATTGAAGATGAAGTAAATAAAAAAATCATTGAAAAATTAGTTCCACCACTTCCAGATACTGCAACTGAAAGTGCAAAAGAATCATTTATTAAAACATATAACCTTATGGAGTCTAAACTTTTAAAAGGTGAACTTGATGATAAGAAAATAGAGATTGAAGTTCCTAAAAAAACTCATGTAGAAATTATTGATTCTAGTATGCCTATGGATATGAGCTCAATGCAAGAAAGCTTAAACAAAATGTTAGGTGGACTAAATAAAGAGAAAATCAAAAAAGAAGTTACAATTAAAGATGCTAAAATTCTTTTAAAAGATGAAGCAAGTGAATCACTTCTTGATCAAGAAGCTATTAAGATTGAAGCAATTAAAAGAGCTGAATCTGGAGGAATTATTTTCTTAGATGAGATTGATAAAATTGCATCTGGTAAGACTAATCAAAATCAAGACCCATCAAAAGAGGGTGTTCAAAGAGATTTATTACCAATTGTAGAAGGAAGTAGTGTACAAACTAAATTTGGTCAAATTAAAACTGATCATATTTTATTTATTGCTGCTGGTGCATTCCATGTATCTAAACCATCTGATTTATTACCAGAGTTACAAGGAAGATTTCCTTTAAGAGTTGAATTAGAATCATTAGATGAAGAAGCACTTTACAAAATTCTTACAAATACTAAAAACTCTCTTCTTAGACAATATAAAGCTTTATTAGAAGTTGAAGGCGTAGAGTTAGATTTCGATGATGATGCTATTAGAGCTTTTGCTAAGTATTCTGAAACAGCTAATGAAAAGACAGAAGACATTGGTGCAAGAAGACTTCATACTGTAATTGAAAAAGTAATTGAAGATATCTCTTTTGATGCAGATGAAAAGAAAGGCGAAAAAGTAATTGTAACAAAAGAACTTGTAGAAACAAAGCTTGATAAAATCGTTGATGATGAGGATATTGCAAGATATATTCTTTAATATTAAAAAAATTAATAATTTTTTAGTTAGAATAAAGAATAATTGATTTTTTCGGGGAGAAATAATATGAAAATAGTTACATTTTGTGAATTAGATGAGTCTTTATTTGGTGCAGAGCATACAGTTGAACACTTTCACAGTGGTTCATCTGGAGAAGCTGATGTTGTTGTATTAGATATTAATTCTATTTTTGAGTTTGAAGAAAATAAAGCTAAAGTATGTGCTAAGAAGTATGTATCAATTGCTGTTGTTGAAGATGATAGTGATTATGATGCCTTTAAAAACTTTGGTATTGATGCTTGGATTAAAGCTGATGATATTTCTCAAATTAAAAATTTAATTAACTTAGTGCAAAAGAGATTTTTATCGTAAAAAGGATTCGAAATTATACTTGATACACACTGTCACTTAGACAATGAAAAGTTTTATGAAGATGTTCATGAAGTAATAGAAAATGCACTTTCTCATGGAGTTAAAGGTTTTTTAATTCCTGGTGCAGATTTTAAAGATTTACCACAAGCAATAAAACTTGCTGAGCAATACGATGAAGTATTCTTTTCTGTAGGAATTCATCCTTATGATATGGATCAATATGATGAAAAAGTATTAGAAGAATATATAAATCATCCTAAATGTATTGCAGTTGGAGAGTGTGGTCTAGACTATTTTAGACTCCCTGAAGGCGAAGAAGAAAGAATAGCTTACAAGAAAAAACAAAAAGAGGTTTTTATTTCGCAAGTAAAATTTGCAGTTAAAGTTAAAAAACCTCTTATTGTTCATATAAGAGAAGCTTCAAATGATTCAAGGCAGATTTTAGAAGAGTATAATGCAAAAGAAGTAGGTGGAGTATTACATTGTTATAACGCAAGTGAACATCTTCTTCCTTTAGCAAATGATGGTTTCTATTTTGGAATTGGCGGTGTTTTAACTTTTAAAAATGCGAAGAAATTAGTAGAAGTTCTTCCTAAAATTCCAAAAAGTAAATTACTAATAGAAACTGATGCTCCATATTTAACTCCTCATCCTCACAGAGGAAAAAGAAATGAACCATACTATACTGTATTCGTTGCAGATAAAATGGCAGAACTTTTAGATATTTCAAGAGATGAAATAGAAGAGCTTACAACTACCAATGCAAAAAAATTATTTAAAGAGTTTTCTAGTATATCTTAGATATAATATTTACTATTTGAACAATAGTAAACTCTTTAAATAAGATAGTCATATATCTTAAACAAACTTCAATAGAATTTTTTATAAAGAGTCTTAATAAAATATAGGAGAAGACTTGAGTTTTCTTAATAAAACAATAAAGTATGGATTAAATAGTAGTATTGTAATTGGTGCAATGATTTTAACAGGTTGTTCTTCAAAACAAAGCTCTTATTCTGGTGGAACATATACTCCAGCTGATATTAGTGGTGTTTATAAAGAAACAACTAACACTAAGATTAGAAATTCAAAAGCTATGCATAGAGCAACACTTAAACCATATTCAGTTTTTGGAGTAAGGTACTACCCAAAGGTTGAAAAAGTAGGTGAAGAGTTAAGGGGTATTGCTTCTTGGTATGGACCAAAATTTCATGCTAAAAAAACATCTAATGGCGAAATTTACAATATGTATGCAATGACAGCAGCTCATAAAACTTTACCAATGAATACTATGGTTAGAGTTGATAACTTAGAAAATGGTAAGAGTGCAATTGTAAGAATTAACGATAGAGGGCCTTTTGTAGCAGGAAGAATTATTGATTTATCAAATAAAGCGGCACATGCAATTGATATGGTTAGAAAAGGTACTGCACAAGTAAGAGTTACTGTTTTAGGTTACAACGGTGAAATTGAAAATTATGATGCTCCTGTAGCTGAACCTGTATTTACAAATGTAGCTAAGAAAGAAGAAACAAATATTGGAACACCAGTTATTCAGCCAAAACCTGCTGTAGAAAAACTTGAGCCAATGAAGATTGAAGAGAAAACTATTGTTAGCGGTGGACAATATAATATTCAAGTTGGAGCGTTTGGAAGATTAGAAGGTGCTATGCAAACAAAAGCTAAATACGAAGCATTAACTAATGGAAACTATAATGTAAAAGTAGAAAAAGTTCTTTCTGGTGATAGATATTTACATAAGGTTTATATCACTGGATTTGACTCATATAATCATGCTCAATTATTTAAAGATTCAAACAGTATAAACGGTATGATTTTAGAAAAGTAAGGTTAAGAAAATGGTAGAGATTAATAGAAAAACAAGAGAAACAGATATTAAATGTAAATTAGAAGTAAATGGTGAAGGAAAATCTGTTATTAAAACAGGTGTTGGTTTTTTTGATCATATGTTAGAAGCTTTATCAAAACATAGTGGAATGAACTTAGAGCTTTCTTGTGATGGAGATTTACATGTAGATGCTCACCATACAGTTGAAGATTGTGGGATTGTGATAGGTCAGGCATTAAAGAAAGAGATTTTTCCTATTGAAGCTGTTGAAAGATATGGAAATGCAACAGTTGTTATGGATGAAGCAGCAGTTACATGTGCTTTAGATTTATCAAATAGACCTTATTTAGTTTATGAAGTAAATGTAGATGGAAAAGTAGGTGAGTTTGATGTTGAGTTAGCTGAAGAGTTTTTCCATGCTATTTCAAAAAATGCAGGTTTAACTGTACATATTATAGAAGATAGAGGAAGAAACAAACACCATATTCTAGAAGCAGCCTTTAAAGCTTTTGCAGTTGCCCTAAGACGTGCTTTAGTTAAAAATGAAAGACTAGGGGTACCTAGTACAAAAGGTGTTTTATGATTGAGTTAATTGTTTTAGATGTTGATGGTACTTTAACTGATGGAAAGATTACTTACACAAATAATGGAGATGAGTTAAAATCTTTTGATGTTGCTGATGGTTTAGCTATTGCAACTTGGACAAAAAAACTTGGGAAAAAAGCTGCAATTATTACAGGTAGAACTTCTTTATTAGTTGAAAGAAGAGCTAAAGATTTACAAATCACACATCTTCATCAAAAAGTTCATAACAAAGATGAAGTATTAGAGGGTATTTTAAAAGAAGAGAACTTAACTTGGGATCAAGTAGCAGCAATTGGTGATGATTTAAATGACTATAAAATGCTTAAAAAAGCAGGTTTCTCTGCAACACCTGCAAATGGGACACACTATTTAAAGAGTTTTGTTGATTTTGTTTGTGAAAACAAAGGTGGTGAAGGTGCTGTAAGAGAGATGCTTGAATATATCATCAAGCAAGATGGATTAGAAGAGGAATATTTAGCTGCATGGGTGTAAAAATATTTGTAAACTCTTTACTTCTATTAGCCTTGGGGGTTTATTTTATTCCTGTTGAGAATAAAAAAAGTAAAGAGGATATAAAAGATATTCCTTTAGTTGTGTTTGAAGAACCTAAAATGTATACTCTTTCTCAAGAGACACTAAGTAGGGTAGTAAATGCAAAACATGCTATAAAATATCAAAACAGAGATGAAATGTTTAATGCAGATATTATCATCAAAAATGAAAAGCCTCAAAAAGGTTTTTTAGTAGAAAAAGTAAAATCAGATTTAATAATAAATCATGGAGATATTTTAACATTTAAAGGTAATGTTAACTATCAAAGGGATTATTTTATAAATCTTGATACAAGTAAATTATATTACAACACAAAAGATAAAATAGCTTACAATGATGTGGCTTATGAAGGAAACTATTACAAAAGTACTGTAAAGGGAACTGATTTATATTTGGATTTAATGAATAGCTCAATGAAATCTAAAGATGTACATTTTGAAATAGATATGAAAAATTAAAGTAAAGGTTTATGATGAAATATTTAGCTGGTTTATTAGTTTGTTCAACTCTACTTTTTGGTCAAACACAAAAACTTGTTATAGATGCACAAAAATTTGAGGCAAGTGATTCTAAAGGAATTTCTACATTTACAGGTGATGTAAAAATTCAAATGGGAAAAGATAGATTAGAAGCGAATAAAGTAGAAATATATTTTGAGTCAAAAAAAGGAACTAACACAAAAACTCCTTCAAAATATATTGCAACTGGAAATGTAAATTTCGAGTTAGTAACTTCAAAAAAACACTATCTTGGAAAAGGAAATAAGATAATCTATTCTCCTTCAAAACAAGAGTATACAGTTCTTGGAAATGGATTTTTACAAGAAAAAAATGATGATAGAAAAATTTATGGAGATAAAATCTATGTAAATCAACTATCAGGAGAAGCAAAAGTAAGTGGAACTGAAGATAAGCCTGTAAGATTCATCATAAATATAGAACAAGGCGGGGAAAATAAATAATGAAAATAGTTGAAGCAAAATTCATGGAGTCTGCACAAAGTATCGCTGATTCTCCAAGTCCTGATATGGCAGAAGTTGCCTTTTTAGGAAGAAGTAATGTTGGAAAATCATCTTTATTAAATACTTTGACGAATAGAAAAGGTTTAGCAAAATCTTCATCAACTCCAGGAAAGACACAGTTGATTAACTATTTTGCTATTAAGTTTAAAACAGAGAGTGAAGAGATACCTTATTTATATGCAAGATTTGTGGATTTACCAGGTTTTGGATATGCAAGAGTATCAAAAAGTTTAAAAGCTGCATGGAACAAAAATCTTACAGGATATTTAGAAGAGAGACCAAACTTGCAGGTATTTGTACATCTAATAGATGCAAGGCATCCAGAGTTAGAGATTGATAAAAATGTTGATGAGTTTTTAAAAGCTCATAAGAGAGGTGATCAAATCATCATTAATGCTTTCACAAAGATTGATAAATTAAAGCAAAATGATTTACAAAAACTAAAAAGAGCATATCCTGATGGAATATTTGTATCTAACTTAAAGAAAAGAGGTATGATGGACCTCCAAAATGCAATAACGGAACACTTATTTGGAAATCAAATTTTTTAAACCTGATGTAACTCACATAGCAACTATGCAAGAGTTAGTAAAAGAAGAGGTTGATAAAGGAAATATTCTTTTACGAACAGAAGATGAAATGGCTAATTCAATTAGATCATATACAGTAGTTGAAGTAGATGGTGTGATGGCTGGATTTACAGCTTTACATATACACTCTGCAAGACTTGCTGAAGTTAGAAGTTTAGTTGTATCAAAAAATTTTAGAGGATTAAAACTTGGGCAAAAGCTTGTTCAAGCTTGTATTGAAGAGGGAAGAAAATATAAATTAGAACAGATTTTATCTCTTACTTATGAGCAAGGTTTTTTTGAAAGTGTAGGTTTTAGAAGAATCGAAAAAGAAGATATCCCTGAACACAAGATTTGGGCAGATTGTATAAGATGTAAGCATTTCCCTGTTTGTGATGAAATAGCAATGGTATTTGACTTATAAAATGAATCTGCAAATACAGAGTATACAAAATAAATTAAAACCTTTACAAGAAGAGTTGAAAAATCATAAACTTTATGAGAGTATCAACTCTTTAGAGTCTTTACAAACTTTTATGCAAAGTCATGTTTTTGCAGTTTGGGACTTTATGTCGATTGTAAAAACTTTACAGTTAGAACTTACATCTATAACTTATCCATGGATTCCAAATAAAAAAACAGTAGTTTCAAGAAGGTTGATAAATGATATTGTTTTATCTGAAGAAACAGATTATGATGAAAACGGTATTGTAAAAAGTCATTTTGAATTTTATATAGAGTGTATGAAACAAACACAAGCTTCTACTAATGATATAGAAACACTTATTTCTAAACTTGAAAATCAAGAAAATATTTTTGAGATTATAAATAGTTTAGAGTTGTCAAATGAACTAAAAGAGTTTTTGATTTTTACTTTTGAAACTATAGAATCAAAAAGAATACATAATATCGCAGCACTTCTAACTTTTGGAAGGGAAAATCTAATCCCTGATATGTTTATCACTTTTGTTGATGACTTTGATTGCAAAGACAAAGAAAAAGTAAGTAAGTTTGAGTACTACTTAAATAGACATATTGATATAGATGGACACGAACATGGACCTATGTCTCTTACTATGATGAATGAACTGTGTGGAGTAGATGAAAATAAATGGGAAGAGGCAGAGCAAACTTCTATCAAGGCTTTAGAGCTTAGAATAAAGCTTTGGGATAGTATTGTAAATAAAATACAATAAATATTATGATAGTCTAAGACTATTCACACCTTTTAGGTGTGACAAGCTTTAATTTTTTAGTTTTAATCTTAGATATACTTTATATTTTAACTTATCAAGTTTGATTGATAACTCTTCAATATCTTTTGCTTCAAGTTTAACTAACATCTTTTTAAAGTCTCTGATTTTTTCATCAGTAATATCAACTATTAGTAAATCCTTACTTGAAAAAGAACTACTATTAACAACATCAATCATCTCTTGAATACTCTCTTTAGTAACCTTTTTGTAAAGCCTTCCATTTCTATGGTAAACCTTATCAAAATAACCTTGTTCTTCAAAACTCATGAATCTTACCTTTCTACTTTTTATTTGAGTATAGATTATAGTAAAAACTATATAATGGTTTTATTATTCGGAAGATTACTTTAAATTATAAATTCTACCAAGCTTCTGACATGAAGTTATAAACGCAATAAAAGAGCATAATTCTGATATTTCTTTATCTGTAAAATATTGTTTTAATATTTTAAAATGTTCATCACTTATACTTTTATGGTCAATCGCAAAATATTGTGCAAAAGCAATAGCTATATTAGTTTTCTCATCTAAATTTTTATCTATATTTCCAGCTTTTACTTTGCAATATTCACACTCATTTTCAAAAGCTAAAGCTCTTCTAATTTGTTCTAACATGTTTTTATCAATAGAAGATGAATTAAAAAGTGCATTTTCTAAATTATTCCAATTTTCTAATATATCTTTATTATGACCTATTAACTTTTCAAAGGGTGTACTTCCATTATTTGATAATTCAATTCTCATTTTAAACCTTTAAATAAAATAATGTATTTTATCATAAAAATCATCTTTACAAGATTTAATCAACCCACCACATTCTTGCATAAAGCCCAAGTGTTGATGTGTATCCAACTTCACTAAATTTTAAGGTTCTATTTTCATCATAGATTAGTGTTGTAGGAAAGGCTTTGATATTGAAAGTTCTTGAGTAAAAGCCATCTTCATCATTTACTACTTTGAAACTTAGATTATGTTTTTTTAGATAGTTTTGTATCTCTTGTGTTGAGCCTGATTGAGTTGCTATTGTGATTACTTCATAATCTTTTGAGATTTTTTCTATATTGCTTGCTTCTACTTCACAAATAGGACACCATGTAGCCCAGAAGTGAACTAATACGGGTTTATCTTTTGGCATGTCATATTCACTATTATCAAGTAGTTTGTAGCTTGTGTAGATTAAGTCATCTTTGTTTAAATCCTGTGATTTGTAATAACTTAGTACATTTAAAGCTATTGCTAGAATTATTATAAATTTTACTGATTCTTTTAGATATTTTTTTAGTTTGGGATTCATTTATTACCTTGTTTATTTGCTTTCATATCAAAGTTTGAAACTTTGATATGATTTTAGCTTTTCTTTGTAAAAGGATTGTTTATTAGATGATTTTATGTAAGTGGTTTTTGATAATAACAGGTACAAAAAACATAGATACAACATAAGAGATAAGAGTACCACCAATAAGTGCAACCCCAAGACCACCAAACACAGCATCAGTTGCAAGTAAAGATGAAGCAAATACCATTGTTAAAACTGTAAGGATGATAGGTTTTGACCTTGTTGCAGTTGCTTTTGCTATGGCTTTGTTTATTTCCATCTTTTCTTCTATTACTAACTGTTTTGAGAAATCTATGATAAGTGTAGAGTTTCTAGAGTTAATACCAATAAGCCCAATAAATCCTATCAAAGAGGTAGCCGTTAAATAGAAAGTATCAGCTGTAAAAGCATCCATTATTATATGTGCGAAGATAACACCAATGATTGACACAAAACTAGCTAAAACTATTCCCCCTGATAGGGCAAAGCTTTTATAATACATAACCATCAAAAAGAAGATTAAAACAAGAGCTATTATAAAAGCTCCTCCTAAATCTCTGAAAGTATCAAGTGTTACTTTAAGCTCTCCATCAAATACTAAATCAAATCTTTCATTTGTTTTTTTATCTACAAATGCAAGGTTTAGCATATTTGTTTTGATTACTTCATAATCATTACTTAACTCTTCAAGCATTTGCGTTCTTGCATCTAAAAGTGGATAGATTTGGCTATCTTTATTTGTTTCAGCTATTACATTTATCATTTGATTTAGATTTTTAGATGTAAGTTCTGGCTCTTTTATCACTTCTTTTAGTGTTACAAACTCTGATAGACTTATCATAAAACCATTTTTATTCATAACTTTTAGGTTTTGAAGTTTACTATTTAATGACTCTTTACTTTTCCTATCAAGTAATCTTGAATCATCAAGTCTTAAAAATATTGGTATTTGATTTTCAGCTTTGTTTTCATTTACAACTGAGATTGGCATACCTTCATAGGCTATATAAAGTACATTTTTTATTTGCTCTAGGTTTACACCACTTTTTATGATTTTGTTGTTATCTAGTTCAAGCTCATACTTTATAAAATCACGACTAGCCATAATATCAATATCAACTAAAGTTGCTTGCTCTTTTAAAATCTTTGCAATTTTTATAGAAAAATCCCTTCTATTTTCAAAGCTATCTCCTCCATAAATTTCAGCAACAATAGAAGCCAATACAGGAGGGCCAGCTGGAAGTTCTATAAACTTGATATTTGCTTCATATAGTGAACACTTTGCTTTTACTTCTTCTCTTAGATTTGATACAAGGTTGTAGCTTGTGATATCTCTATTATCAGCTTTTTTGATGTTTACCATCATTTCTGCTTGCCATTGTTTGTCTTTTAGGGCACTTTGTTTTACAAGTGCTGCAAAGTCTAAAGGCTGACCTTCACTTACAAACACTGAAATATTTGTAATATTTTCATTTTTTTGAAGTTCTTGTGAGATACATCTTGTTACTTCTTTTGTATGGTTTATGCTGTAACCATCTTTTAAGTTTACATATACAGAAAAGCTATCTGAGTCTTTACTTGGAAGCATTTTAGCTTTTGTAATCTGTGTTGGAAAAGTAGCTACACTTAAAACAAAAAGGATAAGTGTAATTAAATAAACTAAGATTGATTTAGACTTTGATTCAAGTATACTGTGTATAAAGTTTTCTAATTTTATCATCTAAATTCCTATAAAAATTTTTTAATTAAATATGGTGTAAATGCATAAGCAATTACTAAAGAAACTATTAGTGCAATAGGCACAAATACAGGAAGAGGGTGCATAAACTGTCCCATCATACCACCCACAAAAAACATAGGTAGAAATGTAAGAATGATGGCAATTGTTGCGATATTTGTAGCATTTCCTATTTCATTTGTTGCATTGATTGAAACTACTGTTATATCCCCATTTGGGTTGTGCTTTCTATGTCTATGTATGTTTTCAATTACAATAATAGCAGCATCAACTAACATCCCAAGACTTACTATAAGAGCAAAAAGGGTGATTCTATTTATTGTCTCATCAAGTAAAAGTCCCACAAAAAGAGTAAGAGATAAAATCATAGGAACAGTTAAAGATACAATCATAGCTTCTTTAAAGCCAAGTGTAAAAATAAGAAGTATAGCAATAATAACTATAGAAATAAGTAGGTTTTGAACAAGTGAATTTACAGCATTGTTTGCAGTATATCCATCATCTCTTGTGATAGTAAATGCGATATGTTTTTGCTCTAAGTCATCTTTTATACTATTCATATACTCAAAAACTTTTTCATTTATGATTACAGAGTTTGCACCTTTTAGTTTTGAAATCATCATAGTTACTTGTTGAAGTTCTTCAAACTCTCCTGCTTGATTTTTTTGATAAAGTAGGGCTTCTTTTTTGTTTTGAATATCAAAAGTTCTTTCAACTTTTGCTACATCTTTTAGATAAATAGCAACACCATTTACATATGAAACTATAATGTTTTCAATATCTTCTTTTGACTCAATTGCTTGTTTTATAGAAAAAAGCACTAAGTTTCCACTTGTAGTGTTTCCTTCTATATTTGGTGTTTTATATGATAAACCTTGAACTTGTTGCATTATTTGTCCAAGAGATAGATTATAAGAGCCAAGTTTTTTTGCATCTGCCAAGATATTATATTGCTCTTTTTTTTCACCTTTTAAATCAATCAGTGCTACATTTTCTATTTTGTTTATCTCTTTTGTGATTTTATTTACTTCTTTATAAAGTTGAGTTTGTCTTATGGCGTCTTTTCCATCTATCTTTTTTGCATAAAAAGCAATAGTAGCTATTGGAATATCTGTATCAATATCCATAGTTTTGATGATGGGTTGCATAGCACCTTTAGGCATTAAGTCCATATTTCTCATTACTTGGTCGTATAGTTTTAGGTTTGATTCTTCCTTATCTTCCCCAATATAGTATTGAACTTGTACGATTCCAACTGAGTCTTTTGCAAAAGAGTAAATATGCTCAACTCCTTTTATCTCTCGTATTTTTTTCTCTAAAGGCTCTATGATTACTTTTTGTATTTCACTAGGTTTTGCTCCTGGCATTGCAACTATCACAGCACCTCCACTTACTTTGATTTGTGGATTCTCTTCCCTTGGCATAATAATCAAAGAGATATAACCTAAAGCCAGAATAAAAAATATAGCAACAGCCGTCAAAGGGTGGTTTATAAAACCTAAAGATAATCTTCCTGCTATGTTTAGATTGCTATTTATATGTTTTGAAAAGTTTTCTTCATTCATACTTTTTCCTAATTTAAAGACTTAATTAAAAGCTTTGTATACATACCTGGATAGATAGTTTGATCTTTTTTATCAAAAGCAATTTTTAAAGTAAAAGAGTGAGTCATAGCATTTACACTTGGGATAATTGCTGAGATTTTTCCAAGACTTTCAAAGTTTATAGATGGAATTGAGATACTTACATCTTGTCCAAGTTTTACACTATTTAGATTACTTTCACTAACTTCTGCTTTGATTTTTAGACTACTTAAATCAGATAAAATAAGTGCGGGAATACTAGGTGTTGCCATCTCTCCTGCTTTTATTGATTTTTTTATAATAAGCCCATCATTTGGAGCTTTGATTTTTAGATAGTCATATTGTGCATTTACTTCTTTTAGTTGTGCCTTAGCAATTGAAATCATATTTTGCACATTCAAAAGGTTTAATTCTAACTTTTCTACATCATATTTAGCAACTAAATCTTTTGCATATAATCTTTTGTATCTTTCATAATTTGTTTTGATATTGTTGTAAGTATTTTGTTGAATCTTTAAATTAAGTAAAGCTTCTTGTTTTTTTGAATCTATACTTGAAGAGTCAATTTCATAAAGTAAATCTCCTTTTTTCACCCAAGAGCCTTCAACCACATAAACCTCTTTTATGAAACCCATGTTTCTACTTGTTATAACTTTTTCATTATCTGAAATAACTGTTCCTGTTAGTTCTATATCGTTTGCTTGTGCATATAAAAATATTGAGATTATTAGTAAAAGTTTTTTTATCATCTTTAGTTTCCTTTATTATAGTTTGTAGTTGAAAAATCAATACCTAAAACAGTTGCTACTTTAGCTAAGGCTAAACTTCTTTCATATTTAGCAACAATAAGCTCAGCTTCATTTTTTCGTAAGTTTGCTTCTTGTTCAAGTAGATTTGTCATTGCTATTAGTTGGTTTTTATACATTAGATTTGATTGGTCAAAAACCTCTTGTGCTAGTTTCTTTGCTTCTTGTTTTTCTTTTAGTATTTTCTCTTTTGAACTTAAATCTAGCAAGGCTTTTTCTAGTTGTAGTTTTACTGCATCTTCTAGTTTTTTATAGTTTAAAACAGCTTTTTTATATGCTATTTTGCTTTTTTGTTTTTCTATACTTCTTGTTCCATCATATAAATCATAGTTTAATCCAAGCATTGCTGTATAGTAGTCTTTGTCTTCATCAAGTGTTAGTCTGTCATCGTTGAAACCATACTCTAAATGAGAGTATACAGTAGGGTAGTATGAACTTTTTGCAATATCGATATTTTTTTTCATTGCTTGTTTTTGGATGTTTTGCATTTTTAATTCATCTCTATTTTCTAAAGCTTTTTTATAAAGCTCATTCATAGTTGAAATATCACAATATATATGTTTTAAATTCTTTACATCTGAAATAGAATCACTTGATGTTAAAAATCTAAGATATGCTAAAGATAAATCGAAATTGTTTTTAGCTTCAATTAGTTTACTATTTGTATTTAGCTCATAAACTTGGGCTTGTTTTACATCTATTTTTGTAACAAGTCCTTCATCATGAAAAGCACTTGCTGATTTTACTACATATGAAATAGCCTCTTTTGCTTTTTTGGCTGCTTGAATAAACTCTTTTGCTACAACTGCGTTGTTATAAGCTTTTAAAACTTCAAAGGCTAACTCTTTTTTATCAAGATTATATTTTACTTCATTTGCTTTTTGCTGTAGTTTTAAAATCTCTTTTTGTTTTTGAAGTTTAAAACCTGTAAACAAAGGTAAATCATAAGTAAGTTTATTTGTGATATTTGTTCTAGCTTTAGGGTAGTTTAGATTATTAGGTTCTACTCCTAATTGTGATGGATTAAATTCTCCTGCCCCAAAGTCATTAAAACTAGCTTCCCTCGAAGATAGTTTTGAATTGAAAACATATCCAGAGTGATTTGTTCTACTTGTTTCATTTTTAAAAGATAGTTTTCCAAAGTTTACTGCATCTATTTTTTGACTATTTAATTTTGATAGTTCTATATCTAGTTTTGTATTTTGTAAGTCTTTATTATTATTTAGTGTTAAATCTAACACTTCTTGAAAATCGACACTTTTTGCAAAGCTTAAAGATCCAATTAATAAACATAAATAAAGTTTATTCATTAAGTTCTCCATATATTGTTTTATAGTCTATTGTACTTAATTTATATAAAAAGAATTGTTAAAACATATGAAATAGAACATAAATAAAAGTTATATATTAAGGGCTTATGTTATGGATAAAATATTGTTATATTAATGAAAGAATAATATCTAATACTTATGATTTTAATAGTTTTTAGATATAAGATATAATTATGTAAATATAAAAGCAGAAACTCTGCTTTTATAATAATGAATCTATTTTTACATAGTACTCCATATCTTTTCCTGCTAAGGGGTGGTTATAATCAATTGTAACTTCTTTATCAGTAATCTCAGATATGATTACTTGTATTGGTTGACCTTCATCATCTTCACCTTGTAATTGCATCCCAACTTTCAAGTTAGGAATTTCAGCAACTTCTTCTATCGGTAAAACTTGTTTTGCATCAGGATTGTATTCTCCATATGCTTCAGCTGCAGGAACTATAAAGTTAGCACTTTCTCCTGCTTGCATATCTTTGATTCTTTCTTCAAGTCCAGGAATTACTTGTCCTACCCCAAAAGTAAATTCAAAAGCTTTATTTGAAGTAGTTCCATCTACTACTTTTCCGTCAATTTTCACTTCAAAAAATATTTTCACATTTTGATTTATTTCAATTGCCATTTATAAAAATCCTTGTTTGTATATTATGAAATTAGGGAATTATACTTTATTTAGACTAAAAAGCTAGATTTTAATCTAATATTAAGAAATGAATAGTTATAAATAGCTTATCAATTTTATAAGGTGAGAAATGGAATATTTTTTAATATCTATAGTTCTGGTTGTAAGTTATCTTTATGTTACAGAAAGAATGGAAGAAAAAAAGAAAATGCCGTTTACTGATACGCTTAGTAGATTAAATTAAACAGTTTTAAAACCTTGCTTGTCACTTAAAGGACTGGGCAAGGTTACCAATAATTAATTGCCAACCATCAATTACGATGAAGAAGATAATCTTAATAGGCAAGGATATCATTACAGGTGGTAACATCATCATACCAAGACTCATTAAAATAGAAGCTACGATAATATCAATTACTAAAAATGGTAAGAAGATTAAAAAGCCTATTTCAAAGGCTGTTCTAAGTTCACTTACAATAAATGCAGGCATTAAAAGTGTTAAAGGAACATCATCTATATTTTTAGGATTTGGCTCTTTTTTGATTCTATAAAATAAAGCTAAATCAGATTCTCTTGTGTTTTTTATCATAAACTCTTTAAAGGGTTGAACTCCCTTTTGGAAAGCTTCTTCATAACCTATAGTCTCATCCATATAAGGTTTTATACCTTCTTCCCATGATTTTTTTGCATAAGGTTCCATAATAAATATAGTCATTACTAAACCAAGTGAAATAATAATCTGAGTTGGAGGAGTTTGTTGTAAACCCATTGCTTGTCTAAGAAGTGAGAATACAATAATAATTCTTGTAAAAGAAGTAACCATAAGCAAAAGGGAAGGTGCTAATACAAGTAGTGCAAGAATAATTGCAATGTTTATAGTTTTTACAAATTGAGCGGGTTCTTCAAGTGCTGCTACGGATAGATTAACAACTGGCAAGTCATCTGCTGCGAAAAGTGAAATGCTAAAAATAAGTAGAGTTAAAAGTACCTTCAAATATATAATCCTATAAAAAATAAAAATTATAATATCTAAAGAATCATTAAAAAATGACTAAATTGTAAATGATATTTAAGTTGTAATAAAATGTTTATAAAATTATAAGTAAGTTGTAATAATATTTATGCTATTTTGTTTTAATTTAGGAGCAAATCTTGAATTATAAACAAACTTTATTTTCAGCATTGAAAAGTGCTTGGATTATTATAAAATTAATAATCCCTATATATATCCTAGCAGAAGTTTTATACTATTACAATCTTTTATCATATGTATCATTTTTAGTTGAGCCTTTAACTGCTGTACTTGATTTACCAAAAGAAGCAGCACTAAGTATCATAAGTGGTATGTTTTTAAATCTATATGCTGCTATTGCTTTTGCAGCACCATTAGATTTAACTGCAAGACAATGGACTATATTAGCTGTATTTTTAGGTGTATGTCACTCTTTAATTGTTGAAACAGCAGTAATGAAAAAACTTGGTATTTCGAATATTTACTCTATTTCACTTCGAGTTATTGGTGGATTTATAGTTGCTTATATAATAACTTTACTTCCAAAAGATATTTTTTCAAATGTAGTTTCAAATGCAAATGTAGAAGCAAGGGTTTATGCAAATCTTTGGGATGTTTTATCAACTTCTTTTATAAACTCAATTGAGTTAACAGTTAAAATTATTGTTTTAATTTCTATTATTATATTTATTATGGATTTTGTAAAAACAAGAAAGTTTATAGTTGAATCAAAAAAGAATATTTCAAAAAGTTTTTCTTTACTTGTTGGTGTTTTTTTAGGTATTACTTATGGAGCAGGGCTTTTAATAAAAGAAGCACAAAACTCATCTTTAAGTAGAAGGGATATTTTTTATATAGGAACATTTCTAATGATATGTCATGCTATTATTGAGGATACACTTTTATTTGTAATTTTTAATGCTAACTTGACAGTAATAGTTGTTGCAAGAGTAGTCTTTGCAATTATTTTTTCATATGTTTTACTAAAAGCCTATGATATGACTCAAAAAGAAAAGCTTGCATAAAGCTTTTCTTTTATTTTCCTTCTAAGTATCCTAACTCAACTAGTTTATCAAATATTTTACTTACCATATCTCCAGCAGCACTTCCACCATGTCCACCATGTTCAACAAGTACAGTTACAACATACTTAGGGTTTTTATATGGTCCATATGTAGTAAGCCAAGCATGAGATCTTTGATAAAACTCTAAATCACTCTCTTTCATTCTTACTTTTTCTGATTGAGGAATAGAAACAACTTGAGCTGTTCCTGTTTTACCTGCAATAGTAACTTTAGTTTTTGTATATCTTGAAGCAGTACCTTTTTTGTGATACATAACTTCATACATTCCTTTTCTCATAATTTCTAAGTGTCTTTCAGGGAAGTCAAGACTTACTGGTTCTTTATAGTTTTCTTTGTAGAAGTGAGGTGTTGGAAGTTTTCCATTTGCAATATAAGCTGTATATCTTGCCATTTGCATTGGAGTTACTAGCATATTACCTTGCCCAATAGAAGTAATTACTGTTTCTCCTACATACCAAGGTTTATCATACTTTTTTTGCTTCCATTCTTTATTTGGATTAATACCATAAAATTCATTTACTTGATCAACTCCTGTTTGATGTCCGAATCCTAGTTTGTCTAAAGTTTTAGAGATTTTATTTATTCCAACTCTTAAACTTCCTTTGTAAAAGAAGTCATCACAACTCTCTCTAATTGCTTTGTTAAAATCAACTATACCATGTCCAAACCTTTTCCAACATCTAAAGTTTCTATTACCAATTTTAATAAACCCTGAGTCATTTACTGTATAATTTTCTTTTATACCATTTTCTAAAAAGGATAAAGCAACCCCCATTTTAATAATTGAAGCAGGAGGATAAAGTCCATTGATTAGTTTATTTGTAAAAGGATGATTAAAATCATTTCTCATTTTATTCCACTCTTTTACAGAAATACCTCTTGCAAAGATATTATTGTCAAATTCAGGAAATGATGCAGCAGCTAAAAGTTCTCCATTTGTTGAGTCCATTACAATAACAGCTCCACCTTTATAGTTAAATATCTCTTGAATATATTTTTGAAGGTCAATATCTAGGGTTATTTTTATATTATTATTAGATGATGGTTCTTTTTCTTTTAATACTTCTATTTCTTGATTTAAAGCATTTACTTTTATATCTTTGTATCCCATCTCACCTTGAAGAATATCATTGTAGTATTTTTCTAAACCATTTTTTCCAATAATTCCATTGTATGCCGAAAGTTCATTTTTTACAATATCCAATCTAGAAGCTTTTCCAACATAACCAATAATATGAGAAGCTACTGTTTTATACGGATAATATCTTTTTACAGCTGATTCAACTTTTATGTTCTCTTTTGAAGCAAATAGTGTATATTTAGGGAAAAATTCATCATAAGGTATATAATCAACTACCTTTACATAATCATGATTATAAGCAGAGTCTTTTCTCTTATATGTTTTGATTAGTTTATCTTTTTCATATTTAGGAAAATGCTTTTCAATAAAATCAATGGCACTATTTAATTTCTCTTTATTTTTATATGACCTAAGATGAGGTTTTATTAAAATAGAGAACCCCATTTGATTAATAGCTAATTTTTTGCCATTTCTATCTTCAATAACACCTCTTACAGGCACCTTATTTATTCTACTAATATAGTTTCTTTTTGATAGCTCTTCATAATATGTATTTGATTTAATACTTAAAAAATATACTCTTACAAGTAAAGTAACCATAATTACAAAAATAAAAATAAATATAATATTTAAACGTGTACTCATATAAATGCCCCAATAAATAGTAAATCAATAAATATATTTGCAACTATCGCTTTTAAAATAGTCTCATCAATATTTGCAGATAAAGACCAAATTAATAGAACGCCTAAATAAAATAAAATTACATAAATATAACTATTTACTGAACTAAAAGATAGAGTTCTTTTTATGTAAGGAGTTACAAATATGTATAAAAATAAAGATAGAAGTGTTAAAGATAAGGGTTTTAATCCTGAATTTATTTCTATAAATAAAAATGCTATAACTATAAAAAATAGTGAGTACATTCTTCTGTTTTTTAGGCTTACAAAAAAAGCCATAAATAATACTCCACTTAACATTATAATTAGAAAATATATAGAAGAAATAAGATTTAAAACAACTGCAACAATTATTAGTGTAAATAGAAAAATAGGACTGTCTAAGTTATTATATTTCATTTGATTTATATTACTTTGTATTTAATTTAAAGTGGCGATTATATTATAAACTCTCTTATAGACTTATCAATCTTGAAGCTGTTGTTTCTCTTCAAGTTTTTCATCGATTTTTTTGCCTTGATTTGTCATATCATATATAAATGAAAAGATTTCAGCAACAGCTTTGTACATACTTCCTGGTATTTCTTTATCTAAATCAAGTTGAGATAAAAGTTCTACTAAATCTTCATCTTTTTTAATAGGTATATTATTTTCTCTAGCAATTTTAATAATATTGTTTGCAGTTTCACCTTTTCCTTTGGCTGTAACCTTTGGTGCACTATCATTATCAATATCATATTTTAAAGCAGCAGCTTTAGGAGTATAACTTTCTTGTTTAATCTCTTTTTGCATTTTATACCCTTATATCGATACCAGAATTAAAAGAACTGTTTCCATAAGCGTTTTTTGTGTAAGTTTGTTCTGGTCTTGATTCTTTTTCATTCTCTTCTTTTAAGTCTAGTATTTTTATGTTTACAGGAATTAAATCTACACTATTTAGAGCTTGTTTTAGTTTTTGAAGGTTGTCTCTAAACTTTTCTTTAAAGTGTTCTCTTTGTGCATGTATTGTTAAGTCAAGTTTATTCTTATCATACAGTCCTAACATTAAATCAACTTTTCCAAAATCTTTAAGACTTAGATTTATTTGACAATAAAACTTCTCTTCTTCTTTCGACTTTTTTATACCAATACTTCCATCCTCTAACATATCCCATAAAAATGGAACATAAACATAATTAGAGTTTGAACTAACAGATAATAGCTGATGATAATCAATTTGCATTAGCATTTTATCTACTTGTTTAAACATTTCTTGAGATTTTACATCTGTTTTTGTTGAGAGTTCATCTTGCATTTGAAGAAGAATTGTTTTCATATCATTTGATAAAGGGTTATTATCTTTTGTTTGAGAAAAAGCTTGATTTGTATTTAAAGGATTATTTGTAACAGCTTGTTTGATAGTTGATTCTATTTTTTCTACAACTTCTAATATTTGATTTTGAATAGCTGGTGTATTAGGAGTATTTTGATTAGTTGCTATATTTGTAATACTTTCTTTTAAAAGTAAAACTAAGCTGTTTAAATTATTTGCAAAATTATTAGGAAAATTACTAGTGAAACTATTTTGAGTATTAGTTATATTATTTAGATTTGTAGTCGTATTTACTGTTTGAATAGGATTTTCTATTTTTGCAAATAGATTTTGTATAGTTTCAAGTTTTGAAACTATTTTATTTGTCTGATTTAAATCTATATTATTTACATTTGCCAATTGCGTTTTTAAGGCTGTTAAATTCTCTTTTAAATTTGATAATAAAGAGCTTTTCTGTTCACTTATATTTACAAAGTTTTGAACTTTACTTTCAAGATTTGCAATATTTTCACTAATATTTTTTAGATTTAAAACAAGATTCGAAATATTTTGGTTTTGATTTGATGCTTGTGTGATTTCTTTTGAATTTAGTAGATTATTTAAAAGAGCTTTTGGTTCTACAAATTTATCATTTTTTACAAATAAGTCATTTGATTTTAAAAGATTATCTATTTGTTCATTTACTATTTTTGTTGTAGTAGGATTATTTGTAGTTGATAAGTTGAATTGATTTTTTATTTCACTTAAAAGTTGTTTTGTTTGTACATTTATTTGCTCTTTATTATTTACAAGTAGATTTGTCTGCTCTTTTGTTACTTGTTGATTTTGAGTATTTTGGGTTTGTATATTTTTATTTCCTACATTTTCTAAAGTATCTAGTTTAGATTCAAGAAGTGAGCCTTGAGATATAATACTTTTTAGTTGCTGTGTTAAGTTTGATAAATCCTTAGTACTGCTATTTTGCAACGAACTTATTAGGTTTTGCAATAAGGGAACTAAAGTTTTTAAGTTTTCACTATTTTTAGTAATTACAGGATTTGTGCTTTGCTGTAGAGTACTTGCTATTAATTGTGAGACTTGCTTTGCAATAGGAGTATTTATATCTTTTATAATATTTTGTATTTGTGTTAAAAGTTTTTCAATATTAGCAGGAAGTGTAGGTTTTGACGAACTGCTTTGAGCTATTTTAGACTCTAAAAAAACTCCTGATTTATTTATTTGTTCTTTTAAACTATTTTCATCTACATTTGCAATATTTTTTAAAAAAGATTCTAAATTTGGTTTATATTTATTAAGTGTAGAGTTAGAATCAATTTGAGATAATATTGAGCCTAATGACTTTGAGAAAGAGCCTAGGTCTTTAAAAATATTACTATTTTTTAATATATTTTCAATATTTGCATTTGTTTTAGTACCATTTTTTATATCATCAAAAAGATTTTTTAAAACATCATTTACAGATACAGATTTATTTTTTATCATATCTTGTAAAGTTTTAGAGTCTGCTTCTTTTAAAACCTCTTTTAAAGCTTTATTATTGTTTGGTATGAGTATATTTAGAAGTGAATTGTTTGATACTAACATTTTAAAAGTATAGCATAATTTAAAATATATTAACTTTTACTACTTTTTGGCTAAAGTATAGTTATGAAAAGAAGAGAATTTATAAAATTTACATCATTTACTTTTATCACTTTTAATACCTCTTTTGTAGTTGCAAAGGTATTTGAAAAAGAGTCACTGTTAATCTTAGATGAAATATTTAAGATTTTATTCCCAAAAACAAAAAATATGCCAAGTGCTAAAGAGTTTTCAGCTTTAAATTTTCTAGTAAAGAATATTGCTCATGAGAGTTTTTATAATGATGAGAAAACATTTATTTTACAAGGTTTAGAGGATTTTAAAACTAGTTTTCCTAACTTTATAAATTTAAGTGATTTAGATAAAAAGATTTTGATTGAGACTATTGTAAATACAAATAGTTATGCCCAATCGTGGTTATCAAAACTTGTATATTATGGATTAGAAGCAATGTTTAGTGACCCAATGTATGGAGGAAATAAAAATCAAGTTGCATGGAAAAGTGTAGCTCATAGCGTTGGATATCCAAGACCTAAATTAAAGTATGGACAAAAATTATGATTTATGATGTATGTGTTGTAGGAAGTGGTGCTGGAGCAGGTCCTATAATATATGAATTAAGTAAGGCTGGTTATAAAGTATGTGTTTTAGAAAAAGGAGATATTTACAAAAGAAAAGATTTTTCTAAAGATGAATTAGCCACTGTAAGAAGAGATATATACACTCCTAATTTAAATAAACAGTATCATACAATAGAAGAGAATATTGATGATAAATGGACAAAGTTTCCCACTTATGAAACTAAATGGTGTTTTTGGAATGGAAATATATTAGGTGGTTCATCAAACTTTATGAGTGGTTTTTTTTATAGATTAAAACCAAATGATTTTAAACTAAAAACTATCTATGGGAAACCTGAAGGCTCAAATATTGAAGATTGGCCCATTACATATGAAGAATTAGAACCTTATTATGACAAAGTTGAAAAAGTTATAGGCGTTTCAGGAAAGGTTAGTAATTATAAGTTTCAAGAACCAAGAAGTTCAAAGGACTTTCCTTATAAACCTTTAGATGAACACCCTTTAGTTGAACTTATAGATACATCTTCAAAAAAACTTGGCTTTTCAATTGTAAAAACTCCAAGGGCTATTTTAAGTGAAAATGATAAGCATAGAAAGAGTTGTTATTATTCTAATTATTGTGGTTCTTATGCTTGTTCAAGTGGTGCAAAAGGAAGTAGTAGGGAAGCTTTAATCATTCCTGCTTTGAAAACAAATAATGTAAAAATAATAGCTAATGCTTTTGTTTATAGATTAAACTGTAATGAAGATAAAAAAGTCACATCAGTAAACTACTATACAAAAGATAAGCAAAGTAAAGAAGTAAAAGCTAAACTTTTTGTTATTGCTGCACAAGCAGTAGAGTCTTCAAGGCTTTTATTAAATTCTAAATCAAAAGAGTTTCCCAATGGAGTTGCAAATAATAGTTTAAATGTTGGAAAAAACTTTTTATCAACAGCTGGCGGTATTGTAACTGGAACTTTTGATGATACAAACCTTCCTTTAAAACAACTTTTAAAACCTGGGCTTTTTATCAATAGAGCAATAAAAGATTTTTATTATACTAAAGAGTTTAAAGGTGGTATGATAGAACTAGTTTTTGAACATGCAAACCCTATAAAAAGAGCAAATAGTCTAAAATGGGATGGTAATAATCTTTTAATAGGTAAAGAGTTACAAGATAAAATATTTAACACTTTTACAAAAACAAGAACTTTAAATATGGAGATTTTTGTAGATTGGACACCCAATGACAATAGTTTTATTAGTGTGGATGATAATTACAAAGATGAATATGGAATACCTGTTGCTAATATTAGAATAGGTGCTTTTAAAGAGGATATTAAAGTATCAAGATTTTTAGAAGAGAAAGCAATATCTTTATTTAAAAAAATGAAAGCTAAAAATATAAATTCAAATATTTCAGAACTACCTGCACAAAATTTACTCGCTGGTGGATGTAGGTTTGCAGATGATCCTAAAACTTCTGTTTTAAATAAATATTGTCAAGCTCATGAAGTAAAAAATCTTTTTGTAAGTGATGGAAGTTTTATGCCAACAGGTGGAAGTGTACCTTATACTTTTACTATTTATGCAAACTCTTTTAGGGTTGCAGATTATATTAAAAAACATTATGATAAAATAATATCTTAAATTTGTTTTGGAGTTTTAATGAAAAGAGTTATTTTATCTAGTTTTATACCATTTTTATGTTTTGCACAAATGGATGATTATCTTCCTTTGAGTGAATTTTCTAATGATAAAAAGATTGAGTACAATTTTGTAGATAATCAAGAAAAAAAAGAAATAAAAAAAGTTGAACCAACTGTAAAAGAAGAAAAAATTGTATTAGAACCTATCAAAGAGTACAAAGAAGAAATAGTACAAAAACCAATAAAGAAAGAAGTTGAAGTTATAGAAGTAAGAAAAAGTATTTTAAATGATGAGGTAAAGCAAGAAGATATTTTGGAAAATAAAAATAGTTTTTCTATAGATGAAACTCTTGTGGAAGTAAAATTTGAATATTCTCCTATTGATATTGATATAAAAAGTAGTGGGGGTTCTTTATCGGAAACTGCAAATGCATTTTCTCCAATCATTTCTTTTCAAAATAATAATGACAAGTTTAGCTTTGAGTTTTTTATGACAGATAAAAAGTTTGAGACTAAAGTGTATAAAATTAATTATAAAAGAATCTTTGATAAACTAAAAGTTGGAGCAGGGATAAACAGGTATGAAATAAGTGCTAATGCTCTTAAAGCACGAGAAAACTATCTAAGTATTCAAGGTAACTATACATCAAATATTTCAAATATTGATAACTTATGGTTTGATGTTGAAGGTTCAATCGGAACAGGTGATAATATTGATGCTTTTGAATATAAGTTTACTTTAGGTTATCAAAATAATGAATTTAGTGAATCATCTTATATTTTAGGATATAAGGGCAAAGAGTTTAAATCTGATGGTGTTGACTTGTCTTATAAAGGGCCGTTTATTGGAGTAAAAACTATATTCTAAATCTATCAAATACTTACAAATTGTAATATTTCAAGCTTTGTAAAATATTTTTTGATATAATTTCTAAAAATTATAATTTAAGGTACTAAAAGTATGGAAGATATTACAATTTGGCATAATCCAAGATGTTCAAAGTCAAGAAATGCATTAAATCTATTAGAAGAAAAAAATATTGATGCACAAGTTGTTAAATATTTAGATGAAACACCTTCTAAAGAAGAGATAAAAGATATTTTAAATAAGCTTAATATGACAGCACAAGAGCTTATGAGAAAAGGTGAAACTGTTTATAAAGAGTTAGGTTTAAAAGATGAAACTAATGAAGATAAACTAATTGATGCAATGATTGAAAATCCTAAACTAATTGAAAGACCTGTTATTATTAAAGGTGAAAAAGCAGTTATTGCAAGACCTATTGAAAACTTAGAAGAGTTACTTAAATAATGCATGAAAAACAACAAAGAATAAGATATATTAGAGTATTAGAGAAGTTCTTTACAAGAACTGTCTCTTTACTAAAACTAGATAATTTTGATGTAGAACTTTTTAAACAAAGAACTAAAAAAAATTATGAAGACCTAAAAAGAGTTGATGCTGTGCCATTACACTCTGCATATCTTACTTCTTTAACAGAGTTTTTAAATACTACTTTACAATATATTGATACTCACACAGAAGATTTTGAAGATGAAAGATCTACACTTTTAAAACAAGCTAATCTAATTCAAAAAGAGAAAAAGAAAAAAACTTATACTAAAGATAAACATAAACATAAAAAATTTAATGACGGGTATTAATGGCAGATAATCAAGAAGAGTATAAAACCTTTAAACTATCAGGAACTTTAAAAAAGGTTTTATACAAAAATGAAGAGACAAAGTATATTATCGCTGTACTTGAAAACAATCAAAAAATCTGTGGTACATATTTTGACACAGATATAGAAAAGATGGTTGGTGAAGAAATCATTCTAATTGGAAATTGGACAACTCATAAAAAATATGGAGTGCAATTTGAATTTGATACTTTAGAACTTAAAGAGGCTGAAATTTTCTTTTTCTTAACAAAAATTGTAAAAGGGATTGGAAATAAGTTTGCACATGATTTATTGGAAAAATATACAGAAGATGAAATTGTTGAGATTTTAAATAATAATCCAAATGAACTTCTTAATTTTAAAGGTATCAAAGAAAAGAAACTTGAAAAAATTGTAGCTTCATGGCAAAAATTTAAACACCTACGGGAATTAGGTTCTTTTTTAGCAAAATTTGGTGTTACTTCAAATCTAATTACTAAAATATATTCTGCTTTTGGAGAAGTTGATAATTTAATTGAGAAAATTAAAAAGAATCCATATATGCTTATTAGTATTAGAGGTATTGGTTTTAAAAGAGCTGATGAAATTGCAAAATCAATAGGTATTGATCCACGAAGTGAGTTTAGAATAATGGCTTGTTTAAACTATACTTTAAGAGAGTATTGTGATAATAATGGTAACTCTTCCATAGACAAATTTCATTTATATAAGTTACTTGATGAGTCTTTAAACTTCTCCAATGAAGATATTTTATATGAAGAAGCTTTATCTAAAATGCTTGTAGATGAAGATATATTTGTTACCAAAGAGAATAGGTATGCTCTTTCTATGCTTTATAATGCAGAAAAAAATATTTTAGATTTTTTTGAGAGAAGAGAAGATGAAAAAAATCGAAAAATAATAGCTGGTTTTGATGAGTATTTAGAAAGAAAAGAGAATACTTTAGGTTTTAAATTAAGTGATGAACAAAAAAAAGCTGTTGAATTAATAAATGAAGGTCACAAGACACTTTTTCTAATAGGTTATGCAGGAACAGGTAAATCTACATCAAGTAGGGCTATTTTAGAACTATTAGAAGAGGTCGTTTCATATGATGATATTATAACAATTGCATTAAGTGGAATTGCTAGTCAAAGAATTTCTGATACTACAGGTTATAACTCTTCTACTATTCAGTCATTATTAGTGAAGCATAAAGAAAAAGATTTCTTTCCCCATAAAGTTATACTTTTAGATGAAGCATCTATGGTAAACTCTGTGACTTTTTATCAAATAATATCAAAGATTTCCGATGATACTATTTTCATAATTGTTGGGGATGATGGGCAGTTACCTGCAATTGGAGCTGGAAATATTTTAGCAGATGCAATAAAGTATAAATTAGCACCTATTTGTAAGCTTACAAAAATCTATAGACAAAATGAAAACCAAGCAATAGCAGTCATTGCAAATGATATTAGAAAAGGTGAGATTCCTAAATATAATGAAAAATATGAAGATTTTAAATTTCTTGATGTTTCCATATCCAACTATTATGCTCAGAAAAACTCTGTTTCTTCAAATGAATTCTCAAATATAAGAGGTGAAAATTCTACACTTATTTTAAATAATATTTTAAATATATCAGCTTCTTATATTCAAAAGTATTATGATTTGATAAAACAAAAAGATATAAGTAAAGCATTGATTTTATTTCAGGTAATTACACCTATGAAAAATGGAATATTAGGGGTTGAGAATCTAAATATGCAACTTCAAAAGCTTTTTAATCATACAAAAGGTAAATCTTTTCAGACAAAACTTTACGAATATAAAATTACAGATAAAGTAATCCATGTAAAAAATGAAAATATGAGAGCCCAAACAATGCAAATGTATAAAAGTGGCTCTACTGATTTTATGGAAAAAAGGGTTTTTAATGGTCAATTAGGGCTTATTATCAAACTTGATTTTGAAGAAGAGAAATGTATTGTTTTATACCCAAATGATGATATGGTTGTTTTCTATGATTTTGAAAATATATCTTCTTTATTATCTTTAGCTTATTGTTTAACTATACATAAAACTCAAGGTATGGAGTATGATAATGCTTTAATTCCAATGAGTTTTTCTCACTATATTATGCATAATACAAAACTACTTTATACAGCAATTACAAGAGCTAAGAAAATGTGTTTTATTGTTGGGGAAGAAGAGGCTTTCAAAAGTGCTTGTAAAAAACTAGAAATAACTATAAGGGAGTCTGTAATTAACGACTTATTAAGTAAGCAAGATTTAATAAAAAACGAAATATTACCTCAATTATAAATTCAGCGATACATAAATAAACTTTAACTAACTTAAAAGAAAATTTAGTGTAATATATCTAAAATTTTTAAGAGGATTATGTTTTATGATAAGTTGGATGCAAAGACACAAAAAATGGCTAGTAATTACTATCTGGATAAGTACAATAGCATTTGTTGGAGCTGGCTTTGTTGGTTGGGGTTCATATGATTATGGCAAACAAGGTGGAGTAGTAGCAGTAGTAGGTGACAGAGAAGTATCTGTTGAAGAGTATCAAGAAGAGTACTCAAATTTATATGAACAATATGCAAGACTATTTGGTGATAGTTTTAATCAAGAAATGGCTGACAAATTAAATTTAAAAGATGTAGCCTATAAACAAGTATTACAAAAAAATCTAATTTTATCATATGGTGATGACTTAGGGTTAACTGTAACAAATGAAGATATTGCAAAAGAATTAGTAAAATATCAAGCATTTTTAAAAGATGGAAAGTTTGATAAAGATACTTATGTAAAAGTTTTATCTCAAAACAGAACAACTCCTGCAGAGTTTGAAGACTCTTTAAAAAGAGGAATTTTATTAACTAAAATTCAAAAGTTATTTGATTTAGAAGCAAATAAAAATGAAGTTAAAAATCTAAGTAAACTTCTTTTCTTAGAAGATGATATTTCAATTGAGATTTTAAGTTTAGATAACATCACTGTTGATGCAAAAGAAGATGATGTTAAAAAGTATTGGGAAGAGAATAAAAATGCTTATATGTCTGAAGTTAAATATCAAGTAATGTCTTCTAAAATGCCTTTATTATCTTCAAATGCAAATGATGAAGAGATTAAAAGCTATTATGAGAAATTTAGATTAGACTTTAAAAAAGAAGATGGAAAAATTAAAACTTTAGAAGAAGCTAGATCTGAAGTTATTAAACAATTAGATGAAAAGTTTACTAAAAAAGAAGCTCTTAAAAAATACCTTAAAATTAAAAAAGGTGATGAGCAGTTAAAAGATGTAGCTACTTATACAGTTGCAAATATGCCTTATTCATCAGAAAACAATCAACTTATTGTTGAGTCTAAAGTTGGAACATTAAACAAGCCATTTTTAGAAAATGACGAGTTTGTTATTACTCAATTAGTTAAAGTTGAAAAAGCACAGCCTTTAGCTTATGAAGAAGCTAAAAATATGGCAAAAGAAGATTATATTTATGTTGAAAAACAAAAAAAGTTAGAAGAGACTGCAAAACAAAAAGTTTCTACTTTCAATGGTGTTGAAATTAAAGGTGTTACAAGAGAGTCTATTGATAGAATTACTTTACTTCAAGCACAAGAAGCAGCACAGTTCTTAAATCAACTTTTCTCTTCTACAACAAAAGAGGGATATATTAAGTTAAATGATAAAGTTGTTTTATATAGAGTAAATAACTCTAAATTTGGAACTTATGATGAAACAAGAAATAGTGCAGTAGAGTCTACTTTAACTCAACTTCAAGCACAAGAGTTAATGACAAATTTAATTAACAGATTAGAAAATAGCTATGAAATTCAATCTTCAATAGAAGTAAAGGAATAATAATTGAATAATACTATCTTAGCAATTGATATTGGTTCATCTAGTATAACAGCAGTTATTGCGAAACATGATTTAGAATATAATATTAATATTTTAGGTACTGGTATTCAAACTAGCGAAGGTGTTAATAAAGGTTTAATAATTAACATTGAAGAAGCATCTAAAGCTATAAAAAATGCTGTTACATTAGCAAAAAGAAATACTACGGAAACAATTGAGAACTCAGTTGTTTCTGTATCAGGAAGTTACACTAAAAGTATAAGAAGTTCAGGTTCTGTAAATGTACCTAATGGACTTATTACAGAAACAGAAATAAACCAAGTAATGCAAATGGCATTATATAACGCTACTATAGTTCCAGAATATGAAGTAGTACATGTAATACCAATTTTCTTCAAAGTTGATGATTCAGTTGATGTTGACAATCCTCTTAATATGAATGGATCAAGACTTGAAGTATCAGTATACATAGTAACTGCAAAAAGAACAGCTTTAACAAATATAAAATCTGCTCTAAAAGTTTCTGGAGTTGATATTACTACTTTTGTTTTAGATGGTTATGCCTCTGCTATGTCTATTTTAGATAATCAGCAAAAAAGATTTGGAACTACTGTAATTAACTTAGGTTCTACTACTACTGAGTTTGTATGCTACAAGGGTAATTCTATGATTTATAATGGATTTATTCCTGTAGGTTCAAATCATATTACAAATGATTTATCTGTTATGCTTCATACTCCTCCTGCTGCTGCAGAGAGAATTAAAACTGAATATGGATCTTTAATAAAAGATTATACACCTAATAATGAATTAGGAGTTACAAAAGTTAAAATTCCTAGAATAGGTGATGAAGATACTCATTCTGAAGTTGCATTGGATTACATTCAAACTATTATTCATGCAAGAGTTGAGGAAGTACTTGTTCTTGTAAAAAATCAACTTAAGAAAAGTGGAATTTTAGATAATGTTGGTTCGGGTGTAGTAATTACAGGTGGGATGTCAAGTTTAGAAGGAATCAAAGCTTTAGCTGAAAAGATTTATGAAGGGATTCCAATTTCTGTTTCTAATCCTAAAAATATTAAAAACGGATACCTAAATTTTGATGACCCAAGTATGTCAACTATTGTTGGATTACTAGAGTATTCATTAGGTGCAACAAGAAACTATGAATTAGATTCAAGTAAACAACTTGTAAAACCTATAAAAAGAGAACCTAGAATTGAAAATAAAATAATAGAGAGTTCTCAAACTTCTACTGATCCATCAAGAAATGGATTTGATAGAGAGATTAATAAGCCAAATGAAGAAATTAGAGATACTTCAGCTGTATTAACACCTTTAGAAAAAGATAAGAAAAAAGGTGTTTCTAAGTTCTGGAGTAAAATATCGGAGTGGTTCTAAAATGGATAATTTATTTAAGGTGGATGATATCAAAGAAGAAATGCCAAACAAAGTATTGTCAGACAATGTAGCAAAAATTTCAGTAATTGGAATTGGTGGTGGTGGTTGTAATATGATCAACCATATGATAAAAGAAGGCTGTAAAAAAGTTGATTTAATAGCTGCTAATACTGACTTACAAGTATTGCATATTTCTCAAGCTCCTAAAAAAATTCAATTAGGAGTTAAGCTTACTAAAGGTCTTGGTGCAGGAATGAAACCAGAAATTGGTAGAGATTCTGCTGTTGAGAGTTATGAAGAGATTAAATCTGCACTTAAAGGTGCTGATATTGTATTTATTGCTGCTGGACTTGGTGGAGGTACTGGAACTGGTGCTGCTGCTATTGTTGCTAAAGCTGCAAAAGAAGTTGGAGCATTAACTGTTTCTGTTGTTACTAAACCATTTACATGGGAAGGTAAAAAAAGAGCAGGTCTAGCTAGTCTTGGTTTGGAAGAGCTTAAAAAAGTTAGTGATTCTATAATTGTTGTACCAAATGATAGATTATTAGAAATTATTGATGAGAATGTAGGTATGAAAGATGCCTTTAAAATTATTGATAATATTCTTTATCAAGCTGTAAATGGTATGTCAGAAGTTATTTTAAATCCAGGTAACTCTGATATTAATACTGACTTTGCTGATGTTAAAACAATTATGCAGCATAGAGGTATGGCTTTAATGGGTATTGGTAAAGCAAAAGGTGAAGACGCTGCACAAAGAGCTTTAGAAGATGCTATTGAGTCTCCATTATTAGATAAAATGTCATTAAATGGTGCAAAAGGTATTTTAATTCACTTTAATATTCACCCACAAGTATCATTATTTGCTATTAATAATGTTATGGGAACTATTAATGATAGAATGGATCACAATGCTGAAATCATTTTCGGTACAACTTCAGATAGAACTTTAGAGAAAGATGAAGTTAAAATTACTATTGTTGCTACTGGTTTTGAATCAAAAGAAGACAATGAACCTGAAAGTGATGACTCTGATGAGGGCGATGCTAATAAAAATTTATCATCTGATGATGAGAACTATTTAGATATTCCACCACTTATGAGAGATTACGTAGTTAAATATCAATTTTAATAAAAGAGGATTTAATCCTCTTTTTCTACAATAACTATATCAAAAGATGTTTTTTGAACTACTAAAGCTTTAGTATCAGGAACTACTGCAAGATTATTTATATTTTTCATTTTTGTTTTATACTCTTGAACTTCACTTTCAAGCTTACTTATTTTCTTGTTTAATTGAAGTATTATATCAACGCCTGCAAGATTTACACCAAGTTCTCTAGTAAGAGTTAATACATATTTTATATGATCTATGTCTTTTTGAGAATATAGTCTTATTTTACCATTTGTTCTAGATGGTTTAATAAGACCTTCTCTTTCATATTGCCTTAACGTTTGAGGGTGTATATTTAAAATCTCAGCAACTGCTGAGATTAAATATACTGGTTCAATATAGCTATTTGTTTCCATATTAAATCCTTATTATTCAGGAAGTTTTTCTTTTAATAATTCTACTAAACTTTCATCTAAATCTTCAACTTTTGGTAAAACTATATTTGCTTTTAGATGTAAGTCACCTTTTGTATTTGTTTGTCTGTCTAAAACTCCTAGTTCTTTTACTCTGAACTTTTGATTTTGTTTAGTGTTTTGAGGAACTTTTAGTGTTATTGTTTTGTGAATTGTTTCAATTTCAATTTTACCACCAAATAAAGCTGTTTTTAATGGTACATCAAATGTTTTAATTAATGTTGATTCATCTCTTTCATAATCATCAGATGGTGCAATATTAATCTTAAGGATTAAATCACCTCTTTGTCCATGATATGATTTCCCTTTTCCTTTAGCTCTAATCTTTTGACCATCTTTAATTCCTTCGGGAATTTTAATATCAAATGAGTCATTGTTAATTGAAATATGTTGTTTCCCACCTAAAATAGCAGTTGTAAAAGGAATAGTAACTTGTGCATTTGTATCTAAGTCAGGTTCATTAAAACCTCCAAATCCACCAAATCCTCCTTGAGAGAAACCACTTTGTCCAAATCCAGAGGCACCAAAACCACCTCCTCCACCAAACATTTGTCTTAAGATTTCATCTAAATCTACATTACCACCTTGACCTCTTGCAAAGTCGTGGAAGTTTTGCCCACCAAACATTGAATCACCATATTGGTCATATTGTTGTTTTTTTTCAGGGTCGCTTAAAACCTCATAAGCAGCATTTATTTCTTTGAATTTTTCTTCTGCTTCTGGATCTTTGTTTACATCAGGATGGTATTTTCTTGCTAATTTTCTATATGCTTTTTTAATATCACTTACACTAGCACTTTCGCTAACTTCAAGTGTTTCATATAAACTTTTTGCCATGTTCATTCCTATAATAGTTGTTAAGATATTTTTAAGACTAAAATTATACCATAAAGTTGAGTCTAAGTCAATCAAGTTTGAAATAGTTATTAGCACTATTAACCTTTAATATGTTATTATGTTGAGTCTATATAGCTATAGTATTAAGAAATTTTATGGATTATAAAATGTTTGAAAAAGAAGAATGGACTCAACAAGAGTTATATAAAAATACAAAAGATTTAGAAAAACAAGGAGTTAAAGTTGTATTAATTGATACAGTTTTAAAACCTTTGGATAATATAGAAACAATTACATATAATCCCTTTGAGATGAAAGAGTATCCTAAAGGAACAGTTTTTGTTTTCTACTGTGATACTGGAAAATCTACAAAAGAGAGATTAAAATTTTATAAATCTAAATTCCCAGATTATAAATGTATCAGTTTAAGAGGTGGTAGAGGATATTGGAGACCAAATTATCAATTAATAGAAGAGTTAGATAAAAATGTCTGAAAAAATATATGATTATGTAGTTTTAGGTGCAGGAGTAGCTGGTTCTTTTGTTTCTTATGAATTATCAAAACATTCAAAAAATTTATTATTAGTTGATAGAAACTCTGATGTTGCTTATGGGGCAAGTGGTGCTGCTGGTGCTTTTTTATCTCCCTTATTAGGTAAAGATAATAAGTTTAAAACACTTATTTCAAATGCTTTAAACTATTCAGTTGAATTTTATAAGGATAATTTTCCTTTATTTATTACTAATTGTGGTACATGTAGAATTCCTAAAAATGATGAAGATAGATTAAAGTTTAATAGTTATAAATCTTCAATGGATTTTGAGTATGAAGAGTTTGAAGAGGGTTACTTCTTTCCTATTGGTTCACAAGTTGACTCTTATGAAATTTGTAAGGCATTAACAAAAGATATCCAAAAACTTTTATCTTATGATGTATCTAAAGTAACTAAGCTTGATAATATCTGGATAATTAATGATGAAATTAAAACAAAAAACCTGATTTTAACTACAGGTGCAGATATATCTTTAATCAATGAAGAGTATTTTAATATAAGAGCAGTATGGGGACAAAGAATAAATATTTTATCTTCAAGTAAAATAGAGATAAACTACCATAAAGAGTGCTCCTTATCTAAGTCAAAAAAACATAATACAAGTGCAAAAAATCAAATAAGTATAGGTGCTACACATAATAGATTTGAAGAAGATATGAGTGAAACCTTATATGATTTAAAGAAAGCAGATTTTAATTATATAAAACCAGATGATAAAAGTTTGAATATTATGAATAGTGATACTACAAAGCTTTTAGCATTAGCAAATGACATAAAAAAGCTTGATGATGTTGAACTTTTAGATGTTAAGATTGGGGCAAGAGCTTCTAGTGTAGATTATTTTCCAATGGTTGGAAAATTAGTTGATTCTAAAAAAAGTATTGAAAAATATCCTCATATTTTAAATGGTAGTTTTATTAAAAAACAAAATTTAGAAATGATTGATAATTTATATGTTTTAAATGGCGTTGGTGGAAGAGGATTTGTATTGTCTCCATATTTAGCTAAAGAGTTAGTTGAACATATAATAAATAAAAAAGAGTTGAGTGAAGATATAGAAACATTTAGACTTTTTTCAAGATGGGCAAAAAGATTAAAAAATAAGAAAAAATAAGAAAAAATAAGAAAAAATAGGAAGGTTAATGATAAAAAATGTTTTAAAAATTGTATTTTTAGGAATTGTTGGATTTGGAGGTCTAGTTTATTTGACTGCACCTGAAGATAGAGTTGTTTCAAAAGAACAGAAAAGACAAGTTCTAAATAATCTTGCATATTTACCTACGCATTTTGAATTAATAGGAGAGGGTAATTATTTTAGAAAAGAAGTATTGTTTCCAAAAGCTGAAGAAAAGACAATTATTGTATTAAATCATGATGCACTAATTGTATTTAATGAACTTGATAAATATACAAATAAAGATATTTTATTAGTTGCAAATATATCTAGTACTCCTTGGTTAATAAAAAAACTTGCTGTTGATGGAAAGCTTGAAGAGTTATATTCTAACACTAAAAATAAACTTATAAATGATTCAAGTGGTGCAGTTGTAAGAGTGCTGGGTTTAAATAATATAATTCAAAATAAATATTTTGTGTATCAGGTAAAAACTGATGGCTCAATAAATAAGAGTTTTGAAGGTGATGTAAAACTTGATGCTTTACAAAAAGGAATTTCAGTAGAAGAAAAAGCTGCTATTTTAAAAACCTTAGTTGATAAATTAAAATAAAAACATTAAAAGCTTGTACTAGTACTTGATATTAGTACAAGTAAAACTAAAAACAGACTGTCCAAACTATCCTTGTTCCAAACTATTCTTTTTTTATTATTTAAGAAGTATAAAAATTTCAAAAGATATTGGAAAATTTTTTTCTTTAAATAATACTTATTAAAATAAAATTAAGCTTAAAGTAGTAGAATTTAAGTAGATGATGTTTTAAACTATTATGTTTGTCAAAATTTGACTATTACTAAAAAAAAGAAAGGATAAATCATGGCTAGATGTCCAATTACAGGGTTAGGAAGTGATGATGCAGTTGTAAATCCAGCTGTTTCTAATAAGGGTACTTACAATAAAGACTGGTGGCCAAATCAGTTAAACTTAAAAATTTTATCTTTACATAACAATAAAGTTAATCCATTGGGAGATGAATTTAACTATGCTAAAGAGTTTAGTAAATTAGATTTTAATGCATTAAAAAAAGATTTAACTAATCTTATGACTGATTCACAAGATTGGTGGCCTGCTGATTATGGTCATTATGGTCCACTATTTATAAGAATGGCTTGGCATAGTGCAGGAACTTATAGAGTTGGTGATGGTAGAGGGGGGTCTGCTACAGGAAATCAAAGATTAGCCCCATTAAATTCTTGGCCTGATAATGCTAATTTAGATAAAGCAAGAAGACTTTTATGGCCTATTAAACAAAAATATGGAAATAAAATTTCTTGGGCAGATTTAATGATACTTGCAGGTAATGTAGCTCTTGAGTCAATGGGATTTAAGACATTTGGTTTTGCAGGTGGAAGAGTTGATGTTTGGGAACCAGAAGAGGATATTTACTGGGGTAATGAAAAAGAGTGGTTAGGTGATGAAAGATATGATGAAGATAAACATAATAGTGAAGATTTAGAAAATCCACTTGCCGCAGTACAAATGGGACTTATTTATGTAAATCCTGAAGGTCCTAATGGGGAACCAAATATACTTGAATCTGCTAAAGATATTAGAGAAACATTTGCAAGAATGGCAATGAATGATGAAGAGACTGTAGCTTTAGTAGCAGGTGGTCATACTTTTGGGAAATGTCATGGAGCAGGTGATACTTCAAATGTTGGACCTGAACCAGAAGCAGAAGGAATTTTAGCTCAAGGATTAGGATGGCTTAGCAAGTTTTTAAGTGGTAAAGGAGATGATACTATTACAAGTGGTATTGAAGGCTCTTGGACAGCAAATCCTATACAATGGGATAATGGATATTTTGATATATTATTTGCCTATGAATGGAATTTGGAAAAATCTCCAGCAGGTGCTTGGCAGTGGACACCAGTAAATCCAAAAGAAGAACATTTAGCTCCAGCAGCACATGACTCTTCAAAAAAAGTTAAAACTATTATGACAACTGCTGATATGGCTATGAAAATGGATCCAATTTATGGAGAGATTTCAAAAAGATTTCATGAAAATCCAGAAGAGTTTGCAGATGCTTTTGGTAGAGCATGGTTTAAATTAACTCATAGAGATTTAGGTCCAAAAAGCAGATATTTAGGACCTGAAGTTCCCCAAGAAGATTTAATATGGCAAGATGTAGTTCCTGATGTTAATAGTAGTATTGGTAGTGATGATATTAAGGTTTTAAAACAAAGAATTTTAGATTCACAATTATCTATATCTCAACTTGTAAATACAGCATGGGCTTCTGCTTCAACATATAGGGATTCTGATAAAAGAGGTGGAGCAAATGGAGCAAGAATAAGATTAGCTCCTCAAAAAGACTGGGAAGTTAATAAAGGAACACAAGTTGTAATCTCAACACTTGAAGAGATTCAAAGAGGTTTTAATATCTCTTCTGTTAAATATATTTCTTTAGCCGATTTAATTGTTTTAGCTGGAAATGTAGCTATAGAAAAAGCTGCAGAAGATGCAGGATATATTATTGAAGTTCCTTTTGTTCAAGGAAGAACAGATGCAACACAAGAACAAACAGATGTGGACTCTTTTAGCTATTTAGAACCTATTGCTGATGGTTTTAGAAACTATCAAAAGAAAAAGTATGCAGTATCCTCTGAAGAACTTCTAATAGATAAAGCCCAACTTTTAGGTTTAACAGCACCTGAAATGACGGTACTAATTGGAGGAATGAGAGTATTAGGTGCAAATTATAATAATAGTAAAAAAGGAGTATTTACTCATAGAGTTGGGGCATTAACAAATGATTTCTTTGTAAATCTTTTAAATTTAGATAATAAATGGAATGATATTGCAGAAGATGAAGAAGAGTTTGAATGTACAACAAGTAAATCTACAGAAATAAAATGGACTGCAAGTAGAGTTGATCTTGTATTTGGTTCTAATTCTCAACTTCGAGCTTTAGCTGAAGTTTATGCCCAAGAAGATAATAAAGAAAAGTTTGTAAAAGATTTCATATTAGCATGGAATAAAGTAATGAATGCTGATAGGTTTGATATAAAATAGATATGAAAGCAAGAAGAGTTTTTAACTCTTCTTACTAGACTATTTACTATAGCTTTTCATAATATTTACAAGTTCGTCCATTTTTGCCATTGCTTCGGCTTCATTTTTTGCTTCTTGTATCTCTTTTACTAAATGACCTTTTGCAAAGTGCTCTACATAAGAGTTTATCATTCCATTAACAGCACCTTTGATTGCAGTTAGTTGTCTTATAACTTCATAAGGGTCTAAATGTTCATCTTTACAATCCATATCATTTTCAAGTTTTTTCTTTACAGAGTTTACTTGTCCTTGAATTCTGTTGATTCTATTTATAAGTTTTTTATTTTCCACATCACATTGGTACATTTCTAATCCTTTTATAAAATGCAATTTGTTTGATTTTTAACATTTTTAGAAGAGTCTACTTGTATTAGAACATGATTAAATCCTATATGTTTTAGTTCATGTTCTACAGAAGATGTTAGATCTTCTATTTTCTCTAAAGTCAATTCTTTATTTTTTAAAACTAAATGAAATGATATAAAATTATGCTTTGAACTTGGTTTATGTATATGTAAATCATGATATTCAATTACATTTGCATTTTTTTTGATAATTAAATCTAGTTCATTTTGAGGTATATCTACAATATTCATATCCATTAATGATAAAAAACTTTTTTTAAGAAGAGGGTATGAGTGATATAATATATATAAACTAAATAATAGTGTTAATATAGAGTCTATATAATAAATCTCAAAAAAGTAAATAAAGATACCTGCAATTACAACAGCAACTGAAATTAGGGCATCACTTAACATATGTAAATATGCAGATTTGATATTTGCATCTTCATCATGAGAGTGATTATGAGTATGTGAGTGTCCATGATCATGACCATGAGAACATGAGTTAACACCAATATTATTTAAGATATATGCACTAATTCCATTTGCAATAACTGCAACAAACCCTACAATAATCATATATATTGGATTAATTACTTCTGGATTAAAAAATCTATTTATAGACTCATAAATCATATAAAGCATAGTTATATATAAAAATAGTGTATTAACAAATGCAGCCATCATTTCAGCTCTTATATATCCAAATGTTTGTTTAAAGGTAGTTGTTTTACTTCCTAAAACTAAAGCAATATAAGTTACAACAACAGCTAATACATCTCCTGCGTTATGTAATGCATCTGCTATAAGGGCAAATGAATTTGATAAAATACCAAAAACAATCTCAGATACAATGATAATAATATTTACAATAATAATAAGTAAAATCTTTTTTTCTCTTGTCATTTTAAACCTTTTATATAGTATAGGGGGGTATAGTATAATAAAAAATACTATTTGTCAAATCCAAATTGTTATTTCTTATGTTATAAAAAATAGAAATTTAGTTTTTATGGTATTTTTGTTGATTAAATTATGATTATTAAATGAAATTTTAATTATACTAAAGTAATTAAAATAGTAGGAGTAAGATAATGCTTTCAAAATTATCAATCAAGCAGAAGCTAATTTTAATAATGTCAATTCCTTTAATTGTTGTTATTTTATTAGCGGGGAAACTTACTTATGATTCATATAAGTATAACAGTTCGTTAAAAAGTTTAGATAAAGTAGTTATTTTATCTACTAAAATTGGTGCATTAGTTCATGAAACTCAAAAAGAAAGGGGAATGACAGCAGGTTTTCTTGGAAGTAAGGGGAAAAAATTCCATGATAAACTTCCTGCTCAAAGAGAACTTACAAATAAAAGAGTAAAGGAGTTAGAAACATTTTTAGCTACTTTTAATGAAAATGATTATGGTAAAGAGTTCTCTTCAAATTTACAAGCAGGGATAAATAACATAAATAACCTATCTAATATTAGAAGTAGAGTTTCATCATTAGCTATCCCAACAAGTGAAGCTATTGGTTTTTATACTCAAACAAATACTCTTATGTTAAATCTTATTGGTTCTATTTCAAAACTATCTAATAGTTCGGAAGTATCACAAAAAATCGTTTCTTATATGAATTTTCTTTTATCAAAAGAAAGAGCAGGGATTGAAAGAGCAGTAGGAACTAACACTTTTGCTAGAGATAATTTTGGACCAGGGATGAAAGCTAAATTCTACACATTAATTGCTGCTCAAAACTCTTATATGGACTCTTTTTTGAAAATCACTGATAGTGATTCTAAAGAGTTCTATAAAAAGATTGTTCAAGGTTCTGCTGTTGATGAAGTACTTAAAATGAGAAAAATTGCATTATATAGTGGTAAAGACTCAAACTTTAATGTAGATGCTTCTTATTGGTTTGAGCAAATCACATTAAAAATTAATAAGTTAAAAGATGTAGAAAACTATTTAGCTCAAAAGTTAATTGATACAATTGAGAACGAATCAAATACAGCAGAAAAAGATATGTTTATTTTTGGAATTTTAAGTTTATTAGGGATTATTATTACTCTAATTCTTGCAAGAACTATTGCATTTACTATTCTTTTAGATGTTGATTCTGTAAAAAAAGGTTTAACTGAATTTTTTGCATTTATTAACTATGAACAAGATGATATTCATTTAGAAATCGTAGAATCAGAAGATGAATTAGGTATGATGTCTAAACTAATCAATGAGAATATTAATAAAACTAAAGCAAATATCCAAGCTGATAGAGAATTAATTGCAAATACTATTGATGTTGCAAATCAGATTAATAAAGGGCATTTAGATACTAAGATTACGGCAAACTCTAATAATCCATCTCTGCAAGAGTTAAAAGGGATTATTAATGAAATGCTTCATACTTTAAATGATAATATTGGTAATGTAATGAAAGTATTAAACTCTTATTCTAAATTAGATTTCAGACCTAAGTTAAAAGATAATGATTTAGAAGGAATAATTAGAGATTTAGAAAATGATGTAAATATTTTAGGTAAAGTTATTACTGAAACTTTAATTGAAAATAAAAGAAGTGGAATGATTTTAAGTCAAAATGCAAATACTTTATCTTTAAACATGGATAAAATATCAGCAGCAGCAAATGACCAAGCAGCAAGACTTGAAGAAACAGCTGCATCACTAGAAGAGATTACTTCAAATATTACAAATAATACGGATACTACACAGCAAATGGCAACTTATGGTAATCAAGTAAAAGTTTCTGTTCAAAAAGGTCAAGAACTAGCTAATAATACTACAAAAGCTATGGAAGAAATAAATGAGCAAACAACAGCAATTAATGAAGCAATTATAGTAATTGACCAAATTGCATTCCAAACTAACATCTTATCTTTAAATGCTGCTGTAGAAGCTGCAACAGCAGGTGAAGCTGGTAAAGGTTTTGCAGTTGTTGCTCAAGAAGTGAGAAATCTTGCATCAAGATCTGCAGATGCTGCAAAAGAGATTAAAGATATTGTTGAAAATGCTCAACAAAAAACACAAGTAGGTAAAAAAGCTGCATTAGAGATGATTAATGGTTATGAAGAATTAAATAACAATATTAATAAAACAATTGAATTAATTGATAATGTAACAACAGCAAGTAAAGAACAATCAACAGGTATTGTTCAAATAAATGATGCTGTAAATAACTTAGATAGAATTACTCAACAAAATGCACAAAGTGCAAGTGAAGCAGATGCTATTGCAAATAAAACATTAGAGATTTCAAATATGATTATTGAACATGCTGATGCAAAAGAGTTTAATGGAAAAAATGATATTAAATTAAGAGAAAATACAACTGATTTATCATTTTCAGGGGAAGAAAGAAGACTTCCAGAACAAAAAATAAAAGAGGTTAGAAAAACTTTTACTAGCAATGATGATTGGGATTCATTTTAATTAAAAAAGAGGGTAGGTATATACCCTCTTTAATTTTATATTTATTACTTACTATTTATTTAGCCATTCTATAGCATTATCTAAATCTTCATAATATTTAACTTCACCATGTATAAACCACGAAGTGATTTTTGAACCATACTCTAGTAAAATATTATCATTACCTAAAATTGCAATTTTTTCAAATAAGTCTCCATGATTGATTCCTAATTTAAAATCATCCCATGCAGCCTCTAATTCCCAGCCTTTAAATTCTGTACAGTCTACAAAAGCTTTTATTTTAGGCTCTTCTATACTATTTAAAGCTTTTTCTAACATAGGAGTTATTATTTCATAATCAGAGTGTGTTAATGTTCCAATAGCTTTAAATGAAATAAAAAGATTATTGTTTATCCTTTCAATTCCAATGCTAAGACCATGTCTATCTATTTTCATAATATGCTCCTTTTATAAAGTAAACTATTTATTTCCTGTTGCTACATTAAATTTACCAACTGCGCAAGAAACAAAACTTTTCGCAGTTGTAGCTGCCTTATCAAAACCTGATAATTCATCACTTGTTAAAGGATAACCAAGACTTCTTAATTTTAGTTTTAAAGCTTCCTTTTTATCTTCTTGGATATCTAATGTGATTTTTCTTGGATTTACTTCTAAATCAACTTTTACTTCACCAAATTCCTCTTTTAATGAATTGATTAAAGTATTAGCACATCCTCCACATTTTACATTATAAACTTCAAATGTTTCTTTCATATTATATACCTTTTTCTTATTATTTAAAAAATTTATCTTCTAGTGTATCAACTAGTTCTTGAACAGATGATATTGATTTTTCAAATTCATCTTTTTGAGAATCATTTAAATTTAATTCAATAACTTTTTCCATTCCATCTTTTCCAAGCATAATAGGAACACCAGAGACAATATTTTCATATCCATATTCACCTTCTAATTTTATAGCACAAGGATAAATCTCTTTTTTGTCTTCAAGTATTGCTTCTACCATTAAAGAAGTAGCATAAGCAGGTGCATAATAAGCAGAACCAGTCTCTAATAACTTAACAATTTGTGCACCACCATTTTTTGTTTTTTCAACAATCTCATCAATATCTTCTTTTTCTAAAAGTTCTGATAATGGAACACCTGCTACAGTTGAGAAATTTGGAAGAGGGACCATATCATCACCATGTCCACCCATTACAGAAGCTTCGATTTGACCAGCTCCATAACCTAGTTTCTCTAAAATAAAGTGAGACATTCTAGCACTATCTAAAATCCCAGCCATTCCAATTATTTTATTTCTTGGATAATTTGAAACTTTTAAGGCTGTGTAAACCATAGCATCTAAAGGATTTGAAACAATGATAATTATTGCATTTGGATTAAACGAAATTGTACTTTGAATTACTTGTGTCATAATTCTAGCATTTGTAAGAAGTAGGTCATCTCTACTCATACCAGGTCGTCGAGCAATTCCTGCTGTAATAACTACAACATCACAATCTTTAAACTCTTCATCTTTAATACATGCTTTGATTATAGTATTTGATTTTGCTGCATTTGCACTTTGAGAAATGTCTAATGCCATCGCTTGAACAATATTTTGTCTAATGTCTTTTAATAAAATTTGCGAACAGATATTTTTTGAAGCTAGGGTAAAAGCTAGAGTTGAACCAACATTTCCAACACCTATGATACCAACTTTTTTCTTATTCAAAATAGAAGCCTTTAATAATAAAAATTTTATTTATTATAGCAAGTTGGGGCTTATTTATGGATTGTAGATTGTTTAAAAGTAAGAATAAAAAAGAGAAGTTTAAAACTTCTCTTTTTTAGGAAATAATTTTATTATCCAATGATTGCGTTTAATGTAGCAGATGGTCTCATCGCTGCACTAGCTTTTGCATCATCTGGTAAGTAGTATCCACCGATATCAGCAGGAGTTCCGTGAGGAGCTACTAATTCAGCAAGAATTTTCTCTTCATTTGAAGTCATTGCTTCTGCAATTGGAGCAAATTCTGCAGCTAAATCTGCATCAGCAGTTTGTGCAGCTAATTCTTGTGCCCAGTACATTGCTAAGTAGAAGTGAGAACCTCTATTGTCAATTGAACCTAATTTTCTTGCAGGCGATTTGTCATTTAAAAGGAAAGTTCCTGTAGCTTTATCTAAAGTATCAGCTAAAACTTGTGCTTTTGCATTATCTTGAGTATTTGCTAAGTGCTCGAATGAAGCAGCTAATGCCATAAATTCACCTAATGAATCCCATCTTAAGTAAGACTCTTCAACAAATTGTTGTACGTGTTTAGGAGCAGATCCACCAGCACCAGTTTCAAATAATCCTCCACCTTTCATTAATGGAACGATTGATAACATTTTAGCTGAAGTTCCAAGCTCTAAGATTGGGAATAAGTCTGTGTTGTAGTCTCTTAATACGTTTCCTGTTACAGAAATAGTATCTAAACCTTGTCTCATTCTCTCTAAAGATTTTTTAGTAGCTTCAACAGGAGCCATGATAGAAATATCTAAACCTTCAGTATCGTGCTCTTTTAAGTACTCATTTACTTTTTTGATAAGTTGTGCATCGTGACCTCTATTTTCATCTAACCAGAAAATTGCAGGAGTATTCGATAATCTTGCTCTTGTAACTGCTAATTTAACCCAGTCTCTAATTGGAGCGTCTTTTGCTTGACACATTCTGAAGATATCACCTTCTTCAACGTCAAATGTAAATACATCGTTACCATCTTTATCGATAACTTTGATAGTTCCTTTACCTTCAGCTTGGAAAGTTTTATCATGAGAACCATACTCTTCAGCTTTTTTAGCCATAAGACCAACATTTGGAACAGTTCCCATTGTTTTAGGGTCTAATGCACCATTTTCTTTACAATCATCAATAACTGCTTGGAAAGATTTTGCATAACATCTATCTGGAATCATAGCTAAAGTATCTTCTTCTTTATCTTCAGTATTCCACATTTTTCCACCACCTCTAATCATTGCAGGCATAGAAGCATCAATAATTACGTCAGATGGTACATGTAAGTTAGTTATTCCTTTTGCAGAGTTAACCATAGCAAGTCTTGGTTGTTTAGCGTATACTGCATCAATATCAGCTAAGATTTCAGCTTTTTTAGCTTCATCTAAATCATCTAATTTAGAGTATAAGTCTCCAAGACCATTGTTGAAGTTTACACCAATTTCGTCAAATAAAGCTCCGTGTTTTTCAATTAAATCTTTGAAGTATACTTTTACAGCATATCCAAACATAATTGGGTCAGAAACTTTCATCATTGTAGCTTTTAAGTGTAAAGATAATAATACATCTCTTTCTTTAGCTTCATCAATTGCTTTTTGGTAGAATTCTTGTAATGCTGCTGCACTCATTCTTGTTGCATCAATTACTTCACCAGCTTCTAGTGGAGTTGAAGCTTTTAATACTTTCTCATTTCCATTTTCATCAAAGAAAGAAATTTTTACGTCATTTGCACTTTCCATAGTAGTTGAAACTTCTGCACCGTAGAAGTCATCACTGTCCATATGAGCTACATCAGTTTTAGAGTCTTTTTTCCACTCACCCATTCTATGAGGGTTATTTTTAGCGTAGTTTTTAACTGCACCTGGAGCTCTTCTATCTGAGTTACCTTCTCTTAATACAGGGTTAACTGCAGAACCTAAGATTTTTGCATATCTTGCAGTAATCTCTTCTGACTCGTCATAGTTAGGTACATTGAAACCTTTTTCTTGTAACTCTTTAATTGCTGCTTTTAATTGAGGAATTGAAGCAGAAATGTTTGGTAATTTTACGATATTTGCTGTTGGATCTTGTGTTAATTCTCCAAGTTCTGCTAAGTGATCACCGATTTTTTGATCTTCTGTTAAGTTCTCTGGGAAGTTAGCAAGAATTCTTCCTGCTAAAGAGATATCTTTTGTAACCATTTCAATACCAGAGCTTTTTGTGAAAGCTTTAATTATTGGTAAGAAAGAGTACGTCGCTAATGCTGGCGCTTCATCAACTTTTGTGTAAATGATCTTTGACATGTTATTTCCTAAATTTAAATTTTTATGATGTCAATATCTTATCACTACTTAAATTTATCATAATTTAAATTTATAATTAAAAATATGTCAAAAATGTGTTTGTTTCATATTTTCACAATTATTATTTTATATTCATCCATAAATCTTTAATAGATGTAGGCTTTTGTTTCGTAACATCGGTTTCCATAATAGTTTTAGCTTCTTTATCTATTTTTGTTTCTACTTCTTTTACTTTAGTGTAACTTTTTTTAACACCTCTGTTTGCATTAATGTTATTTACATGCTCTCTATAGCTATTAGCAAATTTATGTAAACCTGTTCTATTATCTCTTACAAAATAAAGATAATCACTTTTTACAGGAAAGATTGCAGCTTTAATTGCATTTAAGCCAACAGCTGAAACTGGATTTTTAGGAAGGCCTGCGTATTTATAAGTATTATATGAAGTTTCATCTTCTCTAATTCTTTGTGCAGTAACTTTTTGATGGGCATATTTTCCATAGTTTAAAGTTCCATCCATTTGAAGTTTCATACCTTTTTTTAGTCTATTGTGAATTACACTTGAAACAATAGGCATTTCATCAACTGTTGCTGATTCTTTTTGAACAATAGAAGCTAAACTTATATAATAGTACCACTTCTTCTTATCATAAATACCAAAGATTTTTTTTGAAAACTCTTCATATTTTTTACTTGTCTGAGATAATAAATAAAGAATTAGATGATCTTCTTTCATTCCATAAGGTAAAGAGTAAGTATCTGCTAAAATATTTCCATCTTCTTTGTATGCATGTTTATTATAAACTTCCCAAAGTTTCTCTTCTGATAAATTAAACTTAGATGCTAACTTTTTTATTAAAACATAATTTGTCTCACCTGGAACTAATGTTACTGATTTTAAAGCAGCTTTTGAATTTGTAAGCTTATATAAAAAATCCATTTTTGTTAGTTCATTTTGATTTATATCTATCCAACCACTTTGAATAAAACCTAAACCTCTTAGCATAACTTTATCTATTATATTAAGCTCAAAGCCACTTTTATTTAGGTATGATATTATAGAATTAGTACTACCTTTTGGTATGTACAAAACTTTTGTAGATGTCATAGGGATAGTTACATAAAATAAAATAACTATTATACTTATAAGGAATAATTCAATAATGTTGAAGATAACTAAACTTTTATTAGTTTTTCTTTTTTTGACTATAGTTTCGGTGTTTTCACTGTTATTAGCAGGCATAAAAATAGACTCTTTCTCTTTTAATAATATAAATGTTTCGCAATTTTATATAAAACTAGATAAAAAGCTTATTGTAGATATTGAAAATATCGAATATAAGTCAAAAAAATCACAAGTAGAAAGCTCATATGATGATTTAAAAAAGAATATAGAACTTCTTCCTAATATTTTAAAAATCTTTAAAAAAGTTCATGTTGAAAGATTGATAATTGATGGAAATGAATTTACGATTTCATTAAATGAAGAGTCAATATATTTAGATAACAAATTTGTAAACTTCTCTTCAAAACTAGACTTTTTGTCTCATCAAGTGGTATTTGATATGTATTCATTGCATTTAAAAGATTTGGGAATATTACTTGATGGAAAAGTAAAAATCGACTATTTTAATGAAAAATTAGACTATTTTGGTAAATATTTTTATGAAGATGTTAATGGTGAGTTAAAACTTGAAATGACACAAAAAATTGCAGAATTTTATATAAATTCTAATAGATTTAGAAGTTTATCATTTTTAAAAAAGTTTTTCAGACTTTCAGTTGATGCAGAAGATTGGATGTATGATAATGTTCAAGCTGATATTAAATTAGAAGATTTTTATGGACAAGTTGATTTAGAAAGAAAAAATGTTATTGAAAAATCTTTAAAGGGAACTGCAAAACTATTTGATGCAAAAATAAATTTTCAAAAAGGTGCTAGTACTGTTGATTCTAAAGAAGTTGATTTAGAGTTCAAAAATGGAAATTTACATATTAATCTTTTAAAACCTAAATATGAAGATGTTGATATCGATGGAAGTTTTGTAGTAATAAGAAATTTGGCAAGTCAAAATAATGGAGTTGTTGAAGTTAATATAAAATCCCAATCAAAACTAAATCAAACTATTTTGGATTTATTAAAAACATATAAGATAAAAATCCCATTAATTCAAGAATCAGGGAAGACTAAAACTTCTTTACTTATCAAAGTTCCATATTCATTAAAAAAAGGTATGAGTACAAAAGGGACTTTCTTGGTAGAAAATGCAAAGATTAAAGCTAATAATTTTGAATTTTATACGAAAAGAGCAAATGTGGTTTTGGATGGTTCAATAATTAGAATTAAGAATTCTGATTTTGCTCATAAAGAGATGTTGAAAGCTACAATTAATAGTTTGAATTTAGATACTAATACATTAAAAGCCAATGGAAATGTGCTGATTGATAATTTTAAAATAGCCACAAAAAAACAAGATATTATTGAAATAAAAAATAAAAAAAGTAGTATTGATTTAGATTTTTCAAAAGCTGTTGATATTTCTTTATCAGAGTTTGGTTTAAATATTTTTGTTGATGATACAATCAATGTAACTTTAAAAGATTTATCTAAAATCTATAACTACTCTGAAGTTTTAAAAAATAATTCCATAAAAGAAGGTAATTTAAAACTAAAGATTAATGATGAAAAGAATTTAAGTTTCAATGGTTTGATTTCAAAACTTGATTATCCTATCTTTAAAGATGAAAAGCAAGTTGAAAGCTTAGAAATTAAAGCAGAGGTAAAAGATGGAAAAACTTATATCTCTTCACTTGATAATAATTTAAAACTTTTTATTGATGATGAAACTACAGAAATCTTTTTAAAAGATTACTTAGTTGATTTAAGAAAAAGTGATTCAAGTAGTTCATCTTTTGATTTTTTAGTTAAAGGTGAAGATTTACTTTTAAGAACTAGTGATTTAGAAGTTTTTTTGAAAAAAGTTACAGCAAATATTAAAAATAAAAAAGTTTTATTTGAAGCTGAAATGCAGAAACTTAATATACCTTTATCAAAAGATGATAAAAAAGTTGATACTTTAAGTTTAAAAGGTGAAATACTTGAAAATGAAATTAGTATAAAATCACATGATAATAAACTTGACTTAAGTATAAAAAATGATAATAGACTTGATTTAAATTTAGATGGTTATGATATTTTAGTAGATTTAAAAAATCAAGAAGAAAGCAAATTTAAGATAATAAATCTTACTGGTAAAAACTCTAATCTAATTATAAATGAAAACTTTAAATTTTTAGCAAATACTTATGAGTTTAGATTAAAAGAAGACAAAAGTAAGTATCTTCATCTAATGCATGATAAAACAGACATTACTTACAAAGAGACTAAAGATGGGAAAATAGATATTTATGGTAATGATATAAGTGATAAATTTGTAAATACGATTTTTGATAAAGAGATAATTGAAGGCGGAAAACTTATGTTTTTAGCAAATGGTTATGAACATAATTTAAAAGGTAAAACAATATTAACAAATGTAAAAATAAAAGATTTAGCTATTATTAATAACTTACTTATTTTTATTCATAGTTCTCCTGCTTTAATAAATCCTCTACTAGCAGTTCCTTCTGTAGTTTCTATGGCTTCAAATAAAGGGTTTAATTTAACTGGTTATCAAATAATTGATGGAGTTTTAGAGTTTGTTTATGATAATAAAAATAAGAAGCTTGATGTAAATAAACTTGTCACTGTTGGAAATGGTATTGATTTTGATGGTGTTGGAAAAGTTGATTTAAATTCAATGCAATTAGATTCAAAAATTAAACTAATTTTCTTTAAAGACTACTCATCTATTGTAGGAAATATTCCTGTTGTAAATTATGTATTGCTAGGAGAAAACAAAAGAGTAGCAACTCAAGTAAATATCTTTGGAGATTTAACTAATCCAAAAATCTCTACAAATCTAACTAAAGATGCTTTCTTCGTTCCTGTAAATATAGGTAAAAGAATTTTAGAATCACCTGTAAAACTTTTTGAGTTTATAAAGGATTTAGGAGATAAATAAAAGGAGTAGTTTTAATCTATTCCTTCTATTTCTTTAAATACTTCAATATTATTAAAAAGTATTTCAACTAATTTTGGATCAAAATGTTTACCTTTCTGATCTTTTATTAAGTCCATTGTATCTTTTAAGCTCCATGGTTCTTTATAACATCTTTTGTGAAGTAGGGCATCAAATACATCTGCTAAGGCTGTAATTCTTCCATAAATATGGATTTGCTCACCTTTTAGAGCATTTGGATATCCACTTCCATCCCATTTTTCATGGTGTTCATAAGCTATAATTGAAGCAGCTTTTAAAACATCTTTTTTAGAATGAGCTAAAATATCTCTTCCAATTTTTGCATGTTCTTTCATGATTTTCATTTCATTGTCATCTAGTTTTCCAGGTTTCAATAAAATTGAGTCTGGAATACCAATTTTCCCAACATCGTGCATTGGTGAAGCATTTCTTATTAGACTTGCTTCTTCTTCGCTTAATCCATATCTAATCGCTAATTCATATGAGATATTTGCAACTCTTCTTACATGATGTGAAGCCTCTTTTGAACGTCTTTCAACTGTTTCACCTAGTGTTTCAATTAGTTCTTTTTGTGTATCAATAATCTCTTTATTTAAATATAAATTATTAAAAGCAGTTGATACATTACTTGAGAAAATATTTATTAAGTTTTTATCTAACTTATTTAGCTTATTAAATCCATTTATATAAATTATATTTTGTCTATTGTTTTCTGTTTGAATATATCCTATATATTTGTCTTCTAAAAAAATTGACTCTTTTTTTTCAATAGCAGTATTAATTAAATCTTTAATTTCAGGAGTTAAAATTTCATCTAAAGACTTATCATTGAACTTACCTGTAGTAGCTAATAAATTTATATTTGATTCATCTTTTTCTAAAGAAAATCCATCTGCATTAATTAAAAATGAGTGACCATTTAGTTTTAAAATAGAAATAATTTGACTTAAAACACCACTAGCAAAAAGTTTTAATGAGTTTGTTTCATAAATATTTTTTGTGGCATCTATGATTTTTTCTAAACCTTTTTTACTTTTGTAAATAGCTGTTAAGTCTTTGTATGACCTTATTGCACTAATCATTGTCGTAAAAAGTTTAATATCAGTTAGTTCAGTTTTCTCTTTATAGTCATTTATATCATACTTTTGAATAACTTCTTTTTCAGGAGCATAACCTGGTTGACCAGTTCTTAAAATAATTCTAATTAATTTATTATCTAACTCTTCTCTAATAACTTTTACTAAGTCAAGCCCTGCATGGTCAGTTTCCATTACAACATCTAATAAGATTACGGCAATATCTTTTTCATTTTCAAGTATTTGTTTTGCTTCTTTAGCATTGTATGCACTTATAAACTCTAGTTTTTTATTTTTAAATATAAAATCGCTTAAAACAGTTTTTGTGATAGTATGCACAGCAACTTCATCATCACAGATTAAAATACGCCATTTTTCATCACTTAAAGGTGTTTCTTCTTTTTTTTTCTTTGCAAATTTTAAAGTAGCCATTAATTAGCCTTTTTTAAATCTATTTTTAATTATGATAACATATTTTTGACATTATTTCTTTAAATATTGTATTATGTTATATAAATATTAAATAGTTGGTACATTATTTATGAAAAAGTTATTTCAGTCAAAAGTATTTCAAATCTTAGCCTTTGTTTTAATATTTCTTTTTATTAATATTTATATAATTTTTACTTTTAATAAAGAAGCCTTATTTGAAAGCTTTTTAATGGTTTATATTTCATGGTTTGCAATAATTATACTTTTAAAACTAATAGCAGACTCATTAAAAATAAAAGAGTAAATTATGTTTGAATTATATGAAGTAATTACTATTTTTTCAGCTTATATGCTTTTTTTATTTATATTTGCTTATTCTTTAGAAAATAAAAGATTTACTTTTTCTTCAAAATCAAGAGCTTATATATACTCTTTATCTTTAGCTATTTATTGTACGGCATGGACTTATTATGGAAGTGTTGGAAAAGTTACTAGTAGTGGGCTTATTTTTCTGGCAGTTTATTTAGGACCTACATTAATTATTTTTTTATGGCCTATAATTCTTCAAAGATTAATAAAAATTAAAGATAGATATAAAGTTACAAGTTTAGCCGATTTAATATCTGTTAGATATGACAAATCTATGTTAGTTGGTGCAATAGTTAGTTTTGGGGCATTAATAGGAATAATACCTTATATTTCTATTCAATTAAAGGCTATTATTCAATCAATTGATATTTTGACAATAAGTCATCATTCAAACTATGTAAATACAAAATCAAGTTCAGATGAAATAGGACTGTTTATAGTTTTATTAATGACTTTTTTTACCATAATATTTGGTTTAAGAAAACTTGACCCTTCTGAAAGACACTTTGGGATGGTTTTTATTGTTGCTATTGAGTCAATTATAAAACTAGTAGCAATTTTAGTTATTGGTGTTTTTGTTTCTTATTTTGTTTATCCAGATATTTCTACTATTTTAAATAATGCAGGAACAAGTGGAATGTTCAAAGATATTAACTCAAGTGTTGGAGTTGATTATTCTTCATGGATTAGTATTTTAATACTATCAATGTTTGCTGTGATGTTTCTGCCAAGACAGTTTCATATTAGTGTAGTTGAAAACTCTGATGCTAGTCATATCAAAACAGCTATGTGGGTTTTCCCTTTATATCTTTTACTGATAACTTTTTTTACTATTCCTATAGCTTTAGCAGGGGAGTTTATCTCAACTGATCATAACCTAAATGACTTTTATGTTCTAACAATTCCTCTTGATATGAATGAACCTATTTTGGCAATCATTGCATTTATTGGAGGTTTTTCTGCTTCTACAAGTATGATTATGGTTACAGCTATGGCCATGTCTATTATGGTTAGTAACTATTTTGTTTTACCTTTAATTCAATCAACACCAAGATTAAGATTTTTAAAGAAAAGATTACTTATTCTTAGATGGGTTATTGTTGCTTTAGTAATTTACTTTAGTTATATTTTTTATATCTATATTTCAAAAACGAACTTGATAGTAAATGTTGGCTTAGTCTCTTTTACTGCTATTTTACAATTTGCTCCTATTATTATTGGTGGTTTATTTTGGGAAAGAGCCAATAAAAAAGGTGCAATTGCAGGATTAACAGCAGGATTTTTAGTTTGGTTTTATACTCTCATTGTTCCTCAATTTGATTTTGCAAAAACTATTATAGAGAATGGACTATTTTCTATAGAGATGTTAAAGCCAACTGCATTATTTGGTTTAGAGTCATTTAGTTCTATTCCTCATGCAGTATTTTTTACAATGGTGTTTAATATTAGTGCTTATATAATATTTTCATTACTTAATAAATCAACTCAAATTGAAAGAAAAGTTGCTATAGACTTTATCAATATTTTGGAAGAATCAAATGAGAACTATTATAAAGAACAATTAGAAGATAATATTTCTATTGACAAGAAGATGAAGATTTTTGAGTCTATTTTATATGATTATTTCCCAACAAGAAAAACTAATATGATTATGCTTAAATTAAAAAAAGAGTTCAATCTTTATAAAAAAGAGAATATGAATATTTTACAATTATCAAAAGTATACTCTTATATAGAAAAAATATTATCAGGTACTTTAGGAACAGCGGGGGCTTATAGTATTTTAAAAAATAGTGAGATTTTTACTGAAGAAGAGAGTTTAAGTCTTTCAAATGTTTATGGAAAAATATTAAAAGATATGAAAATTACTCCTGAACAGTTTAATGAAAAGATTAATTACTTTAAAGAAAAAGAGAAGTTGTTAACAGAACATCATGCACAATTAGAAGAAAAAATCCATCAAAGAGATCAAGAGATTGAAGCAAGAAAACAAGCTCAAGAAGAGATCAAAGTATTAAATGAAACTTTGGAACAAAAAGTTGAACTTAGAACAAAAGAGTTAAAAGACTCAATGGATGAATTAAAAAGAACACAAGAAAACTTAATTGAGTCAGAAAAAATGGCAGGATTAGGAGAACTTGTGGCTGGTGTTGCTCATGAGATTAATACTCCTGTTGGGTTATCTCTTACAGGTATCACACACTTTATGTCAATGACTAGTAAACTTGAAAAAGATTATAAAGAAGGAAATTTAAGTGAAGAAGAGTTTGAAGAGTTTATTCAAACATCAAATGAGTTATCAAAAACAATAAATATCAATCTAGAAAAAACAGCCCACTTAGTAAGAAGTTTTAAACAAGTAGCTGTTGATCAATCTAGCGATGAAAAAAGAGAGTTTAATCTTTTAGAGTATTTAGAAGAAATATTAGTTAGTTTAAATAACATAACTAAAAAAACAAAAGTAAAGATTAATATTGAGTGTTCTGACAATATTTTAATAAACAGTCATCCAGGAGCATATTCTCAAATTTTTACAAATCTAATACTTAATACAATCAGACATGCATACTCTAAAAACGACGAAAATTCAATTGATATTTTAGTTCATAATAATGAAGATGAGATAGTTATAGAGTTTAAAGATTATGGAAAAGGTATTAGTAAAGACAATATTTCTAAAATTTTTAATCCTTTTTACACTACAAGTAGAGACAGTGGTGGAAGTGGATTAGGATTAAGTATAGTTTATAATTTAGTAACTACAAAATTAAATGGAACAATAACTTGTAGTAGTGAAGAGAAAGTAGGTACTACTTTTACTTTAACTCTTCCAAAGGTTTAAGAAACGAAAGAATTATTCGTTTCTTAATACATCAATTACATCAATTTTTGTTGCTCTTGATGCAGGATAATATGAAGATAAAAGTACAATAACAACTGCACCTACTACAATAGAAACAAAATCACTTGTAGCTAAATCAAGTGGAAGTTTTGCTGTTCCATAAACATCAGCAGGAAGAGATACAATATCAAATGTATCTAAAACCCAAAGACCTATAAAACCTAAAGCAATCCCACATAAGATTCCTGAGAAACCTATAATAGTTCCTAGTTTTAAAAAGATTGATTTTATCTCTTTTACACTTGCACCCATAGATAAAAGTAGGGCTATTTCTTTTCTTCTACTCATAACTGTCATTAAAAGTGAAGATATGATATTTAGTGAAGCTACTAAAATTATAAGCATTAAAACTATAAATAATGCTGTTTTTTCCATCTTCATAGCAGCAAAGAAGTTTCCATTTTGTTGCCACCATCCAATAACTCCAGCACCTGTTCCTTCTAAGTCATTTGCAATAAGTTTAATATCTTCAAAGGCATTATCAGAATAAACATGAATCCCATCAAAACTTCCTTCTTCTCTTTTTAGAAGAGTTCTTAAAGCCCCAATTGATGTGTACATATATGCTTTATCATAGGCATTTAGACCTGATCTAAATGATTCTTGAAAAGTAAATCTTTTCATTTTAGGAATCATAGAAAAACCAGTAGGATTTAAATCTGTGAAATATAAAGTAGCTTTTGAACCTTTGTTTAAATATAGTTTATCGCTTATTCCTTGACCTGTTATAATATCATACTTTCTAAGTTCTAAATCTCCTAAAGCTTCTTTATAAATAGAGTTTATTTTTGCTTCTTTTTGAGGGATTACACCAAAAATCATACCTCCACTCATAGCATCACCACTTTGAATAATAGCTTGTGAAGAAATATATGGCGAAAACATTAAGTTTGGATATTTTTCTTGAAGTTGATTTAAAATATTTTCATCTAAACCATTTGAGAACTTAGAATAGATAGTAATAGGATAGTTCATAGTAAAAAGTTTTTTTTCAAACTCTTTTGCTGTACCATTCATAATTGCCATTGATAAAATAAGAACCATAACCCCAATAGAAACCCCTATAAATGCCAAAATGGCACTTATAGAAATGAAAGGGTTTTTTTTGTCAAATCTTAGGTATTTTTTTACAATAAAGTTAACTAACTTTTTATTCAAACTAGTTACCTGCTGCTAAACCTCTTTTAGGTCCGCTTTTTCCATGACATTGTTTATATTTTTTACCAGAACCACAAGGACAAGGGTCATTTCTTGCTATTTTCTTTTCACCTGCGAAGATTTTTTCTTCTTCTACATTTGTAATAGCACCTTCATTTGCCTCTTCCATTTGCTCTTTCATTTTAGCTAATGCTTCTTGTTCTTTTTGTGTATCTTCATTTGATTGAAGTTGTACTGTAAATAAAATCTTAATAATTTCTGTTTTGATATTTGAAATTAATTCAATGAACATATTATAAGACTCTTTTTTGTACTCAACAAGTGGATCTTTTTGGTTATAACCTCTAAGTCCAATACCAGTTTTTAATGTATCCATTGAGTATAAGTGCTCTCTCCAAGCATTATCTAAAATTTGTAAGTAAAGTACTCTTTCTATTTCAGATTTTTGCTCAGGAGCTGCAATTGACATTTTTTTCTCGTAAACTTCTTTTATAATAGAGATTAGTTTTTCTTCTAACTCTTCAAATGATTCAGATTCAATATCTTCTTTATTTACTAACAAGTGTAGCTCTTCTTTAAACTTGGCAATAATGTAATCATAGTTATAATCTTCTGTTGGCATACCATCAATAATCTCAGCATCAGCTAAAATGTTTGCAATATACTCAGCTCTATTTTCTTCAAGTTTAGAATCAATATCATAATCAGGTCTTAAAAGGTCATTTCTAAATGAATAGATTACTTTTCTTTGCTCATTTGCTACATCATCGTATTCAAGTAGGTGCTTTCTACTTTCAAAGTGCATAGCTTCAACTTTTTTCTGAGCATTTTCAACGGCTCTTGTAACCATTCTTGACTCAATATGTTCACCTTCTTCAATACCAACTCTTTCCATAATACCAGCAATTTTATCTGAACCAAAGATTCTAAGTAGGTTATCTTCAAGTGATAAGTAGAATTGAGATTCACCCACATCACCTTGTCTACCTGATCTACCTCTAAGCTGGTTATCGATTCTTCTAGACTCATGTCTTTCAGTACCAATAATTGCTAAACCACCAAGGTCTAAAATTTCTTGAGATAGTTTAATATCAACCCCTCTACCTGCCATGTTTGTAGCAATAGTTACTGCACCTTTTTGTCCAGCATCAGAGATGATTTTACCTTCTTTTTCGTGTTGTTTTGCATTTAAAACAGTATGTGGAATTTTTTTGTCTTTTAAAATTTTATGTAATGCTTCTGATTTTTCAATTGAGGCAGTACCAACAAGAACAGGTTGTCCTTTTTCATGTAACTCTTTGATTTTATTACATACTGCTTCAAATTTTTCTCTTTCACTTTTGTAGATTAAGTCATTTCTGTCAATTCTTTGTACAGGAACATTTGTAGGAATTGATACAACATCTAAGTTATAAATTTCAGCAAATTCAGTTGCTTCTGTTTGTGCTGTACCTGTCATACCAGCTAGTTTATCATACATTCTAAAGTAATTTTGGAATGTAATATCAGCTAATGTTTGAGACTCTTCTTGAATAGATACATTCTCTTTAGCTTCTAAAGCTTGGTGTAATCCTTCACTAAATCTTCTACCTTCACTTAATCTTCCAGTAAACTCATCTACGATTATAACTTGGTTGTCTTTTACAACATAATCTACATCTTTTACAAAAATGTAGTTAGCTTTTAAAGCTTGGTCTAAACTATGTGATAACATAGCATTTTCTAATGAGTATAAATTATCTACTTCAAAAAGTTGTTCTGCTTTTTCTATACCTTGTTCTGTTAGTGAAACTGATCTGTTTTTTTCATCTACTGTATAGTCACCAGTAGTTTTAACTTTTTCAGTTGGGTCTTTTGGCTCAATAACTTCACCTCTTTCTAAAGATAAAGCAATTTGATTAGCTTTTACATAGTTAGAATTTTTATGGTTTGTAGGTCCACTAATAATAAGTGGTGTTCTAGCTTCATCAATTAAAATAGAGTCAACTTCATCAACGATTACGAAGCTATGTCCTCTTTGAACTTTTTCATTGATATCTAAAACCATATTATCTCTTAAATAATCAAATCCAAATTCATTATTTGTTCCATATGTAATATCAGCTGAATATTGTTCTCTTCTTAATCCATCATCTCTAATATCGCCAGTAATAGCACCAACGCTGTATCCTAAGAAGTTGTATAATGGTTCTAATTCAGAAGCATCCCTTGATGCAAGGTAATCATTTACTGTTACTACATGCACACCTTTACCAGTTAAAGCATTTAATGAAACTACAAGTGAACCAACTAAAGTTTTACCTTCACCTGTTTTCATTTCAGCAATTCTACCTTCATGAAGTACCATAGCACCAATAAGCTGCACATCATAAGGTCTCATGTTAAGAACTCTTTTACTTGCCTCTCTTGTAATTGCAAAGGCATCGTGAAGTACTTCATCTAGTGACTTATTCTCTTCTTGTACTTGTTTTTTTAACTCGTTGAAATTGTCTTGTAATTCTTCATCGCTTAAGCTTTCGTATTTACTTTCTAAGGCATTAATAGCTTCAGCTCTTTTTCTATATTGTTTTACTTCTCTATCATTTCGAGTACCAAAAATCTTTGAAAAAACATTAAACATAAAATTAATTCCTTTTTGTTATAATCCCCAAGATTATATAGAAAAAAAGGTTAAAGTATGTTTTATAAAATAGGATTGTTTCTAATTGGTTTCACATTAATTTCAAATGCTTCAATTAATATTGAAAAGTTAGATACATTCAAGTCTAATTTTACTCAAAGTATTAAATCAACAACGGGAAAAACAATAGAGTATAAAGGAGCTGTTTTTATAAAAAAAGATGGAAAAATCTTATGGAAATATAAAACACCAATTATAAAAAATGTATATGTTTTAAATAGTTTTGCAATAATAGATGAACCAGAGTTAGAACAAGCTATTTACACAACTTTAGAAACAGAAGTAAATATTATTAAACTTTTAAAAAGTGCAAAAGAAGTAGAAAAAAATAGTTTTTTAGCAAACTATCAAAATGTTGATTATCTTATAAAAACTACTGATGAAGAGAATAAAATAGATACAATCTCTTATAATGACAAGTTAGAAAATAGTGTAACAATAAAATTTGACGAGTCTGTAATAAATGATAAAATAGAAGATGATATTTTTAAATTTACAGCTCCTGATTATTATGACATCATAAGAAAATAAAGTTTAAGAAAAATTGGATATAATTTCGCCTCTTTAAGGTAAACCAGACAATAGCTTGAACAATAAGTTCAAGAGGAAAGTCCGGGCTGCAGTGAAGTATGGTTCCATTTAGAGAATGGCTAGGGTAACCTAAGGGATAGTGCAACAGAGAGTAGACAGCCGATTTATCGGTGATGGTGAAACGGTGAGGTAAGAGCTCACCAGACTTTTGAGTAATCTTAAGTGCTTTGTAAACCCAACCAGCAGCAAGAAGACCCGGTATTAAGCTTCACATTTTTGGTCTTTGCAAGATTAGCTAAGTAATTTGCTAACTAGATAAATTATTGTCTTAAAAACAGAACTCGGCTTATTGGTTTACCTTATTTAAACTCCAAAAGTAAGCTCTAATAAAAAATCTTATATAATCAAAACTATTAAAAGTCTAAAAAGAGTTAATATATGAGAATAAACAGTAGTACTATATCATCACCAAATCAACCAGATTTTAACAGACAAGTTCAAAGAGCAGAGAAGGTTTCAAACTCAAACTCTTCAAGAATGGGAAATGCTTACAATGTTGATATTAGTAATTGGGCAAAAGATATCATATCTCAGTTCAAAGATGAAGAAGTAGCTATTTTTAATTCTGATGTATTAACTTATACAAGTAATTTAGACTTAACAATGAAACAAAAAGTTTAGGGTTAATCTTGTTTGATTTTGAAGAACTTACAAAAAATGGCTATTTAAATGAATGGTATGCTATACCAGTACTTGTGGTACTTATTTTGATAAAAGTAATAGCAGAAAAAAAGTATGAAAATAGTTTAAATAAAAAGAATAAAGATTTAGATAAAGAGAGTTAAAATTTACTCTCTCTGTCTTTTCTATTTTTTGATAAATCTGACATAAGTATAGCAATCCAATGTGTACTACTATTTGAATTAAATGCAATTTTTAATGTCATAGTTATTGGAACTGCTAAGAACATCCCAACTATTCCTAATACCCATCCCCATAAAATTAATGAGAAAAATATTACTAAAGGTGAAAGACCTAACTCTTTACCCATAAGTTTTGGCTCAATAATATTACTAATAGAAATATTAATAGTCATATATAATATGATTAAAATTATTGTTGTATTTATATCTGCGTTTAGTAATGATAATAAAACAGCAGGAATTGCTGCAATAATAGATCCTACAACAGGTACAAAGTTAAAAAGCATTGCAATAACACCCCATAAAATAGGGTAGTCAACATCAAAATAGATTAAAGTTATAGCAATAATAAAACCAGTTAAAAAACTCGTAGTTGATTTTACTAAAAAGTATTTTTGAATATTATGTGAAAACAGATTAAAATGTTTTAATTTTTGAGCATCTGATCTAAATATCATTTTTAGTTTTGTTTCAAAAGATTTACTCTCTGCTAAAATAAATGCAATACCAATTATAATAAGTAGGAATTTTGATAAGAAACTACCTATATTTCCTATTAAATTTGTTGTAAACCCAAAGAATGAACTAAGATTTAAAGTTTGTAAAATCTGGTCTTTATCAACTGTATATCCATACTGCTCAATCAAACTAATTGTACTTACTATTAGGTCATTGAAACCTTTTTCATATGAATTGATATTGCTTAAAAAATCTTTCAATGAAATATTTATAATATAGTAAACCAACAGTGAAAAAATCATTATAATTGATAAAACAATCAAATATGAGATTAGTTTAGGAACTTTCCCTTTTTGTAAAAATTTTAAAAGTGATGAAATAATAGATGAGATGAAAATGGACAGAAATAGTAATACCACTATTTCACTTGCTACTTTTAACCCTGCTATTATTACTACTGATGTTGCAAGATAAAAAAAGTAATTTCTTAAATTTACTGCGTCCAAATTCTCTCCTTTTTTATTGTAATTATATCAATTGATTTTTAACAAATTCTAAATAATGACCTTCAACTTCTTCAAGTTGTTCATGATTTCCTCTTTGGACAATCTTTCCATCATCTAAAACATAAATCATTGTAGCATTTTTAACTGTACTTAGTCTATGGGCAATAGTAATAACTGTTTTATCTTTTAGTACAGGAGTTAATGCACTAAATAGTTTAGCTTCTGTTGATACATCAAGTGCAGAAGTTGACTCATCAAAAATCACTACAGCAGGATTTGCTATAATCATTCTTGCTATTGAAAGTCTTTGTCTTTGACCACCACTTAATCTAACTCCATGTCTTCCTACAATAGTATCTAGTCCTTGAGACATTTTTTCAACTGCTTCATAAAGCTGGGCAATTTTTAAAGCTTTAAAAATCTCATCATCACTAATATTTTCATTTCCCATTGTGATATTAAATCTAAGAGTATTATTAAAAAGTATAGGCATTTGTAAAACTAGAAAGATATTATCTCTAATACTTTGTCTATTTAAAACATCTATACTATAGTCATTAAATCTTAAGTCACCACTTTTTTTAGAATAAAAACCTGAAATTATTTGAGCTAGGGTTGTTTTTCCACTTCCACTAGCACCTATTAAAGCTACTTTCTCACCTGCTTTTATCTCTAAATCTACATTTTCAAGTACATTTTTTTCTTCATTATATGAAAAACATAAATCATGTAAAGATATATCAATCTTCTTATCTTTTACACAAAGTTCTTGTTTTCCTGTTTTTTCAGTTTGTAAATTTAAGATTTTATTTAATCTTGTTAACGCAGTACTTGCGCTTGCATATGAATATTGAATCGTTAAAATATCTTGAACGGGTGTCATGATAAACCAGATATATCCAAACATAGCGAACATCATACCAATTGATAATGAATTGTATTCAACCAAAATAAGACCAGTTGCTCTAAAAATCTCAAAAGCTACTAAAAAAATAGTAAATGAAAATCTTTCAAAAGCAACACTTTTATAGTTAAATTCATTTGACGTTTTTTGTATGTCTTTTGCTTTTTTTACAGCTTCTTCAAAAAAGTAGGCTTCTTTGTTACTTGCTTTTATTTGACCAAAAAGCTCTAAAGTTTCTCCTACACTATCTTGAAAAGACTCTATTGTTTGGTTTTCTTCTTTTTTTAAAACACCAGTTTTTTTAGATATTTTTTTAGATAAAATCATAACAATTGGTTGAATAAAAAGTATCATAAGACCTAAAATAGGGTCAATTGCAATTATAACTATTGCTACTGCTATTAAAGTAAGAATTGAAGCTACAAATTTACTAGCAATTGAAATAATAAAATTATCTAGGGTATTTATATCAGTTATCAAATTTGATGTAATAGCCCCTGAACCTAGACTTTCATATTCATTCATACTTACATTTTTAAGATGATTTAAAAGTCTTTCTCTGATTTTAAAAGTAACATATTTTGATATTCTAGTAAATATTTTAGTAATAACTACAGTAAAAATAAAATGAATAAGTCTTAAGAAAACTACTGCAAATGTAACTATAGCAATATAATAAAAAGCATTTCCTTCTCCAAAAGCCCAATTTATACTATCAATAAATAAATCAGGTTTATCAAGTAATACTTCATCAACAAGAACAGGAAGCATTAAAGGAATAGGAACACTTATTGCAATTGCCAAGATAGTAATAATTTGCCCTAAAATTAAGTGTTTTTTATTTTCAAGTAGAAGTTTAAATATATATTTTATTGAAATTTCTTCTTTCATAACTCTCTTTCAAATTTTGTTAAAAGATTGTTTTACAATAAATAGGATAAATTAAGGTTTAAAGTTAGTTAGTGAATTATGAAAACACCCAAAATAGGGTGTTTTTTAGTTTTTATTGAAGTTGTTTTTTTCTACGTTTTCAACTACATGTTTTGCAATTTCATCTGTTTTTAAAGCAACTTGATTTGCTTTTTCAGCGATTTGTGCATTTTGTTGTGTAAATTGGTCTAATTGGTTAATTGCATCTGAGATTTGAGACATTCCTATTGTTTGTTCTCTTGCTGCATTTGTAACATCATCAATTAATTGATTTGTTTGAAGTACTTTATCTTCTAAATCAGTAAATCCATCAATCATATTTGTACTAATATTTTTACCTTTATTAGCATTTTCAGATGCACTTTCAACTAAATCTTTAATCTCTTTAGCAGCTTCAGCAGATCTAGCTGCTAAGTTTCTAACTTCTTGAGCAACAACAGCAAAACCTTTACCAGCTTCACCAGCAGTAGCAGCTTCAACAGCAGCATTAAGTGATAAGATATTTGTTTGGAATGCAATTTGGTCAATCATTGTAATCGCATCTGTAATTGCTGTAACATTTTCATTAATGTCATCCATTGCTTTTGCAGTATTTGAAGCTAACTCTTTACCTTTTGATGAAGCATCTTTTGTTTGAGAAGAAATATCAAGCATAGTCTGAGCTTTTTGACTTGTTTGTTTTATGTTTCCAGTTATCTCTTCAATTGATGCTGCTGTTTGCTCTAAAGAGGCTGCTTGGCTTGTTGCATTTGAAGATAGTGTTGAAACATTTGAAGCTAACTCTTGTGCATTTGAATTTAGAATTGTTCCATCTTTGTAGTTGTCATTTAATATTTGAGTAATCATACTATTTAAATTATTGATTTCTTTACCAATTTTTCCAGAATTTTTTTCATCTAAAGTTTTTGTAAAGTCTCTATTTGCATAAGCATCTAATATACTACTTAAGTTATTGATATTTACCCCAATTAATTGTTGTAAATTGCTTAACATATCATTTAATAGTTCTTTTAATTCATTTAAAGCTTGGTTTGAAGTAGTTGCATTTACATTTTTATCTAAATATCCTTCACTTACAGCTTTTACGATTTGTTTTACATCATTTATTAAAATATGGTCTTCATCAATAAGTTTTTTAGTTTTTATAATATTGTCATTTACAATTTTAGACATTGAACCTATTTCATCATTTGCTTCAATCTCTAACTCTTTAGTATCACTTTTTTCTTTGTTTAAAAAACTAAAGAAATCAAGTAATCCCTCTTGAAATCTATTTAAAGGAGCAATAATTAACTTATTAGAAATAAAAATAAATGCTAAGGCTACAATAATAGAAATAATAATACTTATAATAATACTTTCAATAATAATACTGTTTATCTCATCATTTGCTTTTTCATGCATTTTAAGAACTTCATTTTCTACATTATCAACATAAGCCCCAGTTCCTACAATAAAATCCCATGGTTTAAAATTCTTTACATAAGAGAATTTTGGTTGAGCATCGCTTTTACCTGGTTTTGGCCAAACATATCTAACTAATCCACCTTCAGATGTTTTGTTCGCAGCTTTTACAATCTCTTGATAAACAAAAACACCATTTTTATCTTTTAGATTAATTAGGTTTTTACCATTTAATGCTGGTTTAACGGCATGACTTACAACAACATGGTTTGAGTCATTAACCCAATAGTATCCATCTGTGCCAAATCTCATATTAACTACAGTAAATAAAGCAGCTTTTTTCATCTCTTCTTCATTTGAGCCATCAACTTTTTTATAAAATGACTCTATAACTTTATATGCAAGCTCAACATAGTTTTTAAGTTCAAGCTCTTTTGCAGTATAAGCTTTTTCTCTGAAATCAGTGATGTTGTTTTCAGTTATTTCATTAACTCTTGATATTGAATCAACAATAATAACTGTAGATACTATAAAGATAGAACTTATTGCTAGAATAAGTAATTTTATTTTTATTGATAAGTTATTAAACATATCGGTTTCCTTATTTATAGCATATAATGCTATTTTTTCTATATGATAATTATACTCTTTAAAAAAGAAAAATACCATAAATAGGTTTTTGTAGATAGTTTTTGAAAAAAGAGAGGAAAAATTATAATTATTGAGTATATTTTTTTTGCTATACTTAAGCTATAAATGCTTATTTATAATAGCCTTTGTATATTTTTTAACTAGTTGATTAGAATTTATTTGTTATTTTAATAGTTATTATTGATATTGAAAAAAAAGTACATTTAAGGGTAAACCTTAAATGTATTGGTTAAATTGAGACTCTGTATCCTACACCAGAAATATTTTTTATTAAATCTTTGTAAGTTTTTCTTCTAACTTCTTTTACTACAGATCTTAAAGCATTATGAGTCATGTCACCATTCCATAAATTGTCATTTATTTCATCATATGATACAGCTCTGTCTTTATTATCTATAATATAGTTTAAAAACATATTCTCTTTCTTTGATAGAGAAATAATAGTTTTATTTTTTAATAAGCTATTATTATAACTATCGTAAATAAAATTCTCTTCTAAATTAATAATATTTGAACTATTTGAGTCAATGTTTTTAACAATATTTAAAAGGATATCTTTTAAATCTATTTTTGTTGGTACTTCTTGTAAATACATAATGTTCTTTAATGTAATAGCATCGAAGTATTCTTGAGTGGAAATAAAACTTGTACAAATAATAATATGAGTATTTTGGAAGTTTTCTCTAATAGAATTCAATATATTCATAGGTATTTTTTCTTCACTATAAATTATATCAATACTATTTTGTTCTAGAACTTCTAGAATCTGATTATAACTCTCTTTTATAATTAAATTGTTTGATTTTTCTTGAAAGATTTGAAGAGTTTCAGACACTTCTGTTTTTAGGATATAAAGTATGTTTAAATGTTTTAATACTCGCATAAATTACCTTTAAAATTATTTGTTATAGGATTTATAACATAAAAATTTTAAAAAGTCTTTTAAAAAGTTATTTAAATTGTTCGAAATATTAGAAAAATAGCAAAAATGCTACTTTTCTGTAGGGGCTAACATCTTTTCACAGATTTCTAGCTTCATTCCATCGTGGAATTCACAATTAAGTCCACATTTGAAAGTTCCACTGTTAGAAATCCCCATTGTTTCAAGTTGTTTGATTGATTCTTCTTTACATTGTTGTAGTGATGAAAAACTCATAGGGCTTTTCATATTTCTTTTTGTGTTTTGTTTGTCAGGGTAAATAAATGAGTGCCATTTCTCTTCTTCGCTATCTGATCCACCAAGGCAACCACTTAAAACTAAACTTGTACCTAATACTAATAATATACTCTTAACCATGAACTCTCTTTTTTTATTGAGATTTTAGTCAAATAATATTTATAAAGACTTAAACTAAAATCCCATTAAGTTTTTCTTTAAAAAATTCTAAATTTTGTAGTTCATTTTGTAATCTTAAGTTTTCCAAGTACAAATGAATAGCTTTTTTTAATTGCTCACTTACTTTTCCTGTTGAAGCTGCTTTATTAATTGTGTCAGGTTTATAACCTAATTCAAAAGATAGTTTTTTATATGTAAGGTTTAAGTCTTTACATACTTGTTTAATTAAATTTGGATTTAAATCTTCAAATAGTTTTTCATAAGAAATATCAAAAGTTATACATGTATCTTTTACAAACTCTTCTTTTTCAAGTATTATATTTCTATATCTGTATTGAATATTGTCAGGCTGAAATAGGTTTAAATCTTCTTTTTGAATACATAAAGATAATTTCTCTCCATCACATGAAATCATATGATTGAAGGCATTTGCTAATTCATACTCTTGAAGATGTTTAAATGTTTCTATAAATAAATATGTATTAACTTTAGAAGTTTTAGTTTTTGTTTCAGTAAAATATTGAAAAGTAAACTCTACATTTTCATTTCTAAATTTTGATATTAAATGTTCTTTGTTTATACTATTTTTTAAAAGTAGGTGGAAGTGTAAAGTATTGTCTCTATTATTTGAGAAGATATATACTAAATTGTTCTCTTCAATTTGTTCTTCATTAATTAAATTTTTTATTAACTCTTCAACAAATTTTATATCTTTATGAATTCTATTTATATCTTTTACAAAATATGGAGTCTTTTTAAATAGTTTACCTACTTTAGTCATTTTAAATCCTAATAATATTATTTTTTAATATGTCTTATATTATTGACTCAAAGTTAAAAAGATACTTCAATTTAGTATAGATTAAGTAAGATTTCTTAAAAAAAGTGATTTATTTTGTAAAATATCATTATATGCTATAGCTTTGCTATAAAATATCAAAACTTTTGCTACTTTTGCTATTCTTACTATTTTACAATTATTATACATTTGTTATGATACAATAAATTAAAAATTAAAGAGACTATATATGAAAAAGATTTTATTATTAATTTCATTTATTGTTACAATTTCTTTTGCCAAAGTTGATTATTCTGAAATGAGTACACAAGAGTTAATCGCCATAATGGGCTATGTTGAAAAACAAAATATGAAAGATTTTAAAAAAGAATTAAAACAAAGAATACCTACTATGAGTTCAAAAGAAAAAGAACAATATGAAAAAAATAAAAGTAAATTAAAATGAAAACAAAATTATTATTATTAGAAGATGATTTAACTTTAAGTGAAACAGTTATTGATTATTTTGAAGAACAAGGTTTCGAAGTTCTTCCTGCTTATGATGGACAAGAAGCTTTAGAACTAGTTTACGAAAACTCTTTTGATTTACTTCTTTTGGATGTTAATGTACCTGAACTTAATGGTTTTGAGGTTTTAAAAAGATTAAGAGAAGATGATAATAATGTACCAGCTATATTTATTACATCATTAAACTCTATGCAGTCTTTAGAAGAGGGGTTTAATAGTGGTTGTGACGACTATATAAGAAAACCTTTTGAATTAAAAGAGCTTTTACTTAGAGTTCAAACTATAATAAAAAGAGAGTACTCAAATAAATCAGATTTAATAAAGATAGATCAAAATATTGAGTTTGATTTAATATCAAATGAGCTAAAAAAAGATGGAGTTGATGTAAAACTAAATTTAAAAGAGTTAAAACTTTTAAAACTTTTCTTACAGCATCCAAATGAGCTTTTAGTTCATGACAGAATATATGATAATGTATGGGAATATGATGAAGAGTATAGTGATAACTCTTTGAGAACATATATTAAAAATTTACGAAAAATATTAGGAAAAGATAAAATTGTTAGTCTCAAAAAGCTCGGATATAGATTTAACCAAGAGTGAAACTAGAACTCTTCTTGGTTTTGGTTTTTTATACTCTTTTTTAATTTTAATAATTATTGGTGTTGTATCTTTTCTATATTATAACTTTCAAAAAGATTTAATGCTTCAAGAAAAAAGACAAATACTTCAAGAATACTCTAATAATTTACTATTTAGATTAAAAGATTTACATGTAAACTTTGATAAGTATAAGTTTTATCCTCGAGATGAAAAGTTTAATTCTGCTATTTTTGACAGTGATAAAATAGAGATATTTTCTACTTTAAATTCAAATGAGATAAATTTTGAAGAAGTATCTTACATAAGTAATAAAAAAATTCATTATGTAGATAAACCAGAATCATACTATCTTGGAGCAAAATATATAATTGTTGAGATTGAAGATGATAGAGTTTGGTTTAATAAAGTAAAAAATGAGTTGATTTCTTTTAGTTTATTAGCTTTTATTTTTATGTCAATTGTTGGATATTTTATTGCAAAACTATTTTTAAGACCTATGCGAGACTCTTTGCATTTGTTAGATAGATTTATTAAAGATACAACACATGAATTAAACACTCCTATTTCAGCAATAGTTTCAAATATAGAGATGATAGATAGAAATAGTCTTGATGAAAAGACTCTAAAGAAGATAAATAGAATAGATATTGGAGCAAAGACAATATCAAATATTTATGAGGATTTAACTTTTCTAACACTTAACAATAAAATCATATCTCAAAATGAGAACTTAAATTTATCAAAAATAGTAAAACAAAGAGTAGAGTACTTTAGAAGTTTAGCAACTATTAAAAAAATTGATTTTATTTTAAATATAAATGAAGATATCTATTTAGTTTGTGATGAGAAAAAAATCTCAAAACTGATAGATAACCTTTTATCAAATGCAATTAAGTATAATAAAATCAATGGTACTATAGAAGTTACTCTTGAGGGAAATAGATTAGTTGTAAAAGATTCTGGAAAGGGAATGACACAAGAAAATCTAGAAAATCTTTTTGAAAGATATAGTAGGTTTGATAAGAGTGTAGGTGGTTTTGGAATAGGTCTTAATATAGTCTATTTAATTGCTAAAGAGTATGATTTAAAAATAAATGTAACTTCAAAATTAAAAGTAGGAACAAGAATCGAGGTAGTATGGTAAGAGTTTTTTTAATTTTAGTTTTTATTTCAATTTCTCTTTTATCAAAAGAACTTAATATATATGAGCAAAATTGTGTAAAGTGTCATAAAAAAATACCAGTATCAATTGATAAATACTTTTATAGATATCTTTTAAAATATAGTTCCCAACGGGAAGTAAAAAGTGCTATGAGTTCATATCTTAGAAATCCTAGTTTTGATAAAACTATCATGCCTGAAGCTTTTATAAAAAGATTTGGTGTAAAAAAGCCAACAAAACTTACTTCAAAGCAATTAGAAGAAGCTTTAAATATATATTGGGAAAAGTATAAAGTTTTTGGAAAGCTTAAATAGCTTTTCACAATATGTCTACAATTTAGAAATATACTTCTTTAGAACATATAAAAGGAGTATCCCTATGAAAAAGTTTTTAATTTCAATTTTTATTTTATCAAGTATTATGTATGCAAAAGAGAATAGAGTTTACTCATATGCCCATGTATATAAAAGTGAGCCTGTTTACGAATACAGATATGATAGAGTTTATGAACAGTGTGAAGAAGAGCCTTATTATAGAAGTAATTATGAAGAAGAGTATAATTCATATGACAATAATTCAATAGGAGTTGATACGTTAGTAGGAGCTACTATTGGTGTTGCTATTGGGAATCAAATTGGAAAAGGAAATGGTCGTGATGTTGCAAGAGTAGTTGGTGGTTTAATGGGAGCTGCAATTGCTAATAACTCAAGAGATGAAAGAAATGGTTATAGATCTCATAGATATAAAAAAGAAGAGTATAGAACTTGTGATGATAACTTTTATACACAAAGAGAAAGAAGAGTTTTAACGGGATATAAAAACTATTTTACTTTTGAAAATAGACAATATACTAAAATTACAAAAAGACCTAAAAATAGAATAAGAGTTACAAAGACTATAAGTTTTTAACTTAATAGTCTTGTAACCGTTTGTTGATTTATGTTATTTGACTGAGCCGCACCAAAAGCTCCAATTTGAGCTAAAATATTCTGTTTTGAAAAACTAGCAACTTCAGCTGCAAAATCTGTATTAAAAACATCAGCTGCGCTAAGAGTTGAACTTGATTGACTTAGAAGATTTCTTGTATTACTTTCAAGTTGATTTTGAACTGAACCAAACTCACCTCTAATTGTATTTAAATCATCAATAGCAGTATCAAGTCTATCTAAATAAGATCTTGCATCATCTGCTGTAAAACTATTAGGATCTTCATTTAACAAATCATTTAAATTTAAACCTTGAGTATTTGATTGAACTGACGTAGTTTCAATTGGTGTGCCATCTTCATTTGATGTTTGAAATTGGAGAACTTCACTTTCTCCTTGATCGTCAGAACTTTTTTGAAGAAGAGTATTTCCATTGTAGTTTGTTTGACTAGCAATATCATCAAATTGTGTTAATAAACCTTGAATATCATCTAGTAAAGCTTCTCTGCCTTCTTGACTTGTTGTACCATTTGATGCTTCTAAGAGTTTCTCTTTTACATTATCTAAGATTGTAGATTGACCAGTTAAAGCTCCATCTGCAATTTGTGTTAATGCAATTGCTTGATTACTATTTTCAATTGCTTGAGAGTAACCACTTGCTTGTACATTTAAATTATTAAGTATTGATAATCCTGATGGGTCATCACTTGCTTTATTTATTTCTACACCAGTAGCTATTCTATTTAGTGCTTGATTGGCGTTTAAATATACATCATTATTTAGTTGAGAGTTGTTATTTACTTGCATGATAAACTCCTTTACTCTTATACAATAATTTTATAGCCATTAATATTAATTTAAGGTTAAATGTTTATTTACTAGAAAAAGGCTTCTTTTGCTATAATCCTTTTGAGGTAAAAATGAATTTAGTAAACAATTTAGATGAAATAATTAATATTATTAATAAAAATGATTTTGTAAAAGCTCATGATATGCTAGAAGATTTATGGAGAGAGTATAAAAATGAAAAAGATACTAGAGAAGAATCATTTATTTTAAAAGCTTTTGTTAATGGTGTTGTATGTATAGAACTTTATAAAATGAATAGAGAACAGCATAGTTTTAATGTTTGGGATACTTATAAAAAATATGAATATCTAATAGATAAATTACAAACAGTTAATAGTTCAAAATATAAAGAAATACAAAAATTGATATATAAAAAAAGAGAAGAGTTTATAAAGTGATAATATTAGATTTTGAAACAAACACACATAATATTGGTGATGTAATAGAAGTTGCAGCTGTAAAATTAGATATATCAAATGATGGTTTTAAGATAGTTGATAAATTTCATAGATACTATTTATCAAGGTTTCCAGTAAATTTCTATTCTTATAAAGTTCATAGGTTAACGCCAGATTTAATAATGGATTATAGAAAAGATAAAGAGTATCCTGCATATTTTAATGAAGATGAAGAGTTTAAAGAGTTTTGTTATAGTGCAAAAACTTTAGTTGCTCATAATATAAGTTTTGAATTAAGACATATTGATAAATTAGCAAGATTTGAAAATCATATATGTACAATGAAAGAAAACAAACATTTAGTAAAGTCTTTGAATAGTAGAGGAAATATTAAAAATCCAAGTTTGGATGAGGTTTGTGATTTTTATGGAATTGAATTTGATGAAAGTTCACATCATAGTGCTACATATGATGTGAGTAAAACTTTTGAAATTTTAAAAAGAATGAATATTTTAGAAAGTAATTAATTACTTTCTAAAACTTCTGTTTGCATCTCTTTTAGTAGTTTTTCTTTTCTTCTGTTTAGTTGGTCTTGGCGTATTTGCTGTTCTATTTACAGTTTTCTTTTGACTAAGCTTTTGCTTAGGTCTTGGTTTGATACCTCTTGGTTTTTTCTCTGTTGGTTCAAAGTCTTCAATAATATCTCTTTTTAAGTCTAAGATTAAATCTTTTTCAATTTTTGTCATCATTTTATAATCTTTTACACTTAACAAAGTAATAGCAACACCAGCATTACCAGCTCTTCCTGTTCTTCCTATTCTATGTGTATAGTCTGCAACAGTTTCAGGTAAAGAGTAGTTTATAACAACAGGTAAAAGTTGAATATCAATACCTCTTGCCGCAATATCAGTAGCAACTAAAACTCTAATATCTCCACTTTTAAACTTTCTTAGGGCTTTTGCTCTTGCTGTTTGTCTAATATCTCCATGAATACAAGAAGCTTTTAATCCATCTAATTCAAGGTGAGAAACTAACCCATCAGCCTCTTTTTTTGTATTTACAAATACAAGTGCTTGAGGATAGTTTCTTGAACCAATTATAAAAGAAAGAAGTTCATTTTTTTTAGCTTCATCTACTTGAATTACTTGTTGGTCAATAACATCAACACTTGATCTTTGGCTTGAAATCTCAACAACTGCAGGAGTTTCTAAAAACTCTTTTGCTAGTTTTTTAACATTTTGGTTTAATGTTGCAGAGAACATCATAATTTGTCTACTCATACTTGCATTAGAGAAGATTGTTTCAATATCTTCTAAGAATCCCATATCAAGCATTGTGTCAACTTCATCAACAACTAAAGTTGTTACTGTTGATAAATCTACAGTTTTATTTTTTATATGCTCTAATAATCTTCCTGGTGTCGCTACAATAATATCAACACCTTTTGCTATTTTTCTTTCTTGGTCTTTAGATGATACTCCACCAAAAACTACAGTTTTTCTAATATCAATATATTTACTAAAATCTTCAATTGCTTTATTGATTTGGTTTACAAGTTCTCTTGTTGGAGCTAATATTAACGCTCTTAGAGGGTGTGCTTGATTATTTGTATTATGTATTTCATCTATGATTGGTAAAACAAAAGCAGCAGTTTTCCCTGAACCACTTTGTGCAGTTGCTAAGATGTCTTTTTTCTTTAAAGCAAGAGGTATACTCTTTTTTTGTATAGGTGTTGGTTGTTCATAATTTAAATCTTCCAAGGCTTTAATAATGCTTGGTTCTAAATCTAATGAATTAAATGCTTTGATGATAATTCCTTTTAAATCTTTTATATTCGCGATTATATCTAAAAATAGATAACATTAATCTATATCTCTTTTAGGTGCACTAAAATAGTAACCTTGTGAATAATCAATATCTAGTTCTTTTATTACATATAAAATCTCTTCATTTTCAACAAATTCTGCAATTGTTTTCATATTCATTTTCTTAGCAAAGTCCACGATTACTGAAACAACAGTCTTAGAATCTTCATTTTTATGAATATCTTTTATCATAGAACCATCAATTTTAATGTAATCAGCTTTTAATTTTAGAAGATATTCAAAGTTTGAATAACCTGTTCCAAAGTCATCAATAGCTATTTTTACTCCATACTTTTTTACTTCTGAAATAAATTTTGAAACTTCATTAAAATTCTCAATTGATTCAGATTCAACTATTTCAAATACAACTTTAGAACCAATTTGATATTTGTCTAACATTAAGAAAATATATGACTGAATATTTGCATTTAAAATATCTTCAATTGTAAGATTTACTGAAAACTCATAAGTACTATTTTTAAATTTTTCAAAACTTTTTTTGATTACAGTTTTAGTTATAGTTTCATAGTGTTTTGTTTTCTTAGCAATATTTAAAAAGAAGAAAGGTGATACAACTTTATTATCTTCATCTATTAGTCTAACTAAAGACTCATATTTTTCTATTTGACCTGTTTTATTATTGATAATTGGCTGAAAAAATGGAACAATCTTGTCAGTTCTAATTGCAGTTTTTAAGTTTTTTGCCCATTTTATATTATTTTCATAGATTTTATCTAAACTATAATCATCTTTATATACTAGTAAATCTACAGAATTCTTTTTTGCATGTTTTAGTGCCATATTTGCAGTAGAAAGAATCTTTTCACTATCTTCATAAGAAATAGAAGATGTAATATTTATATTTAAATCTTCATTTTCTATCTTAAATTGTTTATTATTTATTTTTCTATTTAATCTATAAATTTCTCCAAAGAAGGCTTCTTTTTCAAATTCATTACTTAAGTTTGCAAGTAAAGCAAACTCATCTGCTTGCGTTCTATATACTTTTATATGTTTGCTATGAATAAACTTATTTGATAAAAATTCAGCTAATTCTTTTATTAGGATATCTCCAAAAAAGTGTCCATAAAAATCATTTATTTGTCTAAAACTATCAACATTAAAAAAAGATAAAGCAGGAGAATCTAACTTTTTTATATCTTTAATTAATTTTACTCTATTACAAAGACCAGTTAACTTATCAGTATTCGCAGCTTTTTTAATTGTTTCTCTTTGTTCAATTAACTCAGTAATATCATATCTAAAAGCAATATATTTAGCGATATTATTATTTTCATCTAAAAGTGGTCTAATAAGTAAGTTAACCCAATAAAAAGTTCCATCTTTTCTTTTATTTTTTAAAGTCCCTTTCCAAATACCTTTATTTTGTATAGTATTCCATAAATCTTCAAAAACTTCTTTTGGTGTATCTGGATGTCTTATGATACTATGAGGAGAGCCAATTGCTTCTTTTCTTGAGTAACCGGAAATTTTTACAAAATTATCATTTACATAAGTGATTTTACCAGTTAAATCAGACTTACTTACAATTGCTGCTTCATCCATAATAGCTTGATAGCTATTTAAAAAAGCGATATTTTTATCTAATGCTTTAGCTAATTCTCTAAAGTCATCTCTTATAACTTTAATTTCATCTTTTGAACTATTTGTTTGTATACTTGTTGTTACATTTGTTTTTTTCTTTATATCTTTTATAATATCTTGTAGGTTCTCAATTGGTCTTAAAATATATTTATTTGTAAACATAAATGACAAGAATATAGTAATACTTAAAATTACAAGCCATATAATAATAATTGTTTCAAAAGTTTTACCTATTTTATTGTTTATTATTTGCTTATCTAAAATATTTATTAAATAAATAGAGTCATTAGTTTCATCAATTTTTGACTTTTTTATTAGGTAGTTTTTTGATTTTTCAATAATTTTAAATTTTTGTGCATCTAACTCTCTATCAAAAATATATTTTTGATTGTCAAATTGAAGTACAATTTTATTCATAAATGTATCTTTTAGACTATCTAATAACTCTTGGTCTATATTAAAACATACTTTTATATAACCAACTAAGTTTTCTCCTAAATAAATCTCTTTTAAGAAAATACTTACAATGATATTTTGTCTTTCTATAAAGTTGAAAGATTCAAGTTTAAACTCATTTATATTTTTTATTTTTGGAACTTGTGTATTGTTTTTATCTATTTTATTAACAAAAACTTCTTTTTTGTCTTTAAAAGATGTATATCCAAAGTTTCTAATATTCTCTACTTTAGAATTAACTAAAACAAGATTTTTATTTTTATCAAAAAGGCTTATTGAAATACCTTCTTCTAAGCTAACCCATTGAGATGAAAGTTCTAAAAGTCTCTCTTTTTCATAATCAAAAATTTCTTTTGAATAGTTATTCTTATCTTGATAATTAGAGATAAGATTTAAAGATAGTTTTGTGTTTTCATTATTTATTATATTTTCTGATAGTTTTTTAATCTGATTTTTCTTATCTTGTAAAAAAGAGTTAAAAATCTTTTTATCATGATTTATGTTTAAAATAGCTTGTTCTTCAAAAACAGAGTTTATGTTTTTATAATACACAATACCACTAAGTATTAAACTAAGTGAAGTAATTGAGATTATTAATATAAATAGTTTATTCTTTAACAATGAAATCCTTTAAAAAATTGGTTTTATTTTATCTGCATTATTTTTTGTAACTTTTAGAGTGTTTAAGCTAATATTTTTTTCGACAGTTTTATTATTTATTATATCAACTATTGCTTGAACACCTTCTTTTGCAGAAGTTTGATATACAAAACTAGCTGTTTGTTCCCCTTTTAATATGGCATTTTGAGCAGCTTTTATATAATCTATTCCTACCATTGGAATAGATAATTCTTTGTTATATTTCTTCATAACCTTTCTAACCCCTACAAGCATACTATCACTATGGGAAAAAATAGCATCAAATTTTATATCTTTTTTATAGATTTCTTCCATAGTTTTTATAGCATCAGCTCTTAAAAAGTTTGCATTTCTTTTAATTACTTTTATATTTGGATAATTTTTAATAATATTGTTAAAACCTTTTGTTCTTTTTAGTGTTGATGTGGCTGTTTTAATTCCCTGTATTTCTAAAATCACACCTTTTCCATTTATCAAAGTAGCTAAAAGTTTTGCAGCTTCTTCTCCAATTTTTTCATTATTTGGTGAAATAAAAGTAGTATAATCTTTACTATTTATTGTTCTACTAAGTAAAATAACTTTTATATTTTTATCAATAGCCTTTTTTAAAACTAAACTTGTAATATTTGGCTCAATTGGACTTGTGATTATAAAATCTACATTTTGTTCTATAAAAAGTTCAATATCTCTAATTTGCTTAGAGACCTTTGTATTGGCACTTTTGATTGTAAGTTTTAGATTAGGATGTTTACTAATCTCTTGTTTTAACTCTTCAACCTGAGCTAATCTCCAATCATTTTTTAAAGTATCTTGTGCAAAGCCAATTGTGTAATCTTTTGCCAAAATTGTAAGTGGCAATAAAAAAAGTATTGTACTAATTATTTTAAATTTTTTTGGAATCATATTAACCTTTATAACTTATTCTTATAAACTAATATTATATAGTAGCATAACTTAAATAATATATTATTATTATTTGGGTATAAATATGGTATTTACCTATATTTTAGGAGTTATTATGGCAAAAAGAGTTTTATACCCATTGATTTTAGCACTTTTAGCATATTTGCTTTTTTCAAATGACGATGCAAAAGTTATTATTGCAGGAATTGCAATATTTTTAATTGGTATGGTTTTTATGGAAGATGGCTTCAAACTTTTTAGTGGAGGAATTCTAGAAAGAATTATCCAAAAAAGTACAAGTAGTATTCCTAAAGCCATTGGTACAGGTTTCTTATCAACTTCAATAGTTCAAAGTTCTTCTTTGGTTTCTATTATCGTTATATCCTTTTTAAGTGCAGGTTTAATAAGTTTAAGTGGTGCAATTGGAATTGTATTTGGATCTAATATTGGTACAACTACAACTGCTTGGATTGTTTCAACTTTTGGAGTAAAGATAAAAATATCAGCTTATGCAATGCCTATGATTATATTTGGTGTTTTATTTAGATTTTCAAGTTCAAATGGTCTAAAAGGTTTAGGAAATGTACTTCTTGGTTTAGGGTTTGTTTTCTTAGGTATTTCATATATGAAAGACGGGTTTGAAACTTTAAAAGCTGGTTTAGATTTATCTCAGTTTGCTATGGAAGGTGCTTTAGGGATTATTGTTTATATTGCTCTTGGGGCGATTGCTACTATTATTATTCAATCAAGTAGTGCAACTATGGCTTTAATTATTACAGCTTTAGCAACAGGACAAATTGTATATCTAAATGCTTTAGAATTGGCAATTGGAGCAAATATTGGTACAACAGTTACTGCTGTTATTGCAGCTCTTGCTTCAAATTCAAATGGTAAAAGGCTTGCTGTTGCTCACTTTATTTTTAATATAACAACCGGAATAATTGCAATTATATTCTTATATCAATTAGCAGATTTAGTTGATTATATTGCAAGTTTAATATCAATAGCTGCTGATGATTATACTATGAAGCTAGCACTTTTCCATACAGTATTTAATATAATCGGAGTAATAGTTGTTTCACCTTTCACTTATAAATTAGAGACCTTCTTAAAAGGTTTATTTAAAAATGAAAAAACTTCAAAATCAAAACCAAGATTTTTAGATAATGGTTTAGTAAAAATCCCAGATGCTGTTTTAATTGCTGTTAAAAAAGAGATTTTTCACTTATATGACAATGCCCAAGAAGTTGTTTCTCATGGTATTTATTTACATAGACATAACTATAAAAATGTGGATACTCAAACATTAAGCGAGGTTGTCAAAAACTCAAATCTAGATATTAATACTGATGTAAATCTTTTTTATACAAATAAAATTAAAAGTTTATATGGCGAGATTGTTAAGTTTTCTGCCGTTGCTCAAGAGAGTATGGATGAAGAGGATAAACAAAGAGTTTATGAGCTTAAATTAGCAGCAAGAAATATTGTAGAATCTACAAAAGATATTAGAGATTTACATAGAAATTTAACTATTTATTTAAAATCAAAAAATAGTTTTATTAAAGAGGAATATAATAAAATAAGATTAAGTTTAGTTACGGTTTTAAAAACTATTGATGATATTAGAGATGAAAAAGATGACTTAGAAGTTCTATCTTCTTTAGAGGTTTTAAAAGAGAATATAAAAGAGTTGGATAGTTTAAGAAATGAAAAAATTGATGAGTTAATTAGAGAAGATAAAATTGATAAAAAAATGGCAACTTCTTTAATCAATGATACAACTTTTGCCCATGATATTTCAAAAAATTTAATTAACGCAATGTCAATTTTATTAATTGATAGTAAAGATATTCAAGAATTAGGAGAGGAAATATGAAAATAGAAAAACTTTTTGATGAGATTAAGAGTCTATATGATTCTACTAAGAGTGAAGAAAAAATCAAAGTTAAAAGAAAAGAGTTGATAAAAAGTATTGAACTTAAAATTGAAAAAACAAAAAAGCAAATAAAAAAAGAAGACTCTAAAAAACAAAAAGAGAAATTAGAAAAAAAGTTAGAAATACTAAAAAAACTAAAAAAGAAAGTAAAGTAGTATAAACTTTTATATATAATTGCTAAATGTTAAACTTTCCTATAAATGAAGTAATACCTCAAATTAAAGAGGTATTACAAAATAAATCAAACCTTATTATAAAAGCTCCTGCTGGTGCTGGTAAAAGTACCGTTGTCCCTATTAGTTTACTTAATGAACCTTGGTTAGAAGATAAAATTATTATTGTTTTAGAACCACGAAGAGTTGCTGCTATTTCAATTGCAACACAAATGGCTAGTTTATTAGGGGAAGAAGTTGGAGATACTGTTGGTTATCAAATAAAACTAGAGAGTAAAAAAAGTAATAAAACAAAAATTTTAGTTGTTACTGAGGGAATCCTTACTCGTATGATACAATCTAATCAAGCTTTAGAAGAGTGTGCTTGTGTTATTTTTGATGAATTTCATGAGAGAAGTATAAATAGTGATTTAGGTCTTGCTTTGTGTCTACAGTCTCAAGAGCTTTTAAGAGAAGATTTAAAACTTATTTTAATGTCTGCTACACTACAAGAAGATGAATTACAAAGTAGTCTAAAAGATTTTGAATTAGTAACAAGTAAAGGAAAAATGTTTGAGGTTGAAGAAAAATATCTTCCTTTAGATGTAAAACATCCAAATATTAAAGAGTTAGATAATATCTTACATAAAACTGTTTTAGAGGCTTTAAAAAATGATGAAGGAGATATATTAGTATTTCTAGCAGGTTTTAAAGAAATAAATAGTTTAAAAAGCTTATTAGAAAGCAGTTTAAAAGATGATATTTTAATAACACCTTTACACTCAAGCTTATCAAAGAAAGAACAAAACTTAGCTATTTTTAAAAATGAAAAAAGAAAAGTAATTTTATCTACAAACATAGCTCAAACTTCTCTTACTATTGAGGGTGTTAAAATAGTTATTGACTCTGGACTAGAAAAAATCTCAAGATATGATTTTACAACTGGAATGGATCATTTAGAGTATTCTTTTATTTGTGAAGATAGTGCTATTCAAAGACAAGGAAGAGCAGGAAGGTTGAGTAAAGGAGTTTGTTATAAACTTTGGCATAAAAAAAGACTTTTAACCAAAAATTCAGTACCTGAAATATTAAGAGTAGATTTAAGCTCTTTTCTTTTAGATACTGCTTTATGGGGAGTTGATGATTTAGAAGAATTAACTTTACTTAATAGACCTAATAAAGAGTATGAATCTAGTTCAAAGGCTTTATTACAAAGTTTAGAATTGCTTGATGAAAAAGGTAATATTACTTCTTTTGGAGAAGATGTTTTAAGTTTAGGTATTCATCCAAGATTAGGTTTTATGATTTTAAAATCAAATGAGTTAGGCTTTGCAAAGCAGGCTTGTTTAATAGCTTCTTTATTAAGTGAAAATGATATTTTACAAACTAGTTCAAAAGATTTTTTATGTAGATTTGAGGTAGTTTATGAACAAAACAACTTAAATAATGTAAATATTCAAAGGATTTCAAATGTTAAAAAACAAGCTTCAATGTTTTTTACAAGGCTTCAAAAAATAAAAGAGATCAAAATAAATACTCAATTTAAAAATGAGTATATATCTATTTTAACTCTTTTTGCTTATCCTGATAGATTAGCAAAAAAAAGACAAAGCAATGAAAATATCTATGCTCTAAGTAATAAAAAAGCAGCCATAATTGATGATGTGTTATTACAAAAAAGTGAGTATTTAGTAGCTTTAAATTTAAGTGCAAAACAGACTAATTCATATATAAATCAAGCATGTAGTATTGATTTTAAGTTAGTTGAGAAATATTTTTCAAAACATTTTTATAAAACTATTAAAACATTGAATAAAGATAGTTTTGAACTTTATGAAGTTTTAATGTTTGAGAGTCTTATTATTAGTTATGAAAAAGCTAAAAATATTTCAAAAGAGGATTATATTGAGGCTATATTAGATTATGTAAAAGTAAAAGGTGTAAAACAAACTCTTACTTTTGATAAAAAAGCAATCTCTTTACAAAATAGAGTAAACTTTTATAACAGTGCAAAACAAAGTGGGTTTGATTGTAGTTTAGAACTAATGGATTTTTCTGATGAGTATCTAACAAAAAATGCTGATACTTGGTTAAAGCCTTATTTGAACTCTATAGAAAGATTTGAGGATTTAGAAAAACTAGATATTTACTCAATTCTTTTTTCAAATATAGATTATGATAGCTTTAAAGTTTTAGAAAAAGATTTACCAAGTTTTATAAGTGTACCAAGTGGCTCTAAAATAAATATAGACTATTCAGTAGATCAAAATCCTATCTTATCAGTGAAAATACAAGAGGTTTTTTCACTTCAAAGCTCTCCTAAAGTATTAAATAATCAAATACCTTTAACTATTCATTTGCTAAATCCTGCAAATAGACCTATTCAAATAACACAAGATTTAAAAAGTTTTTGGGATAACTCTTATGAAGAAGTTAGAAAAGAGTTAAGGGGTAAATATAAAAAACATTATTGGCCCGAAAATCCTTATGAAGCAGTACCTACAAATAAAACCAAGAAAAATATGTAGTATTAACTGATATTAAAATCCTATTAATTAATTCTTTTTTATTATAAAATTAAAATAAAAAAGGATTTATTATGAAACTTGGAGTATCAGCTTGTTTATTAGGGAGCATGTGTCGATATGATGGAACAAATTCAAAAGATGGTTTCATAGTAAATACTTTAGGAAACTATTTTGATTTTGAACCATACTGTCCTGAAGCAGAAGTATTTGGAACACCAAGACCAACAATTAGATTAGTTGAAAAAGATAATGACATAAGAGTAGTTACAACTTATGAAAAAGAAGATTTAACTGATGTTTTAGATGAGTCTTGTGAGAAAAATGCTAATAGAATTAAAAATGATTACTTATGTGGATTTATTTTAAAAGCTAGTTCACCAACTTGTGGCTTAGAAAGAGTAAAAGTTTATAAAGAGATAAATGCACCAAGTGAGAAAAAAGGTGTTGGAAGATTCGCTGCTAAAATAAAAGAAAAGTATCCTTACTTACCAATAGAAGAAGAGGGTAGATTAAAAGATGCCTGGCTTAGAGAAAACTTCTTGATGCAAATATTTGCTTATAGAGATTTACATGAGTTTATTGATACTAAACCTAGCTTCAATGATTTAGTAGAGTTTCATACTCAATATAAATATTTAATTTATGCAAAATCAACAAATGCTTACAAAGAGTTAGGAAATATTGTAGCTAATCATGACAAAAGAGAAGTAGATGAGGTTTTAGAAGAGTATAAAGAAGCTTTCTTAAAAGCTATAAATGAAAAAGGTAGCATTAAAAAAACTTACAATGTTTTATTACATATATTTGGATACTTTAAAAAGCTTATTTCTAAAGAAGAGAAAGAAGAAATCTTAGAGTCTATTGAAGATTATAGAGCTAAACTTATACCTTTAATTGCAGTAATTAAAATCATAAAAGTTTATACAAAAAGATTTGATGTTACATATTTAAAATCACAAAAGTTTTTAAATCCATATCCAAAAGAGCTAGCTTTAAGATCTGATGTAAAGGCTTATAAGTAATGAAACAGATTTTATGGTTTAGAAGAGACCTAAGGGTTACAAATAGTGCAATACTATCAAAAGCAAAAGATGAGGTATTGCCTATTTTTATTTTTGATACAAATATTTTAGACTTACTTCAAAAAGATGATAAAAGAGTAAGTTTTATTTATAAATCTGTAATAGAGTTAAAAAAACAGTTAAAAAGTTTAGGTTTAGATTTAGCGATTTTTTATGGTAAGCCAGTAGAAGTTTTTTCAAAACTTAAAACTTTAGGTTTTGATGAGATTTTATGCTCTTGTGATTTTGACTCTTATGCAAAAAAAAGAGATATAGAAGTTGAAAAAATCATACCTCTTAGAAGGTATAGTGATTCATATATCATAAAACCTTGGAATGCTTTAAAAAAGGATGGAACACCTTATAAAGTATTTACACCTTTTTATAAAAATCTTTCTTTTCTATGGCAAAGTGATGCTTTGGAAGAGTTTGAAATAAACAAGAAACTAAAACTAATAGCTTTTGATTATAAACAAATACCTACTTTAAAGCAAATGGGTTTTGATGAAGTTTCTCTTCCTTCTTTTCTAAATAAAACAGCAAATGAATTAATAGATGAGTTCTCATTAAAAATAGAAGATTATGAAGAAGATAGGGACATATTTTATAAAAGTGCAACTTCTTCATTGGCAGTTCATTTAAGATTTGGGCTTATATCTCCTGTAGAAGTTTTTAATAAAATCAAAAAGTTAAAGGGTGCAAATAGTGAGTTTTTTGTAAGAGAGCTTTTTTGGAGAGAGTTTTATAACTATATTTTATTTCATTTTCCAAATAGTGAGTTTGAGAATTTTAATACACTAGAAGTTCCTTGGAATAAAAATGAAGAAGATTTTCAAAGATGGTGTGAAGGTAAAACAGGAGTTCCATTAATAGATGCAGCAATGATTCACTTTAATCAAACTGGAACTATGCATAATAGATTAAGAATGATAGTATCATCTTTTTTAACAAAAAATCTTTTAATTGATTGGAGAAAAGGGGAAAGATATTTTGCTTCAAAACTTTTAGATTATGATGCAAGTGCAAATATTGGTTCGTGGCAGTGGGCAGCAAGTACTGGTGCTGATAGTGTTCCTTATTTTAGAATATTTAATCCTTATTCTCAAAGTGCTAAGTTTGATAAAGAAGGGCTTTTTATAAAAAGTGTAATTCCTAAACTAAAAGATGTAGATCCTAAACTTTTCCATAAAGAAGGAGCTTTAGCAAATAGTTTATTTGTAGATTATGTAAAACCTATGGTCTCAATTGAACTTTCAAGAAAAAGAGCTCTGGAGGCTTTCAAAGGAGCTAAAAATGAAAAAGCTTGATATAGCTGTAGTTGGCTCAGGAATAGGAGGAAGTTTAATATCTTCTTTAAATAGCAATAAAAATTTAGTTTTATTTGAAAGGGATAAAAATCTTGGTGGATGTGCAAGTACTTTTAAAAGATTTGGAAGTTACTTTAATGCAGGAGCGACAACTTTTGTAGGCTATGAAGAAAAACATCCAATAAAAGAGATTTTTGATGAGATTGATTTTAAACCTGATTTATTAAAAAGTGAAGTTGCAATCAGAACAATCCAAAATAAAAAAGTTTTAGATAGAACAAAAGATTTTGATAAATTTTTAGAAGAAATAAATAAGGTTTATCCAAATAAAAACAATGAACTTTTTTGGAGAACATTAAAAGGTATAGATGAAAAGTTTTGGAATTTAAAAAAGCTTTATTTTGCAAAATACAGCCTAAAAGCTTATATAAAAAGTGCAGTTTTTGTAGCTGAACTTTTAAAAGAGTTTAAATTAGATATTTTTAAAAGTGCAAAAGGGTTTATCTCATCAACTTTAGGAAATATAAGTCAAGAGTATCAAAGTTTCATTGATGCACAACTTTTTATCACAGTTCAAACAACTTCAGAAAATATCCCTTTGCTTTCAATGGCTTTGGGACTTTCTTATCCTTTTCATGATGTTTATTATGTAAATAAAGGAATGGGACATATTTTTGATGGTATTTTAAAGAATGTAGAAACCCATAATAAAGAAGAAGTTTTAAAAATAATAAGAAAAGAAGATGAATATTTAGTTAAAACAAATAAGGATGAATATTTATGTAAAAAAGTTATTTTAAACTCTACAGTTTTTGATAGTAGTTCTTTATTTGAAGATGAAAAAATAAAAAACTATTACAGCTCTTTTAAGTTTAATGACCAGAGTGCATTTGTTGTTTATTTAAAACTTGACATCAAGCCTGAACTTATTCATCATTATCAAATAATTTTAAATAAGAATATTCCAAACTCTATTTCAAACTCTTTTTTTGTATCTTTTTCAGATATTAATGATGAAGTTTTAAGTTCAAAAGGTTTAAGTATTACTATTTCTACGCATACCAAAGCAAACTTTTGGAAAGATTTAACAACTAGTGAGTATGAAACTAAAAAACTTGAAACAATGAATTATATTATAGAAGAATTTTTAAATAATTTTGATATTATAGATAAAGATAATATTAAAACAGCTTTTAGTGCAACATCAACAACTTTTAACAGCTATATAAATAGATTTAATTGTGGAGGAAGTGCTATTAGCATAAAAAATGCTTTGAGCTTGCCATCATGTAAAACACCATTTAAAGGACTTTATAATGTGGGTGATACAGTTTTTGCGGGGCAGGGGTGGCCAGGAGTTGCACTTGGTGTCAAAGTTTTACATAAGGAAATAAATGAAGAGTTTTGAGCTTAAAGTATCTGTTCAAGATTGGATTTATATAATTATAATAGCTGCTTTTTTTGGCTTTTTAATCTCTTTGGTTTTCTATTTTTTAAATGAAGACTTACAACGAACTTCTACAATTATTTTTAGTACATTAAGTGCTATAACAATTTCTATTTTTGCATCTGTATTAATAACTATTTCAAATAACTTTATTCTTCCAAAAGTAAGTAAACAATTTTGGTATTTAATAAGTTTTGCATTTTCATTTTTATCAGGTGCTTTAGGTTTTCTTTTTTCATATTTTTTCTTTTCAAAATTTGATATAAAAATAATTGATTTTATTGAACCTTATGCTACTTATATTGGTATTACTATAGGATTTTTGACTTTTTTAATAGGCTTGATTTTGCATCAATTTATTTCAATGAAGTATAAAAATGAATCAATAAAAAGTGAAATTTTAGAGACAAAACTAAAAGCTTTAGAGAGTGAGTTAAATCCTCATTTTTTATTTAATGCACTTAATTCTATTAGTGAATTGATTTATATTGATAAGAAAAAGGCAGAGCAATCTGTAATAAATGTATCAAAGTTTTTAAGAAATGCTATTTATACAGACAGTTTAATTAGCTGTGAAAATGAACTTGAAATGGTAAAAACTTATGTAAATATTGAAAATACTAGATTTGAAGATAAAATAAAACTTTTTATAAATTCTAATAACTCTTGTATGAAAAAGTATGTACCAAAATTTTCTATTCAACTTTTAGTAGAAAATGCAATAAAACATGGTTATAGAGGAATAGATTTAAATATTAATATTGAGATAAAAAATGATAGGATAGAAGTTTCAAATGATGGTCGTATAAGTGAAAATGTAAATTATGGGACGGGGTTAAAAAACCTTGATAAAAGATTGCAACTTCTTGAAATTGGTAGTTTGGATTATGAAATAAAAGATAAAATGAAGTTTATAATAAGGTTAAAAAATGAAAATACTAATAGTTGATGATGAAAATTTAGCAATAAGTAGATTAAAGAGATTATTAAATGATGAGGGGATTGAAGATATTACAACTTTTACAGATCCTCAAGAGGCTTTAAAGCAGTGTACTAAAACTAGATTTGATGCAGTTTTCTTAGATATATCAATGCCTGAAATAAGTGGTTTAGATTTAGCAAATAAAATTTTAGAGTTAGAACCTAAAACATTTGTTGTATTTCAAACTGCTTATGCAGAATATGCCTTAGAGGCTTTTAAAAATGGTGGAATGGGATATTTACTTAAACCAATAGATACAGATAGCCTAAAAGAGATAATAAAAAAGATTGAAACTTATGTTGAAACATCTGTTAATAAAACAGAAGATAAAAAAATTATCGCCAAAAGAGGGGATAAAATATATTTAATAGATTTAGATGATATTTATTATATAAGAGCTGATTTAGATGAAGTAATCATAAAAATAAAAGAAACAGATGCCTATGTTAGGAAGAAAATAGGGGATTTAGAAAAACTTTTATCTAATAAAAACTTTTTTAGAATTCACAGGTCATATATCGTAAATGTGGATAAAATAAAATCTATGCAAAGTGTAGAACAATCTAAATTACAAATCTCTTTTGATGGAATTGATGAAGTTGTAACTTCTTCAAAAGATGGTGCAAAAGAGTTTAGAGAGTATTTAGAACGAAGATTATTATAAGTTGACATTTTTTATATATTAATACTCCTTCTTTATTGTTAAAATAAAACAAAAAAGGAGGGTATTATGAAAAAGTTTGAAAAAAGTACACTAATCAAATGTAGTGCAGAAGAGCTTTTTGATTTTCATACAAATACTACAAACCTTACTAAAATCACACCTCCTAATATAAAAGTAAAACTATTAACACCAGATTTCAAAGCCCAAGAAGGTGAAATCTTAAAACTAAAAAGTATTAAAAATTTTGTTCCTATAAACTGGACTGTAAAAATCTCTAAACATGAAAGACCCAAAAAGATTGTTGATATTGCATTAAAATCACCTTTTAAGTATTGGGAACATCAGCATATATTTATACAACATGAGAAATTTACAGAGTTAAAAGATGTTGTTATTTATGAAATGCCTTTTGGAATAATAGGTGAGATTTTAGAACCATTTGTTTACAGTGATTTATTAAATATGTTTGAATATCGTCATACTCAAACAAAAAAAATATTAGAAAAGAGGGAAGATAGTTGAAAAGAGCCGTAGTCTTAATGAATATGGGTGGACCAAATAATTTGAGTGAAGTAAAAGTTTTTTTACACAATATGTTTAATGATAAATATATTATATCAGCTCCACAACCAATAAGAGCAATGATTGCAAAGTTTATAATCTTTAAAAGATTAAAAGAAGCACAAGGTAACTATAAAGAGTTAGGTGGGATGTCACCAATAGTTGGGCATACAAAAAGATTAGTTAGAAGACTTAATAATATTTTAGATGCAGATGTATTTTATGAGATGAGATATACTCCACCTTTTGCAAAGGATGTACTTGAAAAAATAAAAGATTATGATGAAATTTATGCTATACCTATGTATCCACATTACTCTTCAACTACAACAAAATCATCTATAGAAGACTTAATAAAAGTTGCTAAAAAATATGGATTGGAAAATAAAATTAGAACAATAAATAGCTATTACGATAATGAGTACTATAATAAAGCAATAGTTGAAAGAATAAAAGAGACATTAAAAAAAGAAGATTCAAAAGAGTTTGAATTGATTTTTTCTGCTCATGGACTTACACAAAGAACAATAGATAAAGGTGATTTATATCAAAAACATATTTTAGCAAATGTAGAATGTGCTAAAAAAGAACTTCAAAAACAAGGAATAGTGTTTAAGAAAATACATGTGGCATACCAATCAAGACTAGGTCCTATGGAATGGCTTAGACCCTATATGGAAGATAAACTAAAAGAGATAGATTCAAAAGTTATTATCTATCCTATATCTTTTACAGTTGATAATTCAGAAACCGAGTTTGAGCTTGATGTAGAATATAAAGAAGTTGCAGATGAATTAGGAATAAAAGATTATAGAGTTGCAAGAGCTCCTAATCATCATCCATATTTTATGAAAACTATTGAGGATATTTATACTAGTTTAAAACAATAATTTTATTTTTTTCAAATTTTTATTAGTTATAATAACTAAAACTAACCTAGGGAATAACTTTGAAGAAAATATTAATAGTAGATAACTCTAATTTAATTGTTAATGTATTAGAGGAACTTTTTTTAGTTAAAAATAACTTTGAGATTTACAAGGCTAAGAGTCTAGCTGAAGTTGAAGACCTAATCTTTTCAAACAGCTTTTTTTTGGCTATCTCAAATTTAGTTTTACCAGATGCTTTAAATGGTGAACTTTTAGAAACTTTTAAAAATGCAAATATACCTACTATAGTATTAAGCTCAAAAATTGATGATAACTTTATGAATAAGATTGATAATCTAAATATTATTGATTATGTATCAAAAGATTCTATTCACGGATTAGAAAGTGTTCATGAGCTTGTGGAATTACTTTTATATATTAAAGATACCCAAGTTTTAGTTGTTGAAGATTCTCAAGTCGTAGCTACTCAAATTAAATCCCTATTACAAACACTTTTTTTAAATGTTAAGACAGTTTCAAATGGTAATGAAGCACTAAACTGTTTAAATGAAAACAAAGATATAAAAATGGTTATTACTGATTATAGTATGCCCCAAATGAATGGTTTGGAACTTACAAAAGCTATTAGAAAGCAAAAAGATACAGGTTCTTTACCAATTATTATAATTAGTTCTGATTCTAATCCTCAGCAAAAAATAAAACTTTTTAAAAATGGCGCAAATGATTATTTAACAAAACCTATTTTAGAAGAAGAGATAAAAGCGAAGGTTTTAGATACCTTCTCAAAAATTAAAAAAATTGAAGATATACAAAGTTTTAACAAGATTTTTGATGAAAATATAATTAGTTCTTCTACTGATATAAAAGGAACTATTCAAAGTGTTTCTGAAGCATTTTGTAGAGTATCTGGTTATAAAAAAGAGGAACTAATAGGAAAAAGTCATAATATAGTAAGGCATCCAGATATGCCAAAATCTATATACAAAGAGTTGTGGGATACTATTTCTCAAGGTAAGACTTGGAAAGGTGAGATTAAAAATCTTCGAAAAGATGGTGGTTATTATTGGGTAAAAGCCGTAATTGAGCCAAAGTTTAATAAAAGTGGTGAAATTATCGGATATTTTGCCATAAGAGAAGATATTACTGATAAGAAAAGAATTTATGAGCTTTCTATTACTGATGGTTTAACATCTTTATACAATAGAAGACACTTTAATGATACGGCACATAATTTTGTATTACAAAGTGTTAGAAATAATAAAGTTTTTGCATTTGTTTTATTGGATATTGATAATTTCAAAAAATATAATGATACTTATGGTCATCAAGATGGAGATGATGTTTTAATAGAAGTTGCAAATAGCTTAAAAAATAGTTTTAAAAGAGATGAAGATCAAGTGTTTAGGCTAGGAGGGGAAGAGTTTGGTATTTTAATAAGTTCTAAAACAAAATTAGCAGCTATGGATCTAGTTGAAGATGCAAGAGTAAATATAGAAAAACTTGCAATTAAACATGAAAAAAATCCACCTTTAAATATAGTAACAGCTTCATTTGGTGTGGTGATTATTTCTGTAGATGAAAAAAACGATATTAAGATTGATGATATTTATAAAAAAGCAGATGATATGCTTTATAAGGCTAAAGAGGCTGGAAGAAATACTATTAAGTATTTAGAGAATTAGTCATTCTCTTTGATACTTAAAGGTAAAAGGATTTCAAAACAAGCACTTTTATAAGGAGTATTTTCATGCTCTATGATATTATTGTAAGCCTTGATTTCTCCATTCATACTATTTTGAATTATTTGTTTACTCATATATAAACCAATACCAGAACCACCTTCTTCTTTTTTTGTACTAAAGTGATTATCAAAGATTTTATTTAGATTTTCTTCAATGATTCCACCACCATTATCTTCTATTTTTATTTGAAGTTTATCATCAATCTTTTTTGCACTTACATATAAAAGTTTAGTATCGCTATTTTCAAGTTTATCTAACTGTTCTTTAGCGTTTTTGATGATATTAATAAGTACTTGTAAAAGTTCATTTTCATAAGAGTAAAGTTCTACTTCATCTATATTTTTTATAATTTGAATATTATTATTTTTAAATTGAGAACTGATTAATTTAAATGTTTTATCAAAAGAGTGCTCTATTTTAAAGTAAGTAATATTTTTATTTGGATTAAAAAAGTTTCTAAAGTCATCAATTGTATCACTTAGGTTTTTTACAGAATTATCTATATTTTCAATTGCTTCATCTAGCTGCTCAACAGAGAAATTATTAAACTCTTTATTTAGTTTTAGCATCCCATTTGATGTACTTATTAAACTTAAAGGTTGTTTCCATTGATGAGCAATATTTCCAATCATTTCACCCATAGTAGCCATTTTTGATTGTTGAATTAAAAGGTTTTCTTTTTCAATTAGTTTGCTTGTTTGTTCTCTTATATCTTGTTCGTAGTTTTCAAACATTTTAGATATTTTTTTACTAATATAAAATGACAGCAGAATAAAAATAAAAGTTAATAATAAACTAAACACAATAATCTGTTTTATAGCATTATTGTTTGAGTCTAGAAGATCTTTTTTAATTTGAGCAGTATTCTTTTCTAATTCATCAAGATAAAAACCTGTTCCTATAATCCAATCCCATTCTTCAAACTTTTTTACAAATGATATTTTATTACTATTTTGCATATTATTTGTAGATGGATTTATTGTTGCTTTATATTCATAAAAGCCTTCGCTTTTTTCATTTGCAAGACTTAAAATATTTTTTACAAAATACTCACCTTCTTCATTCTTTTCATTTATTCTATTTTTTCCAACATACTCTTTGTTATAGTGTGCTAAACTCGTACCATTTTTATCAAAAAGAAAAATATAAGAGTTGTTTTCATATCTTATTTTTTGTATAAAATCTATAAGTTCTTTTTGTAGTTCTTTTTCAAACTCATCAATATATTCACCTGTTCCAATTGCAATATTAAAAGGTTCAAAATACTTATAAAAACTTATTTTTTGATATGCTTTTTCATCATCTTTATTTTTATACCAAAGATAAGAGTCAAAAGCTTCTGTTTTATTTTTGATTGTATCAATAATTTTTCTAACAAACTTATAACCCTGAGGATCTTCAAAATTATAAAAGTTTTTACCTTCTAATTCTTTATTTAAAGGTTGAAGTCTTTTTACACCATTTATATCATCAATAAAGATATATCCTCTTCCATTATTATAAATAATCCCTTCAAGGGCATATTTGATTGTATTGAAAATATGTTCTTTAGTATGCTTGTGTCCATCTTTTAAATCAATCAGTTCATTTTTATAAATATTTGTAGCAATTTGATGAGCTTCATAAACTCTGTTTTTAATTCTTTGTTTTAAAAGTTCTTCTGAATTTTGTTTTTTATCTTTTATATAATCATAAACTCTTTGTACTTCTTCTTGAACTCTATTTTTATTTCGTTCTAAATAGTTTCTTTCAGCTTTTTTTATTTCTTGTTTAAAAAAATTGTTTTTTTCTGTGATTACAATAGTTGTTATAATTATTGATAAAGTAAGTACAAAAAATAAAGGTCCATATTTTATGATCTTTAAAATACTATCTTTTTTTCTAAATTCAGACATTAGTAGGTTTTCCTTGGCAATAAAAAATAATTATAACGCATAAATGCTTTGAAATTAGATTATTATATTTAAAAATAGCTATTTAAATGTTAAGAATTTTCACAATAAAAACTATATATTCTTATAATAAAATAATTTTTGACCTAACAATGAAAAAACTGATATAATAAAATTATAGGCTAATAAATAAATTTAAAAGGTATTAAGATGATAGATTCAAATTTAGACACAATAAGTTTATTATATGTTGAAGATGATGAAATTACGAGGGATACGATAACAAGACTTCTGAAACTATCAACTCCAAATGTATATACCGCAAGCAATGGAAATGAGGCTTTATCTTTATTAAAACAAAACGAAATAGATATTATAATCACAGATATTAGAATGCCTGAAATGAATGGTTTAGAGTTTTCTAAAGTATTAAAAGATAACAATATTGAAATACCAATTATTATCACTTCTGCATACACACAAACTGATTATCTACAAGAGGCAATTGAATTACATATAGAGTCTTTTTTAGAAAAACCAATAAACTTTAAAGATTTACAATTTAAGATTATAAAAATAGCAGAGAAAATACAATCATTTAAAGAATTAGAAAAAAAGAAAATAGAGTTAGAACAGTATAAAAAAGCAATTGATGTAACAAATTTAGTTTTTTCTATTGATTTACAAGGGAATGTTGTAGAAATATCTAATAAATTATCAGAGTATCTTACATCACATTTAGAAAGCTTTGATTTTAAAAATATAAAAGATATTTTACCTCTTAGAAATATTGAAACTTTAATAAAAAAAGTAACCTCTTATAATATATATAATAAAAATTTAGTTCTAAATATTTTTGATAAGTCATATACAGTAAATTTAACAGCCTTTGCTTCAGAATTTGAGAATGAAAGAGTTAAAAGAATAAAGATTTTATTAAAGGATTTAAGTCCAATATTAAAAGAAAAAGATGAAATTATCAAAAATTTATCAATTGATACTGTTACTCAACTTAAGAATAAATATTCATTATTTAAAACTTTAAATGAATTACAAAATGAGAAATTAGCTTTAATGGTTATCGATATTGATGATTATATGAAGTATATCAAAATGTACGGATATGATGTTGCTGATAATATTTTAAAGCAAGTTGCTCTAAAAATAGATAGTTATAGTAAGTATAAAACTTTTAAACTTGATTCAGATAAGTTTGCTATTTTGATAAATGATACAAATGAACTTAATAGAGAAGAATTAAAGGTTTTTATAAAAGAGTTGGTTAGTTCTTTGGATAATTATAGTTTTGAAGTTTCAAAACATTTATATTTAGATTTAAGTTTTACTATTGGAGTTAGTATTGAATCAAAAGAAGATTTACTTGTAGAAGCACTTATTGCAAAAGATATAGCAATAAGTAAAAAACTTTCATTTATATTTTTTGATGAAGTTAAAGATATTAGGGATAATTTTTATAAAAATCTTGTTATTCAAAGAAAGATTAAAAATGCATTTGCTTCGGATAATATCATTCCATATTTTCAACCAATAGTTGACAAAAACAAGGAACTTGTAAAATATGAGTGTTTGGCAAGAGTCTATGATAAAGAAGATGATAAGATATTAGTACCTTATGAGTTTTTAGAAAATATTCAAAACTCAAAGCATTATACAAAATTTACTAAACGAATTATAAAAAAATCTTTTGAAAGTGCAAAAATCTTAGATAAAGCAATTTCTATTAATCTTTCTTTTGAAGATATCATAAACCCTGAGATTGTTCAGTTTATTGAAAATATTATGAAAGAATACTCAATAAATCTTACAATAGAACTATTGGAGAGTGAAGGTTTAAAAGATATTGAAAAAACTATAGAGTTTTGTAATTTGATGAAAAGTTTTGGAGCAAAAATTGCAATAGATGATTTTGGTTCTGGATATTCAAACTTTGAATACTTTTTTATTTTACCTATTGATATTGTAAAACTTGATGGAAGTTTAGTTAAGAAAATCTCTGAATATAGGGGTTATGTTCTTTTAGAGTCAATCATAAAGTTTTGTAAAAAATCAGAAATACAGATTATTGCAGAGTTTGTTGAAAATGAAAAAATATTTAATTTATTGATTGATTTAGGTGTAGATTTATTTCAAGGTTATTACTTTGAAAAAGCACTTCCTTTAGAAGAGATTGTAAATGAGTAAAAGAATTGATTATTTAAAGAGATTTGTATATCTTTTTATTTTAATAGGTACGACTTTATCTATTTTGATTTTGGCTGTTACTTTTTTTGAATTAGATAAATATAATAAGAAAGAAAACTTACAAAATGCAAAAACTGAGATTAATGCAAAAATAAAACTTTTTGAGCAACAATATCAACAGTATAAAGGCTTTTTAAATTCCCTTGAGAGTAATTTAATTTTTACTAATTATCTTGAAAACTCAAATAGAGTAAATAAAAATAATCTTATCTCACTTTTTAATATTTTAATGCTACATGAAAATAGTGCAACTCAATTAAGATATATTGATTTAAGTGGAAATGAGATTATAAGGCTTGAAAGAAGAATTAAAAATGACATAATAAGTGTTATTGATGAAAATAGCTTACAAAATAAAGCGCACAGAAGTTACTTTAAAGAAACAATCAATCTAAATCCAAATCAGTTATATATGTCAAAAATAGATTTAAATATAGAGCGTAATGAAATTGAAATACCTTATAAACCTGTATGGAGATTTGCAGTCCCTGTTTATTTAGAAAATGAAAAAAAAGGAATTTTGATTGTAAATTTCTTTATGGAAGAGTTTTTAAAAAAGCTACTTGAATCTTCACTATTTTATGTAAATATATTTGATCAAGATAATCATTTACTATTAAGTAGTTTTCATGAACAAAGTTGGACAAGATATTTAAATAAAGATAAATTGGATAATACAAATGAAATTGTTATTCAAAAAGAGTTGTTTAACAATATTGGGAAAGAAAAGATATTTATCTCTTTTAGTTTTAAAGAGGATGTAACAGACTTTTTCAAATATTTAAATAGTGAACTTTTCTTTCTATTGTTTCTTATAATTGTAATTGCATTTATATTAGGGAAATGGCTTTCAAATATTCCTAAAAAGTTGTTTGATGAGATTGAATTACAGCAAAAACTGTTGATACAACAGTCAAAACATTCTGCTATGGGTGAGATGATTTCTATGTTGGCTCATCAATGGAGGCAGCCTTTAAATGTTATTAGTTCTTTAATCCAAGAAATAGAAATAAAAAAAGAGATGAATATTTTAAGTGATAAAGAGTTACTTGCAAATGCTGATGAAATAAAAGCAACATTAAGACATATGTCCTTAACAATAAATGATTTTAGAGACTTTTTTAAACCAAATAAAACAAAAACTATCTTTGATATAGGTATTGCCATAAAAGAAGCAATAGGTTTAATAAAACCAAGACTTTCTAAAAACTCTATTTCATGTGAAGTAAATCTTGACAATATAAAAAATAAAACCGATATAGAAGTAAAAAATCTAGAGAATGAGTTTAAAAATGTAGTTGTAAATATTTTAAATAACTCAATTGATGCTTTTGATTCAAAAGATATTGAAAAGAAGTTAATAGAAGTTGATATTTTTTATAATAGAAAAACAAAAGAGATAAAAATAGAGTTTATTGATAATGCGGGTGGTATAGATAGTAAAATATTAGAGTCTTTGTTTAAACCTTATATAACAACTAAAGAGAATCTTAATGGTTCAGGATTAGGTTTATATATGTCAAAAATTATAATAGAGCAAAATATGCACGGGGTTATAAAAGCTTCAAATAGAGGAAATAAAGCAGTTTTTACAATAGTTCTGAAAAAATAGGACATTAAAAAAGGACTTGTAAAAAACAAGTCCTTTTCCAAGGTGTTATCAAGTGATAGATTACTTAGCTACAGCTTCTTTTAAAGCTTTTCCTACTTTGAATTTTGCAACAGTAGTAGCTGGTACTTTAACAGTTTTGTCAGTACCTGGAACTTTAGCAGTTCTCTCTGCTCTATCAGCAGTTGTAAATGTACCAAACCCAATGAAACTTACAGATTCTTTTTTCACTAAAGTTTCAGTAATTGTATCTAATACAGCGTCAACTGCACCTTTTGCATCTTTTTTAGATAAACCAGCTTTTGCTGCTACTGCATCAATAAATTCTGCTTTGTTCATAGAAGAACTCCTTGTTTTTTTATTTAAATTAAGTAAACTTTATAGTATTTAAGCTTTAGAATAGCTAAAATTAGGGGCTTTAGGGATAAAAATAATCAAAATATAAAGCTATTTTATGATTTTTTAGTCAAAAGATGTTTTAATACTTAAAAGACGACAAGAATTTTCTAGTATGGCAATCTTTTTTACAAGTTCATTAATGTCTCTATCGTAGGCGTAAGTACCTATTCCTTTTATTACCATAAGGTTATGATTACTCTCTTTTAGATACTTAGTTATTTCTAATGCATTTCTATCATACCATGTATCAAAATCTCCTGGATTATAAATTGGTATTTCTCCAAATTCTGTTTTTCCAAAAAAGTCATCAAAGATAATCGTATCATGTTCAAAAGTATAGGCAGTTGTATAAATTGGCATTCCAAAAGCTATATATTTTGCTTCATGAATATTTGAATAAATAGAAGCATGTATATGAGACTCAATACTTGCGATATTCCATCTATAATCAGGCTTATTTAAATTTAGTTCACAAAAAGACTTATCATTCATTTCATCAAAAATAGCATCTGAAGTGTTGATTAGAAAGTTTTCTTGGTCAAGTTTTGCTGAGATTGCTCCATGATAAATACCAAAGAAGTTTTTTCTAAACATTGTAAGAGATAGATTCTTCAGTAACTTAACAGTATTTTTATCAATCATTTTAAAAAGCCTTAAATATATTTTTGGATATTATATATTAATTTTAATAAGGACTGTTTTAATGCATATTCCACATATTCCTGTTTTATATAAGGAAACTTTACAAGCTTTCGAAGATATAAAAGAGGGTTTTATAATAGATTGTACCACTGGATTTGGTGGACATAGTTTTGGTTTATTATCACAAAATGATAGTGTAAATTTAATTTGTAATGACCAAGATGATGAAGCTTTAAATTTTAGTAAAAATAGACTAGAAGAGTTTAGTTCAAGAGTAACTTTTAATAAAGGTAACTTTGAACATGTATTTGAAAAATTCAAAGATTATGATATTAGAGGTATTTTAGCTGATATTGGTGTATCATCACTACAACTTGATAAACTTGATAGAGGTTTTGGTTTTGAGAGTGAAACTTTAGATATGAGAATGAATCAAGAACAAGCATTAGATGCTTCAACTGTTGTAAATACATATTCTCAAAGTGAACTTGAAAGAGTATTTAAAGAGTATGGAGAAGTTCGAGAGTATAAAAAAGTTGCTTCATTAATAGTAAATAATAGACCATTTTCAACTTCAAAAGAGCTAGCAGAGTTTTTATCAAAAAAAATGCACAAAGGAAAAATTCATCCAGCAACACTACCTTTTCAAGGAATTAGAATAGAAGTAAATGATGAATTGGGAGTTTTAACTAGACTTTTTGATTCAATAGAGGCTTCAAAACCAAAAAATTGTACAGTTGCTATTATCTCTTTTCACTCACTTGAAGATAGAATTGTAAAAAACTATTTTAAAAAGTGGAGTAAATCTTGTATTTGTCCTTCAGATGCTTTTAGATGTACTTGTGGAAATGACCATGCTTTAGGAAAAGTAGTTACAAGAAAACCAATAATACCTACTAAAGAAGAGATAAAACAAAACCCAAGAAGTAGAAGTTCAAAGTTAAGGATTTTTAAATTTGATTAAGTTAAATGCTACTAATTCTTTAATTATTGTATTTACCATATTAATATTTGCAGTGATGGTTTATTTCCCAAAAATATATCTTAGAAATAATATATATTATGTAAGTAAGGATGTAAATAAATTATATGCACACTATATTTCACTTCAAGAAGAGAATAGATTCTTATCTCAACAGCTTGAAGATATGAAATTTAAAAATCAAATTATAGATTCACTTTTATTTAACCCTTTAAAGTTAGAAAATGATAAGTAGTATTATAGATTTTTCTTTAAGAAAACCCATTCTAAACCATCTATTATTACTATTTGTATTTTTACTAGCTTTTTTTGCATACTTTAAAATTCCAAAAGAGATTTTCCCTCCCTCAGCTTTGGAAGCAGTTTCTATTAGTGGCTCTTATGTGGGAGCTAGTTCTGAACTACTTGATAAAATAGCAGTTAGTGATATAGAAGATGAACTTCTAGGATTAAGTGCAGCAAGTAAAATCTCTTCAACAATTAAAAATGGTTTTTTTACTATCAAAGTTGATTTAAAAGATGGTGAAAAACCAGAAGATGTTGTAAATGATGTAAAAGATATAGTTGCAAAAGTAAAACCAAATCTTCCAAGTGATATGGATGAACCAACTGTTAAAACTATGGAACACGCTTTTCCATTGATTACAGTTGCTGTTTATTCAAAAGATAAAAAAGCCTCAAAAGAGTATCTAATAGAAGTAGCTGAGGATGTAAAATCTGAAATTATGAAGCTTAAAGATTTATCTGAGGTAAATGTCTTAGGTAAAAGTGATAAAGAGCTTTTGATTACTTTTAATGATGAAAAAATAGAAGCTTATGGTTTAAATAAACTATCTGTTATAAATGCCGTTCAAAATATAAGTACAATTTTTCCCGTAGGTATCATCAAAGATAGTAGTAGGCACTACTACTTATCAACTTTTAATGGTTCAAAAAATATTGAAAACATTAGAAATACCATTTTAAAAATTGATGGGAAAAGATTATATTTAAAAGATATTGCAACTGTTAAGTTTACTTTAGCAGATGTTGCAAATATCTCTCACTTTAATGCAAATGAAAATATTGCTATTAGTATTAACAAAGGTTTTGAAGGTGATTCAATAGAGCTAGTAAAACAAATCAAAGAGATTACAAAAGCTTACGAGCAAAGATATGAAAATCTTGATTTTGACACTTACATTGATACTTCTATTTGGATTAAAAACAGACTTAATACTGTTGTTTCAAATATCTTATTTGGTTTATGTTTACTGTTTATTGCTCTGTTTATTTTTATAAATGTAAGAATTGCTTTGGTTATTGCTATTGGTATTCCAACTTCATTTATGATAGGGCTTATCTCAGCTGACTATTTAGGATATAGTTTAAATATGCTTTCACTTTTAGGTGCTTTAATAGCCCTTGGTATGCTTGTGGATGAGGCTATTGTAGTTGGTGAGAATATTTACAGACACTTAGAAATGGGTAAAGATAGGTTTACAGCAGCAAAAGAAGGTGCTATTGAGATGTATCCTGCTGTTTTAACAGCAACAGCAACTACAGTATTTGCATTTTTACCAATACTTCTAATGACAGGTGAAGTAGGGAAGTTTATGCAAATACTTCCAATTATGATTACTATTTTACTTATAAGCTCCCTTGTTGAAGCCTTTTTCTTTTTACCACTTCATGCAAAAGAGATTTTAAAAGTAAGTAAAGATGAAAGAAAATCTCACAAGGTTTGGGATTTTAACTATAGACTTTATGGAAATATCTTGGACTTTTTATTAAAAGGGAGATTTTTAGCTTTATTTGTTTTAGTAGGCTCTATTATCTTTGGAACAATTTTTGTTTTTAAAACACAAAAGTTTGAGTTTATGCCAGCCTTTGATTCAACACAAGTTTATATAACAGGTTCCGTTGGTGTTGGTAAAAAAGTTGAGCAAACAGAAGAAGAAGTTTATAAAATAGAAAGAAAAATACTTGAAAGTATGGATATGGATAAAACTTTGAGTTCTGTAACTTCAGTTACGGGAATGAAACTAGATGGGAAAAACCAACCTCACAATGAAGAGTTTTATTTTCATATATTTGTAAACTTAAATGAAAGAGCACCTGTAAACGTATTTGAAACATATATAAACCCTTATCTTTCACCTAAATATGATGATACTAATATGATTAGAACTATTGATGCCCAAACTGTTGTAAAGCAGTTAAAAGAGGTCTTAAAAGATGATATTAGTTCAAATAGATTTGATGAATTAAAAGTGTTTGTACCTCAAGCTGGAATTGTAAAAAATGATGTAGAAATTGCACTTTCTGGAGATAATGATAAGGTTTTAGAAGCTGTAGCTTCACTAAAGAAGAGTTTAGGACAGATTAAAGGAGTATCAAATATAGCTGATGATGCCCTTACTGGTAACTATGAGCTAAAACTAAAAGTAAACTCTTATGGAAATGAATTAGGAATTACAGAACAGACTATTTTAAATGAGTTAAGACCTTTTTACTTTAAAGGTAGTTACTCAAAAATGTTTGATGATAAGGGAATAGTAGAGATTGTATTTCAAAGCAATTCAAAAGATATTTTAAATAGTTTAGATAGCTTTACAGTTACAACTTCAAGTAATCAAAAAGTACTTTTAAAGGAAGTTGTAGAGTTTATAAAAATACCTGCATATTCTCAAATCTTTAAAGAAAACAATGCTCAAATTATAAGCGTAACAGCCTCTTTAGATGAAATAACATCAGCAGAAGTTTTTGAAAAACTAAAAGACGAAATCAAACTTTTATCTCAAAGCGTAAAGCTTGAAATAAAAGGTGAACAGCAAGAAAATGAAAAGGTTCAAAAAGAGATGGGGCAAGCTGCTTTAATAGCTTTGATTTTAATCTTTATAGCCTTAGTTTGGATGTTTGATTCAATTATAAAACCTTTTATTATTATAAGTACTATTCCTTTATCAATGCTTGGTGTTTTAATAGGGCATGTAGTAATGGATATAAATCTTACTATGCCAAGTATGATTGGTATGGTAGGGCTTGCAGGGGTTATAGTAAATGATGGGATTATTATGATGGACTTTATTAAAAAAGCTAAAACTCTACCTGAATTAGAAGAGTATGCAAAAATGAGATTAAGACCTATTTTATTAACTTCTGTTACTACAATCTTGGGATTAAGTAGTCTTATTTTCTTTGCTTCTGGACAAGCTTTAATCCTTCAGCCAATGGCAGTTGCTTTAGGTTTTGGTATTTTATGGGCTACTGTTCTTAATCTTTATTATGTACCTATGCTTTATAGGCTTATATATCTAAGAAATGCAAGATAGATATAGCGGTGATGTAGGTGATTTTGGAAAATTTCACCTACTTAGATTTTTACTAAATAATCAAGAGTATAATCTATCGCAGATTTGGTATATGTATCCAGATGAAACCCATAATAATGATGGTTTATATATCAACTATTTTGAAAAAGTAAAAAAGTTTGATTATGAACTTGAAGAAAAACTTTTAGAAATCACTCAAACAAATAGATGTGTAAAAGCTTTGGAAGAATCAAAGCTTGTAAAAAATACAAAATACTTTTCTTTATATGTAAATGAAAATGCAAAAGATGATTTAGTTTATAGAAAAGCTTGGTTTCAAAAAGCTTTAAAGTTTAGTGAAAACAGTGATTTTATTGCAGTTGATCCAGATAATGGAGTAGCTACAAAACTCATCAAAAAAGATGAAACAAAAGATATAAAAATTCAAAGCTTTGAAGATTTTAAAACAAAAAGTAAAGCTGGAAAATATATCTTTGATGAAGAGATTAAACACTTATACAAAAACTGCAAGTGTTTAATAATATACCATCATTTAAACAGAACCATGAGTCATGATAAACAAATAGAGATTTTAAAATCAAAATTTGAAAAAGAGTATAAAAAAGTGTTTGCTATAAAACATAAACCGTACTCTCCAAGGGTATTTTTCTTTTTATGTAGTTGCGATGAAGTAGCAAGTTTTCTTGAAAAGAGACTAAAAGAGTTTGAAAACTCTTTTAGTATTCATTGGAAGTTATTTGATACTATCAAAGTACTTTAATTTATCAGGATTTCTAAGTGCGAAGATATTTAAAATCATATTATCTTTTATTTCAAAACTGTAAGATGTAATAACTTTTCCATTTTCTTTTAGAATTACGCCTAAAGAACCATTGAACCAAATAGTGCTAATTTCTACATCATTTTTATTTGAAGCCTCAAATAGATGTTTTGTAACTTTTACTAAGAACTTACTAATATAGTCATTATCACCATATAAAACTTTTCTTGCTGCTATTGCTTTTCCTCCACCATCAGAATATAAGCTAACTTCTTCTTTAAACATATTTCTCAGCTCTTCAAAATCTCCTTCTTTCAAAGCTTTTAAAAATGAATTTGTAAGTTTTATATGTTCTTGTTTTGTAGGAGTATACTTCTTCTTTTTAGTTTGTAGTTTTTTATTTGCTCTTGAGTTTAACTGTCTACTATTTTGAATAGAAGTATCTAGAATATCAGCTATTTCTTTATGTTTGAATTCAAATAGATCATGTAAAATATAGGCAATTCTCTCTTTTATAGATAGCTTTTCCATCAAAACTAAAAGTGCCATTGATAGGCTTTCATCAAGTTCTATTTCATTGTTTTGATGAGCTTTTTCTTCTATAAATGGTTCTGGAAGCCAAGTTCCTATATATACTTCTCTTTTACTTTTAGCACTTCTTAAAAAATCCAAGGCTAAATTAGTAGCAACTTTAAACAACCAAGCTTTTGTGTTTTCTATTTCATCATGTTTTTTACCAATAAAGCGAATAATCGTTTCTTGAACAATATCTTTAGCCTCCTCTTGTGAGCCTATTATTTTGTATACATATGAAATAAGAGAGTTTCTATACTCTTGTGTTTGTGCTACTAATTCATTCATGATATATTTATACCTCTAGTTTTATTACAGAGCAACTATGGAAGTTGTCTAGTACTTTTTTTATAGTTGGAAATACTTTTGCTGATGCAGTTGCTAATGCAATTTCTGTAATAATATCTTTACTATATTTAAAATATATTTTATCATATAAATTTTCATCAATAGTTTGTTCATTTAAAACAGCAAGTGTAAAATCATATATATCTTTTAATGATTGGGGTAAGTTTTTGCCCTCATTAAAAACTATTTCTTTAATGATTTGTTTATCAACTCCTGCTTCTAAAGCCATATTTACATTTAGTTGTAGACATTCTCCACAATCTTCATTTTTCATAGTGGTAAGCTTTACTGTATACATAACATCTTTTGGAGTTTTCTCACAAAAACTAGCCATAGGCAAAAAGTTTTGAAATGTTTCAAAAGCATTTGGGTTGGCTTTTAACATATCTTTCATATAAGTTGTATTGTAGTTATAGTGTGCTTGAAAACCTTCAAGCATTTTAAGTGATTTTTTTTCGTCTAACATATCTATTCCTTTTGTTGGTTTGTATATGTAAGACGAAATAGGAGTTAAAAGTGTGACAAGTTTTTTTAAGATTATAAAATAACTAAGCCTTGAATCTTTTTTAAGATACTTTTATCCTCATCAAAATCTTTCAGTTCTCTTCCCATATCAAGGGGTGTAATAGTGGCTTTTCCGATGATGTGTCTGTATTCATCGCCATTTGAATCTTTTAGTTTTACGCTCCATACATTGTGCATTACAAGTGGTTCATTGTCTTTGATACCAACATAAAGCATTATATGTCCTTTTAGGTATACTAAAGTTGAAAAAGGTACACCATATTTCATAAGAAATAGCTTTTTTTGTTTATTTGAAAGTTTTGACATATCTTTGTAAAGACCATTTTTTGTTTGACCTTTAGAGTTTCTTTGTAAATACTTTCCAAAAGGTGCAAAGAAATCTTTTGTAAAAGAAGAGCAATCTCTGTTGTTTAGTAATCCACCCCATCCATAAGGTTCATTTAGAAGTTGTTTTGCTATTTTGATTCTATTTTTTACATTGTATTTTATAGGGAAGGCTGATACTTCTTCATCTTTTATATCAATTAGTGAAATATTTGCTTCTTGGTTTTGAACTTTCTTAGCTACAATATATTTATCATCTTTTTTTGGAAAAATTGTACCTACTTTTATATACTCTCTAAAACCATTTTCATATAAAGGAAACTTCTCTTTTGTTGCTATAAAATAGTCATTTGTTTTAAATTCACTTATAAACTTTTCATCTACAAAAGCAATATCACTTATGTTTATCCATCCTCCAAAGCTAGAAGCCTGAGCATAAGCCCATGCTTTATCTTTTGATAAGTGTGATACTATAATAGGTGAGTTTATTTTAAGAAGTGAATTTTGATTATAGTCAAAAGGAAATCCTTCCCCTGGTTTTGTTGGTTTAAAAAACATAGGTTGATTTGTAGGTAAAACCCTTACATTTGTGTTTTTAAGGGTAATAGCTTTTTTCTTTAGAGTATTGTATTTCTCAAAGTTTGCATTTTCTTCTTGCCTTTCAAACCAAGATAAAGAAGCCTTTTTATAGTTTTCTAAATAAATTTCTCTAAGTTTATAGTTTAATCCCCACATTGCCTCAATTTGCGAGTAAGACACTTGTTCTTGACTCCAAGGTGAAAAATGGTTTTTTAGAAGTTTATAAGCCTCTTCATTTTGATTCATAAAATTATCATTTGCTAGTTTTTCTTCTATTTTTATATCTGTAAGTTCTATTTTTTCTATGTCTTTACTTGCACATGCTGTAAAGAGTGTAGCTATTAAAACAGTAGAAAGTATATTTAATATAGTTGTTCTCAACTAATAATCCTTTTATTATATTTTAAAATCAGATTGTATTGAAATTAAATTGTAAATAACTTAAATTATAATATCAAAAAATTTGATTTACTAGGATAAAAATGCTTTTAATAAGACTTAAAAAAAATAAAGAGTATTTACTTTTTGAGTTCACAGTTTTGTTTTTACTAATTCCTTTTATACTTTTTATGTATACGCCAACTCCAATCTTGCCATATTTATGGATAATAGCAGGATTTTGTACCTTCATTCTTCTGAAAGATAAGAAGTTTAATAAAGAGAATTTTTTTAGACAAAAGTTACTTAGTAAAAATATAAAAGCATTAATATTAGAGTTTTTTATTATCTCTTTATTTATTGTTTCTTTTATGTTTTATTTTCTTCCAGAGCTATTTTTTTCTTTATTTAAACAAAATCCTTATCTTTGGTTAGCAGTTATTATTTTATATCCTTTACTTTCTGTATATCCTCAAGAAGTTGTTTATAGGGCATATTTTTTTCATAGATATAAGAAACTATTTTCAAGTAAAGCCAATATGATTTTGATAAATGCTTTTTTATTTGGATATATGCATATAATCTTTCACAATTATATAGCAGTTATACTAACTATTGGTGGTGGGTATTTATTTGCAAGACTATATGATAAAACACACTCTTTAGCTGTGCTTTTTGTAGCTCACTCTTTGTATGGTTGTATGCTTTTTACTATTGGTCTAGGAGAGTTTTTTTATACAGGAACTATTGCAACTATGCAAGAGACCTTTAAATTTTAAAGGTCTTCTTTTTTAGAATTCAAATTTTGTTTTTAGTTTGAAGAAATAGATGATTGTTTTTATTTGAATATAAATAAATGGAATCATTAATAAAAAGTATGCAAGTGAGTATTTTGCAATAACTGTGTTAAATGTAAGTCCAAAATTAATAAAGAACATTCCAAATACAAAAAATGCAACACCCGGACAAATAAGTGCAAAAGATACAGGTGATTTATCAGTTCCATTTACGTACTTTTCAAAGTATCCAAGTTGTTTCATAACTTTATATCCTAATAGCCCAAAGATTACTTGAAGTGATACTATTGTAGCTGTTAGAGTAAATAAAGATGATTTAGCAAGTGTTGCTTCAAAACTATGATGTAGTCCAAAAGTAACTCTAATAGCAGTTATTCCTAAAAGTGTTAAAATAGGTAAGATAATCCATAAAGATGGGCTAGCTTCTAGTGAAACACCATGTTCAAACATATTTTTAAATCCCATAGTAAGTTTAATAATAAGTAATAAGATACTAACAGAAGCAAAAAATATAGCTGCAAAAATACCTATTGCATTTACCGTGATATTGTGACTCATTGCACCTGGTGCTGCAAAACCTACAGCTATCATAGCAAAGGCAAAGATTGAAATCATTTGTGAAAGATTATTGTTTTTTGTAAAGTCAAAATCACCTTTGATTAGAAGTCTTGAAAAATAGTTCATAAATATTTTAAGACCAAAATACCCAGCTGCTGCAAATCCAATTAGGGCAAATGGAAACATATACTCAACAATACTCCATAAGTTTGGAACAAAAACAGCTCCTAAAACAAAACATACATTAATAGTCATTGCGTATGTAAGGGGCATCGTCATAAGTGTAATCTCAGCATTTGAGTTTACAAGCTCTTTATATTTATCACTTTTCTTAAAAAGATTAAATTGCTTTGTATTCCATATAAGAAGTTTGAAGTGAAAATATGCAAAAACAAGTATAAATATAAGTGATAAAGCTATCACAAAAGATAGCCAAGTTCCTTCAAGTAACTTTGGCATGATAAAATCAAAAGTTGCCATAGGTACACCTTCATGGGGTACTAGAAACATTAAATACATAAAAAATGATACAGATAATCCTCCTGCTCCTAGTGCAGATAAAAAACACATTGGTGTGAATTTTTCTCTTAGTTTCATTTGTTTTCCTTATAATAAAATTGTTTGTAATATTAGTAAATATTATATTAAACTTTTATAAATAATATATAAGTAAAACTTATTATACTGATAATATGGCATACTAAGGCTATACTTGATATAGTTTCCTAATCAAAATAGGGTAGGCTATGTATAAAATTTCTGTTTCTAAAGATTTATTTGAAGATATACTGTTAAAAAAAACTTCTATACTTACAAAGGAAAGTTCTAAATACTGGAAAAAAGAGCTCTTAGAACCTAAAATACAAGATGATAAAATCGTATATTCAATAAAACAGTTTGATAAACTTCTTATTACAAATGGCCTTGGTGAGGATAAGCCACAGCTTGTACTTGAATGTAAAAAAGTAGATTATTCAAGCTCTTTTGATAGGTTTGAATTTTCTTTAGGAAAAGTGATTGAACAAAAAAACACAGAAGTTCAAGAAGATTATAAAGATACTTTAATAGAACAGCTTTTAAAAGAAAAAGAGCTTCTTGAAGATAAAATGAATAGAGACCATTTAACTCAAGTTTACAACAGAAAAAAAATGCAAGAAGATTTAGAGCATTTTGTAAATCAAAATAATTCAAATCTTTTATGTGCTGTTTTTATTGACGCTGATAAATTTAAAGGTATAAATGATAACTTTGGACATGATGCAGGTGATAGAGTTTTAGAATATTTAGGTTCTAAGCTTCAAACTCATGCTAATTATTTGAATGGAGAGGTTTATAGATATGGTGGTGAAGAGTTTGTAATACTTTGTTTTTTACAAAAGGAACAAATTCAAAAGAAAGTTGAAGATTTAAGAGTAGATATAAAATCTCAAAGTGTTTATCATAGAAATAAAGATATATCATTAACAGTTAGTATTGGTATTGCTTTTTATGCTGAGTATAAAAATAAAGAAGTTTTACTTCAAAAAGCTGATGAAGCCGTTTATAAGGCAAAAGATAAGGGTAGGGATACTATTGTATTTGCTTAAACTAGAGTTTTAAAAAACTCTAGTTTTTTTAGATTACTTAGCGATTTGATTAGCAATTGCTTCGATATCTGCGTCAGATAAAGAAGAAACTTGACCTTTCATTAAACCTTTCATAGGTCCACCGTATGAACCATCTTTGTAACCTTTCATTGCTGCAATGAAATCTGCTTTAGACATATCTTTGATAATCTTAGATTTTCCCATTGCTGCTTTTTCCCCGTTTGCACCATGACAACCAACACACTTAGCATAAGGGTTAGCAAATGCTACACATGCAGTTAATAATGTTGCTGCTACTACTAATTTTTTCATATTTAAATCCTTCTACAATTTTTATGAAATGATATTCTAATAGATTTTATATTAGAAGTAATTGATATTAGTTAAGGATTGTGGAAAAAAAGTGCAAAATGCAGCCTAAAGGCTACATTTTTATTATTTTTCTAGAAGTTCGTTTTTTAATTCTTCTTTATTGATTTTATTTCTATCACTAGGAACTAGTGGTAAAGATTTTTTGTAGATTATTTTTGAAGGAATCATATAAGATGCAAGGTGTTTTTTTAACTCAAAAGTAATCTCTTTTGGAGCTATTTCACTTCTACTTGAGTAAACCATAACTATCTCTTCTTCAATTTCATCATTTGGAATTGAGAATATTGCACATTGGTCAATCTGAGGTAAGTTATTTTCTACTACTGATTCTATTTCATATGGACTTACTCTAAATCCTCTTGTTTTAATCATATTATCATGTCTTGATACAAAGTAGAAGTAACCTTCTTCATCTTTATATACATAATCACCTGTAGCTACAACTATTTCATCAGTTAATTGTCCATCTAAATCAATTACATCTTTTAGAATTTGAATAGATTTAAATCTTTCTGCTGTTTCAACAGGTGCATTCCAGAAACCTTTATAGATGTATCCACCTCTATGAATTAGTTCACCAACTTCTCTTGGTTTACACTCTTTACCTTCTTCATTTATTACATAAAGTTCTACATCCGGAATAGCTTTTCCAATAGAATCAGGTCTAATCCAAATTTGTGAAGGCTCTAAATATGTTGATCTAAATGCTTCTGTTAATCCATGCATAGAATAAAACTTTGCATCAGGGAAGTATTTATCTAAATCTTTAAGCATTTTATTTGTTACATTACCACCTGAAGATGTAATAACTCTAACTTTAGATAAAAGCTCTACACTTGGAAGTCTATGTTCATCTTCATCAAACATATTTGCTATATTTACAGGCATTAAAGGTAAAACAGTTACATTGTCATTTATCAAGTGATTGAAGAAATCACCTGCTAATATAAATCTATGTAATGCTAAAGTTGCTCTTTTATATAGTGAGCAGAAAATCTGATTTAAACCATAATCAAGGTTGAAAATTAAAGTACCAGAAATTACATCATCTTCTCTTAAATCTAAGTATTGAGATACAACTCTTGCACTATCAATTAAATTTCTATGAGAAATTACAATACCTTTTGGTTTACCTGTAAGACCAAATGAGTAAGTAATAACTGCATTGTCATGACCATTTACGTTATTGCTAAAAGGTTTATTATAGTATTTGTAAATTTCTTCAAAAGAAGGAATATCTTTATGTGCAGTTTCATAAGATAAAATATGCCCATTAAATTTAATCTCTTCTATACTTTCAAGTTTTAATTTATCTGTAATAATACATTTAATATCACAATCTTGAATTATATATTCAACTTGCTCTGATTTTAATAGTTTTGTTAAAGGAACTAAAACATAATCAGTAGATAAAATAGCTAAGATTGCAATAACTTGATCAATCCCTTTATTTGAGTAAAGACCAATTCTACTTCCCTTAGGTAAGTCTAATTCTTTTAAATAAAAAGCAACTTGATTTGCTTTTTTTAATAAATCTTCGTATGTAATACTTTTTTCATTGAATACTACAGCTGTTTTACTTGGATGAGATACTGCTGCGTCTTCAAGTAAAGTTCTTATACAATTAATTGACATAATGTTCCTTTTACGATTTTACACCAAGTGTCCAAATATCATAGTTTGAATCCATTACAATATTTGGTTTATGCTCAGAGTTTAATATTTTTTTATAGAAAAATGATACTATATCTTCAATTTCTTCTGGCTTTAAAACTTTTGTAATACCACCTGTAAATACAATAGAGTTTAAAACTAAAAGTTTTATATTTACATAAGAGTTTACATAAGTTGAAACTTTACATAATACTAAGAATATAGCTAGTTGCATTAAAATAACTGTTGCTTTTGGAGAAGACTCTTCAAAAATGTTTTCTGTAACTTTTAAGTGAGCAAGTAATTCATAAACGAACTCATTGTTCTTAGCTGCATAAATTAAAGACTCTTTTGATTTGTAAACACCAAGTTTTTTAAATACAAGTCTGTCATACTCATTTTGGGTAACCATATTTTCATCCACTAAATCTTTTGAGTAGTGAATATCAGTTGTAGCACCACCAATATCAATTAAGATATATGGATCAGCAACTGTAAACTTACTACCAATTTGTGGAAGAGTTTTATTTACAATATAAGGTGTTGAGTAGATTTGGTTTGAAGTAATATCATATAGGTGTTTGATATCTTCTTTCCCCATAATATCTGCTTGATAAAGGTTCGTTAAATACTCTTTTAAATTCTCTTCTTCAACATGAAGTTTATCAGTAATAATATTTGGTAAAACAACTAAGTTTTCGATGTTTTTACTTAAATATGGTGCATCTTTACTACTTCCAACATAAACAATATTTGAGTAGTTTACATCATTTAAAAATTTAAATAGTTTTTCATCAAACATTCCACTTACAGAATCAATTCCACCAACAACTATAACAACATCAATTAATTCACTTGGAATAGATGTATTTTCAATATCTTTATATAAAACAGTATCAATGATATTAATACCTGAATTAAATGCAATATTTGTAGCATATTTTAATGAAAAAGAGTTAGTAACACCGATAATTAATGTACTTAAACCTCCATTTGCAGAAGAACAAATATATACATCTTCTTTTTTGTAGTTATGAATAGTATCACCACATTTGTATGTTAAGTCATCAAAAATATCTTTATTGAAATCTCTAAAGTGTTGTTCTACCCCGTGAACTGTACTTACTTTAAAGTAAGTACTTCCCACATCGATTAATAGTTTGTCATTTATTTTACTCATTGCATAATTCCTATATCATGGATAATATCATTTACTATTGATGTTGTGTCTTTACTTAAGTCACATTGAGCTTTTTCATACTCATAACATTTATCTGGAATTGGAACTTTTCCTCTTTTTATAATTCTAATATTTTTATTTTTATCTCTTACTGTAATCATTTCATTGTTATTGATAATATGAGGAGAGAATGGAACATCAATAGTTCCGTTTTTAATAGAGTTAAATACTTTTCTCCATAATGTATCAGCAGGGTCATTAAATACAGCTTCCATAATAGCCATAACTTCTGCTGTTAAGTTCTCTTCCTCTTCTTGGTCAACAACCTTTGGTAAACCATTTAGGATTCTAAGTAAGTATTGTGTATTTGCAACTGTTTCAGCATTTGCTTCTTTTGTTGGAATACCTGAAGCTTCTTGATTTGTTTTTGTAATAATCTTATTAGCTCCAACCATAGCAGCAACAACAGTACTCATAGAAATAAGTTCTGAAGCATAGTTTTGATCCATTGGGAAAGCTCCCATCCACTGGTGATAAACTAAATGAATATCTGCATCAGCGCATCCAATCTCATTTGCATAGTATTTAGCAAGTTTCTTAATAACTGCACCCATAACTATATCTTGATTCATAGAACCAGTTTGAGAGAATGAAACTGAGAAAGATTTTACTCCTTCTTCAAGTGATAATAGCATCTCTAATAATTGAATTACAATTGTAATACATGGAGGTACAAGTGTTGCTGTTAATGGTCCAAATGATTCTCTATTGATAGGTTCATTTAAAACAGAATACTTAGCACAAACTCTCTCTACATATTTCCAGTATAAAAATGCTTTATCTAATGGGAAGTTTTTAGAATAAGGAAGAAGATAAGTAATAGGACCTCCCTCAATTTCAAAAATACCAGATGCAATTGCTGTCTCAATAAGAAGTCTTGCATCAGGAGTTCCATGTCTTAAAGAAATAGGTTTATTAAAATGTGTCATCATTTTTCTTGATGTTCTATATCCATGTGTTACTAATGGATAACCATTTAACATATCAACTTCATTCTCTTCAGAAAGTCTTAGCATCTTTTTTGCTGTTGCATAATCATTTAATCTCGTATTTGAGTCAATTGTACATGGAAGAACATCTACATTTGCTTTATCAAAGAATTCATACAATGCAAACATCTTGTCATAAGTAGGGAAACCACCTCTTGGTTGAACAAGCATTTTATTTTTTGTTTTAAAATTATGTGAGATAAAAAGATCTTTTGAAGCATTTTTTACAAACTCTTCAACTTCTGCAAAATCAAAGTTATCTACATGCTCATTACTTAATATAATGTTTCTTTCTTCTTGCAATAAACTCATTACTTTTTTCTACCTTCCATGAATTTTTCTAATTCATCTAAACCAGTATTTAAGTCTACTTGGTGGAATACTAAATCAAAACCATAGTTTTTGAATCTTGGAACAATATCATCTGCACTTCCTGTTCCAACTACTAAGTTACCACCAATCATAAATACTACATCATCTAATAGATTTCCATATTTTGATTTTAGAATTTTTACTTCTCTACACCAACCTTCAGCTTCACCATTTAATGATGAGATTAATAATATATCTGCATTTGTTTCAATTACTGCATCAATAAACTCTTCTAAGTAAGTATTAACACCAAGGTTAAATACTTCAAAGCCTCTTGCTTGAAGTGAAAGGTCAATTAGTCTGTTTGCTACTACGTGGATGTCATTTCCAACTACGCCAGTTACTACTTTCATATTTTCGTACCTAAATTTTTTATAGTTTTGTCTCTTTAAAAAGGCAAATATTTTATCCAAAAAGTTGTTATATTTCCATTAGGAAGTGCTTTTTAATAATTATTGAATGAATATATTTAATAAGTTTCATTTTTATTTCTTATTAGTTTCAGTAAAGTTGTAAAAATTATTTTTAAATTAATCTTATTTGTAGTTTTTTTCACTATTATTCTGAAAATAATAAAGAGGTTATATTTTGAATAGTTTACATTTAAGAGCACATATTTTAGTAATAATTGCAACAATATTAGTTGCAGGCTCATTTATAGCAACACAAAAATTAGCTGGACTAATAAGCCCTTTTTCATTAATTCTTTTAAGATTTTTAGCTGCAGCTGTTATTTTATCTCCTTTAATTTTAATAAGAAGAAAATATAGAACTAAAATTGTTGAAACAATGCCTAGGGCTTTAACTATAAGCTTCTTTTACGCAGGTTATTTTGTTTTGATGTTTCTAGCTTTGGAAACAACAACAGCACTTAATACGGGTGCTTTATATACTTTAGTTCCTTTAGTTACTGCAATTTTATGTATTTTCATATTCAAAGATAAGATTACTTTTACGCAGTGGTTTGTTTATCTTATTGGTATTATTGGAACTTTAGGAGTTGTTTTTAAAGCAAATCTATCACTTTTTTTATCATTTAGTTTAAATAATGGAGATTTGATTTATCTAGTTGGTATTTTATTTATGGCTTTATATTCAATATCAATGAAAGTTTTATATAAAGATGATGATCCAATTTTATTGGTTTTTTGTACTTTAGTTGGAGGTGCTTTATGGATGGCTGTGATTTTACTTTTTATGGCTGAACCTTTAAACTGGTATTTAATAAAAGATGAAATGTTTTTATATATGTCATATTTAGTAGTAGCAACAACATTAATTACACTTTATTTATATCAAAAAGCAACAATAATTTTAGGACCAAAAAGTGTTATGTCTTATATATATTTAACACCAGCAGTAATTGCAGTATTTGTTTATTTTGTAGATGCTGTGGTAATATCTTTCCCTGTTATTGTAGCTATTATAATATCAATGCTTGCAACATTGATATTACAATTTAAGATAAATAATAATTAATTTTTAAAACAAACACGGTTTCTACCTGTTTGTTTTGCTTCATATAAAGCTTCATCAGCTCTTTTAAAAAGTGTTTCACTAGTGTCATCTTTATTAAATTGTGAGACACCTAAACTTGCAGTAACTCTCAAGTCTTCAACTAACTGTTTTTCTATAACTTTTCTTAGTTTTTGAGCTATAAATATTGCTTCTTCAAGTTTTTGTTTATCAACTAAAATAATAAACTCTTCACCACCCCATCTAGCAACCAAGTCAACATTTCTTAGATTATCTTTTAGGATATTTGAAATAGCAATTAATACTTTATCTCCTTTTAGATGTCCATGCTCATCATTTACTTTTTTAAAGTGGTCAATATCTAAAATAATAATACTAAATATCTCATCATATCTTTTTGCTCTTTGAATAAAGATATTCATTTCTTCTTTTAGTTTATTTCTATTATAAAGTTTTGTTAAAGGGTCTGTAATAGATAATTTAGTTAAAAGTTCATTTTGCTCTTGTAAAATCTTTGTTTTTTCAGCAATTTTTTCTTCTAACTCACTATTAACTTTTTCTAATACTTTTTCATGGCTTATATCTTTTCTATACGCGATATATCCACAAATATTTCCTTTTTGGTCAAATTGTGGCCTAATATAAGACTTCACCCAAAACTCTTTTTTGTTTTTAGTTAGATTCTTAAGCTCTCCCACATAAATATTGCCATTTTTTATTGTTTTCCATAGCTCTTTAAATACTTCTTCTTTTGTATCGGGGTGCTTTATTATATTGTGTGTTTTTCCTAAAAGCTCTTCTTTTTTATATCCTGATAGTTCACAAAATGCATCAGATACATAAGTGATTACACCATTTGCATCAGTTTGACTTGTATATACATAATGATTTATAATCTCTAAAGACTCTTTTATTCTTCTTGTTTTTATTCTAAATGATTTACTTAGTTTTCTTTTAAATCTTATTTGTCTTAATTGTGCAGTTTTTACTCTTTCAAAAAGAGGTGTTATTATAAGCCTTGACTCAATTACTAAATAAGAGATGATTACTAAAAGCACAATAATAGTTAAAGTTTTGATAAAAGATATAAACTCGGCACTCTCTTTATCTATGATTGAGATATTTTCATTTATTAAGTAAAGAAGTTTTTGTTTTGAATCTAAAAGTTTTATAAACTCTTCCTTATTCGTTTCTTTACTTAGGTTTATAAAATTATTTAATTCTTCTACATAATTATTTTCTACTTTTTGAAAAAGTGGACTACTTATTAGTTTTGTATTATTTAATGAAATTTCTTTTAAGTTTTGCAATAACTCTTTTTCTTCATTTTTATAGAAATGATTTATAGTTTTTTCTATTAAAATTGATTGTTTATAATTGTCTTGTATAAAGGTGTTGTAGTCGTAACTTTTTGTAGTTATTAGTGATATGTTTATTATTGATATTACTATCAAAAAAACGACTGAAAAAAATCTAGTAAGATATATAGTTTTATAATTAAGGTTTTTTAGAAATTCAAACATGAGATAGTTTATACTAAACTTGATTATAATCAAGTTAATAAAACTTATTTTTTTATGTATTAATATAACAAAGAGCAATTGCTTTGCCCTTTGTTTATAAAATTATTATAGTTCTGAGTTAATTAGCTCAATTAGTTGCTCTAATCCAAACTCTTTTAATGGTTTAGAATTTACAAAAAATGATGGAGTTTTATTCGCTCCTAAAGCTTTTGCATCTGCTAAGTCTTGATTTATTATTTCATCAAGTTTAGGATTTTTCATAAACTCATTTGCTTTATTCATATCAAGTAAGTTTGATTTTTCTGCTATTTTCTCAACTATGTCGTATTGAACAACATGATGTTTAACCCAGTATTGTTGTGTTACAAATAGTAGTTCTAGTAACTCTTTAAACTTTCCTTGTTCTCTTGCTGCTTCAAGTAGTTTTACAACTTTATCAGAACCTTTATGGAAAGGTGCGTATCTGTAAACAATCTTAATATCATCTTTATTTTGTTTCATTATTTCTTTTACATAAGGGTGAAATAACGCACAAGTACCACAAGCTGGGTCAAAGAATTCAACCAACTCAACTTTTGCATCTTTTTTACCATCTATGTATGAATACGGTCTAACTAAAGATGTGTTATTGTTTTGAACTTTTTGAAGTTCTTCTTTTTCTTGCATGTTTTTATAAACATAGCCAGAAACAAAAAATATTGCTAGTAGTGCAACAACTAAAATAAGTACAACTTTTTTATTTTGCATTTTTTACCTTTTTTTTACTTTGTGCGAATCATAACAAAGTAGGGTTAACAAAAAATAAAGCAAGAAAAAATCTATGGTAATTGTGAAATTGCTTTAATTTTTTCACTTAAATTTCTATTTACTCTATTTAATGCTGTTTGAATAAGTTGTAAATCTTCATTCTCAACAGCATTTTGTTCTGCTTCTTCATATAAAGTTTGAGCATTTTTCAGGTTTTCAAATTTCTCTTCTATTAAAGCTAAGTTATATAAGATTTCCCAACTTTTAAAATCAAGAGTCTCATTTAAAGATTGGAGTTTTTTTCTTGCTTGTGTAATATACCCATCATCAATTAGCTCAACACTCTTTTCAAACTCTTCTTCTTGCTCTTTTGAAAGCTCAATTGATTTGATCTCATCAACTATTTCAATAGTATGGTACTCATAGTGTGGAGAAATATCATATAAAAACTCATTTGCAATTTGTCTTGCAAGATTAGTGTTAATAGTTTTTTTATTTCTATGGAAACCTGAACTTATATAAGTTGTATTTTCAAAACACTCATCTTCATGTTTTGTTTTTGAATAAACTTTTGAAAAAAGCAGTTCATTTGAGTCTGTTTTTAATACATCGATTTTAGTTTGAACTTTATACTCTCTTTTTTCACAAGGTGTAACTCTTTTTATATACTTTATGCAAGTTCTTTTTTTTGTTTGTTTATCAACTTCATAAGTTAAACATCTTTTTTTATTAAAATCTTCTTTGTAATAAATCTCATAGTTCAAAGATGATTCTAAAACTTCTCCTGCGATTATTGCATCTGTATTAAAACTATTTGTTTTAAGTTTAAAGAGTTTTTTACTCTTAAAAAAAGCAGAAGATAGTTCAGATTCTATAAGTGCAGTTTGATTTACTCTATCATTATAAAATCTATCAACAAATACAGTATGAATCTTTTCATCTTCTATTTTCGATGGATGTAAAGACTTGACAGTAATTTTTGTAGAACAACCAGTAAATATTAAAACAGATAATCCTAAGATGATTATTTTATAGATTTTATTCATGATACAGCCTTTTAAAAAATTATATTATAAGTTAAAAGTGTAAAAAAAGTGATAAATAAGAATAAATTAATAGTAAAATGAGATAATATAAGCCTTAATTAATTGATTTTAGAAATAAGGATGAAATATGGGATTTTTTACAGCAGATTTATGTGATGAGCATAGTGAGAAAACAGAGGTTTTAGGACCAAACTTTAAATCATATGGGGGAAGTAAAAAATTCAGAGGTACAGCAATTACTTTTAAATTAGATAAAAATAATAAAGATTTAGCACAGTTTTTAAAAGAAAATGATGGTTTAGGAAAAGTTGTTGTTGTAGATGTTGAAGAGAAGTACTTTGCAGTGGTTGGAGACAACTTGATGAGATTTGCAAATGACAATAAATTTGAAGGAATTATTGTAAACGGTTATGTAAGAGATACTGTTACAACTAAAGATTTCCAAACAGGACTTTTTGCAAAAGGAACTTGTCCAAGAAAATATATTCCAGCTCAAGATGCACAAATGAATGTAGCTGTTACAATTGATGGTGTTACTATAAATGAAGGTGATTATATTTATGCTGACCATGATGGGATAGTAGTTTCAAAAGAGAGTTTAGTTTAATGTATCTTTTTGGTTTTGGTTCACTTATTAATTTAAACAGTGCTCAAAAATCTTTTAAAAGAGAGCTTAGCTATGATGATTTGATTCCTGTAACTATTAAGGGTTTTAAAAAAGTTTGGAATAGTATTGAGCATATAGAGTTTGATGGTGTAGATGTAAATGGTGTTTTTTTAAATCTTCAAAAAGATGAAACTGCATCAACAAATGGAGTAGTTGTAAAAATCACAGATGAAGAGTTTGAGATCTTAAAGTTAAGAGAAAAAAACTATTCTCAAGTAATTATTAAAGCATCTGATATTAGTGGCGTGGATATTGATGAAGATGCAATTGCTTTTATGACTACAAATGAAGAAAAAATTGCAAAAGCAGGAGATGAGAATTGCTTTATTCCTGCAAAATATATTGATATATTAACTAATGCATTTGAACACTATGATGATGAGTTTGTTCAAGAGTATAAAAAATGTTTAGAGGATTTACCTTTTGACTTAAAAGAAGGAACTTACAGTTTTAGTGATCCTATTCAGCAAAAATTTGCAAAACAAGGAATGAAAAAATAGATGGCTCAAAACTGTTGTAGTATTTATACTTCAAAGCTTTGTGATACAAAAAGACAAAGTATTGAAGATAAAATAATCATTGAACATAGTAATGAACTTCATGTAACTTTCTGTGAGGGTGATACTTTAGAGAAGTTTGAAGAGGATTTAAACAATCTTACTGGAAACTCTTTTATTTACTTTTTAAAAAAAAGAGTTTCTAATACTCTTATTTCTATCGTTTCTGTTATTGTTATTATGTTTGCTTTAATCTCTGCTTCAATTTATGAAGACCTTTTAAAAAAGGTAATATTTGAACTTCCTTTTGATTGGGAAATAGCAGATACTATATCTTTTGTTTTTGTTGTGATTTTCTTTCTTGGATTAATGATGATGCCATCTATTCTAGATGGTGAGGGAAGTGAATTTAAAAGTATTTTAGCCTCTTGGTTTAATAAAGATATTAAAAAACTAAAAAGAGTAAGATTAGCATTTTCTCAGTTTGATAAGAAAATGCCTATTCATATCTATAACTTAGATTTAGTAGATAAAAATCATTGGGTTTTTAGGATTTTATTAAAAACACTTGCTAAAAGATTTTCAAATTTAAACCTTTATGTTAGAAATGACCAGATTAAATCAATTGAAAAAAGAGTTAAAAGTTTAGGTATTTTAAATTTAGAGATTATTAAAGATAAAAGACTAAATAACAATTGTGATATTGAGTTTTTATTATCATCTAAAGAGCAAAAACTTTACTCACTTATGCAGTTAAGCTCAACTAATATTATAAAAAGAAAAGATAGCAAAGTTTTTGTATCTTTAGAACTTTTTGAGTATTGTGGTAGAAACTTTTTTGAAAATGAAAAGAGTTCTACTTCTCAACTTATTTCTGGTTTTCAGAACTTTGTAAATAGAAGTTTTGATGATTTTAGATTTTTAGCCCAAGAAAAATCTATGCAGATTTATTTTACAAATCATGCCAATATAAAAGAGCTTGATGATGAGCAAAGAAGACTTTCTTATTATCTAAGAAACCATATAGAAGAGTGTGTTGAGTATTTTGATAATCCAATTTCTCTACTTATTTTATATTATTATGTAAGAGATGTGGTTTTAGATGAGAAAAGAACTATTGCTATTTTAGAGAAGTTTATTTTATCTATTTATAAAAAACAACAGTATGAGTTAATCGATGAGTTTTGGTTTCAAATTGCAGGGCAGATGTTTAATCCTTTGGATATAAACTCTTTTGAAATGTCAAGCAATTCTTATTATAGAAAACTTTCAATTGATTCTTTAGATAAGCTTATTTTCTTATTTGAAAGAAATGGTCATTTTGAACAAGCCTTACTTTTAGCAAAATATTTATATGAAATAAATCCAAATAAATACTCTGTTTCGATTTGTTCATTATATGAAAGAACAGGGCAATTTGAAAAAGCATATAACTCACTACCTAAAAGCTTAAATGTAGGAAAAAATAAAAAGCCAAGTGACATTGAAGTGCGATATTTCCAAAGAAAAGCTTGGATAGTTGTAAGTCAAAGAAAAAATGATATTAAACAAGAAGGTTTAGACTCATTGTCATCATTACATGAGCTGATTTTCTCACATAATGACGATAATGAGCCTTTATGGTTATGGCATTATTATAATATCAAAGCAAATTATGATGAGTGGAATGAAGATTATGAAGGTGCTATTAGTAACTATAAAAAATGTTTATCAATACCTGCATTAGGAGCTTTTGAATATGGAGCAACATTTGTAAATATGGCTATTGCATATAGGTTTATGTATCTAACAAATGATAAACAAAAATTTGATAATATAGATAAGTCTATTGAACTTGGAAAACTTGGAGTACTGCTTAAAGAGTCAGTTGGAGATAGGGATGAAATGCCTGTTGTTCTTCATAATCAAGCTTTAAATGTATTATATAAAATGATTTACAGCCAAATTGATGAAAAAGCTTTAGAGGAGATTGTATTTATTACAGATGATGCTATAAATATTTTAGATAGGACTAAATCAATAAAAAGATTAGGGATGCTTTTAATTGAAAATATTATTTCAAAACAACTTTTAGGTTTAGACAATAGTTTAAATCTTCAAAGATTAAAAGAACACTATTTATTAGTTGATGAAAATGAGTCCAAACAGATACAAAATCTATACAAAGAGTTTATTAAAACCAATAAAATAGCAAAAATTGATTTTTTAGATAACACATAATTAAAACAAAGGAAAAGAATGGATTATATAAGGAATACTATTGATTTAACCCAGGGTTCTGTGGAAGAAAAAAGAGAAGAGATTAAAAACTATTTTCTTCAAACATATGAATTAGATGAGAAGTTGTTTGACTTACTAAAAGATGATAAAAGTATTTATGAACAACCAAATAGACTTAGACATCCACTGATTTTCTATTATGGACACACTGCTACATTTTTTGTAAACAAACTAGTTCTTGCAAATATCTTACCTAATAGAGTAAACAAAGAGTATGAATCTATCTTTGCTATTGGTGTTGATGAGATGTCATGGGATGACTTGGAATCAAAACACTACACATGGCCAACTTTCGAAGAAACAAAAGCTTACAGAGATAAAGTAAAACAAATCGTTTTAGACTTAATAGATACTATCGAGTTTACTATGCCTATCAACTGGGAATCTCCTATGTGGATTATTATGATGGGGATTGAACATGAAAATATTCATATTGAAACTTCATCTGTACTTTTAAGAGAACTCAAAATCAAACATATGAGTGATGATGAACTTTTTGAGTACAAAAATGAAGAAAGCCATGACTATCCAACAAATGAGTTAGTTGAAGTAAAAGGTGGGGAAGTAGTTCTTGAAAAAGATAGACAAAACCCTGTTTATTATGGTTGGGACAATGAGTTTTCATATCATAAAGCAAACATCAAAGACTTCAAAGCTTCAAAATACTTAGTATCAAATGGGGAGTTTTTAGAGTTTGTAAAAGAGGGTGGATATAATAAACCTGAACTATTTAGTGAAGAAGGAAAAGAGTGGTTAGACTTCTCTCAAGCTAAACATCCTACTTTTTGGGTAAAAAAAGAGGGTAGATACTATCTTAGAGAAATAAATAGGGTTATACCTTTACCTTTAAACTATCCAGTTGATGTAAATGTTTATGAAGCAGAAGCCTTCTGTAAATACCTAAGTATTAAACTTGGATATGAAGTAAGACTTCCAAGTGAAGATGAATACTACAGACTTTATGACTACACAAATGCAGGACAAAAAGAAGCAAATATCGGACTTAAACAGTTTAATCAATCTCCTGTAGATAAGTATAAGTTTGATGAGTTTTATGACGTGAGAGGAAATGTTTGGCAGTGGAGCATAACTCCTACATATCCATTTGATGATTTCCAAACACATCCTATTTATGATGACTTTACTACTCCTACTTTTGATGATAGACATGCACTTATGAAAGGTGGGTCTTTTATCTCTTTAGGAAATGAAACTTTAAAGAGTGCAAGATATGCTTTTAGAAAGCACTTCTTCCAACATGCAGGATTTAGATATGTACAATCTGACAATGAATACAGAACAAAACTAAATGATAATGTATATGAAACAGATGATTTAATCTCTCAGTATTGTGAGTTCCACTATGGTGGTGAGAACTTTGGAGTTAAAAACTTCCCTAAAAACTCTGTGGACTTAATCAAGCCTTATTTAGATGGTGTAGATACAAAAAGAGCTATGGACTTAGGTTGTAGTGTAGGTAGAAGTACTTTTGAATTAGCAAAAACTTTTGATGAAGTTTTAGGTATTGACTTTAGTGCAAACTTTATCAATGTAGGTGTAAAGCTTAAAAAGTATGATTCACTTGTATTTAAAGTAAAAACAGAGGGTGAGCTTTTTGATGAAAAAAGCGTATCTTTAAAAGAGTTTGATTTAGAAGATACAAAAGAAAGAGTTACATTTATGCAAGGTGATGCTTGTAATCTAAAAGACTTATATACAGGGTATGATTTAATCTTCTGTTCAAACTTAATAGATAGATTATACTATCCTCAAAAGTTCTTAGATGATGTACCAAATAGAGTAAATGACAATGGACTTTTAGTACTACTTTCACCATATACATGGCTAGAAGAGTACACACCAAAGAAAAACTGGCTAGGTGGATATATCAAAGACAACAAAGAAGTAAAAACTCTTGATACACTAAAAGAAAACTTAGAAGATAGGTTCGAACTACTTGATACTATAGATGTTCCTTTTGTGATAAAAGAAACAAATAGAAAATACCAACACACAGTATCTCAGATGAGTATCTGGAAAAAAAGATAGGAAGTTTTCCTGTCTTTTTATAATATATGACATAAAAATTAGTGTTTATTTTTACTCTACTGCTTCAAAGCTTGTAAAAGTTCAAGCTCTTCATGATTTTTTCTAAGCTCATTAACTTGTGTTTCATTTATAGTTTTACTAAGTTCATCGATGTTACTTTGGGCTTTTTCTATTCTTTTTTGGAAACCTAATATATCTAAAGATACACTTTTTCTTGTGTCTGATTTGTTCTCTTTTGAAATATTATTTACATGAGAGTCTTCCATGTCTATTACAGCTTCACCTTTTGCTCTTTTTTGAAGCTCTTTTATCATAAGTTCTAATCTTGTGATCATAGAATCAATCTCTTTTATTTCATCAGAACTAAGTGGAGGTTTAGACTCTGAAACTTTCTTTTTTATTGCATCAAGAAGTTTTTGAATCATTTCTAACTCTTCAACAGTAAGACCTGTTTTAAATAAAGACATAACATCTTTTACAAGATTGTCTGTAATTTCTTGTTTCTCTTTTTTTGATAGTTGATTGTCATCTTCATTACTGTTTTTTTGTTCACTTGATTTTTGTGCTTCATCTAAATCATTTGCAAAGACAGAGTTTGTAGGGTTTTTCTCTTCGACTACTTCTCTACCTGTAGAGTCATATGAAATATTTTTATTATTATCAAAATTTATTTGCAAAATATAATCCTTGGAATTAATTATTTATTATATTATCATTTGAAAGTTTAGTAGTATATAAAAAAGGAAGATTTCTCTTCCTTTTTTTAGTTATTATAAATAATCATTAAATTTGAATGATCTTTTTTACTTTGTAAGTAACTATTTAATAGTTGTGAGTTTTTTTCATTTTTATTATCAATTGCTAGTATTTCATTCCCTCCAAACTCTAAGGCAAAAGAGAAGTGACTTCTATCTTTTGTAAGTAGGGTATTGTTTTTGAGTGTTCGAAGCTGAAATATTTCATAATATTTTTTAGTTGACTCATGAAGTATTTTATCGTTTAGCTCATCGTTATGTATTTCATGCCACATTATCATAGTAGGAATACTTGCTAATGCTAAAGACATTTTTTCATCACCAAGTTTTTCAATATATAGTTTTTCAAAAAAGTCATCAAGATTATCTTTTGACCAGTTTTTTATCTCTTTTATTTGAGATAAAACCTCATCATCTATTAGGTTAAACTCATTTAAAATAAGCATTGAGTACGGTATATCTTTCTCTTCTAAAAGATTTGTATTTAGAAAGTTTTCATAAGACTCATATCCAAGTCTTGCTTTTTTCTTCGAAGAGGGTATATAAAAAGACCAACATTTTCTTTCATGGTTATCACTTAGTAAACCTTTTTTTGTTTTTATGATGTAAGTGATATTTTTTGCTTCTTCACTTAATGGTATAGTGATTTCTGCTCTGTACAAATAGCCAAACTTTAGATTTCCAAGTCTTTTGGCTTCTACTTGTTTTTCATCAAAAAAAACAGAGTATTCTTGGTTTGTTTTACTTAAAAAACACACAACATATTTATTATCATTTTCTAGGGATAATAAAGGACCTAAAACTAGTTTTTCACTCATATGGGCTCCTTTTTTGTGTTTTGTTAAAGCTAGGATTAAGATTATAACATATAAGTTTGTTTTTGTATAATAATATTTATGGTTATAAATACTTTAAATAAACACTATAATTACATAGTATTGACAACTTTTGTACTATTGGTTTTTTTGATAAATCTTTCAATAGAGTATTCAAAATACCAAGAGTTAATTGATGAAGAGATTTATGAAGCAAAAGTTGAAGTTCAAAATATCTATGAAAAAGAAAATTACAATGTACTAAAATTGAAAAATGTAAATTTTACAATTTTTACAAATTTTGACAAAACTACACAAGTTTCAAAATATGATATTTTAAATTTAGCCTTTATTACTACAAATATTACTTTTTTTGATTTTCTAAAAGGCTTTTATGTAAAGAGTATTTATTTTGATAATCTAGAAAAACAAGAGAACTTTTCCTCAAAGCTTATAAAGTATAGTGCTTCACAACATCATAACGAAATGATAGCTGAGCTATTTTCTGCTTTGTTTTTTGCAAAGCCAATTTCAAAAGAGTTAAGAGAGGTTTGTACCAACTATGGCATTAGTCATCTCATCGCCCTAAGTGGTTTCCACCTTGCAGTTTTAAGCTTCATAATCTATGGTATTATTTACTATCCTTATGCTTTTTTTCATCTAAGATATTTCCCTTATAGAAATAAAAAGTTTGATATACTGCTTATCACTTTAGTTTTACTATTTTTTTACCTCATCTTTACAGGTTTTGTGGCTTCTTTGACAAGAGCTTTTGTGATGATGTCTTTAGGTATTTATCTTCTACGATGTAATATCAAGCTTTTTTCTTTTACTACTTTATTTGTAGTTTTAGCCTTTGTTCTCTCACTATTTCCTAAGTATATATTTTCACTTTCTTTATGGTTTTCTATTTTTGGAGTTTTTTATATCTTTTTATATATACAGTATTTCAAAGACATAAAAAACAAACTTTTACATCTGCTTCTTTTTAACTTTTGGATTTATTTAGCTATGAATCCTTTGGTTCATTATTTTTTTCCTTTGACTACTTATGAGCAAATACTTTCACCTTTTATAACTATGGCTTTTACTTTATTTTATCCTTTAGAACTTTTTGCTCACATCTTTTCTTTTGGTGGGGTTTTAGATGAGTATATTTTGATGTTTTTATCTTATGAGTTTAAACCCTTTGATAAGATTACAAGCCTTTGGTTTCTTGTATTATTTATGTTTTTTTCTTTTTACTCTATATTTAGTAAAAAGGCTTTTTATTTGTTAAATATTTTATTATTTGCTTTTACTGTGTATTTATATATCTAAGATATAATTTTACAAATCAAAAAAAGGCGAAACTTTGAAGATAGTTCATTTCTCAGATACTCACTTAGGTTACAATGATTTAGATATATTAGATGAAAACAATGTAAACCAAAGAGAAGCAGATTTTTATGATGCATTTACACAAGTAGTAGAGCAGATAAAAGAAATAAAACCTGATTATATAATCCATACAGGAGATTTGTTTCATAGAGCAAGCCCTAGCAATAGAGCTATTACTTTTGCATTAGAGAAGATAAGAGAGATAAGCTCTTTAGATATACCTTTTGTTTTAATAGCAGGAAATCACTCAACACCTAGAACAAATCTAAGTAGTCCTATTTTAAAGATATTTGAAAACTATAAAAACATCTATGTTTCATATAATCAAAAGTATAAGAAAATAGAGTTTGATGATATTGTATTTCATACCTTGCCACATATGAACGATGAGACAATAGCCGAAAACCAAATAGAACTATGTGAGCAAAACATAGATGAAAATAGAAAAAATATCATGATGTTACACTGTAGTGTGGGAGCTTGGTATCTTATGCAAGAGTTCGGAGAGTGGGTATATCCAACTTCAAAAGAGTACATCTTTGAAAAGATGGATTATGTTGCCCTTGGTCATTGGCATGGTTTTGGAAATGTTGGAAAACATGAAAATGTATATTATAGTGGAAGTACTGAAAGAACCAGTCTAAATGACAAAAGAAACTCAAAAGGTTTTGTAGTAGTTACTTTAGAAGAGAAACTTGAAGTAGAGTATAAAGAGATAAATATAAGACCAATTTTATCAAAACAAATAGATTGTACAAACTATGAACAAAGTATAGAAGAGCTTGATACAAGTGATATAAAAGACGCCATTGTAGAAGTAATACTAAAAGATTTGACACCAATGCAATCTATTGATATATCAAATAAAGAAATAAAAGAGCTATTTAGTGAAGCTATGAGTGTAACTATAAAAAGAGAGTTCAAAAAAGATACAAATACACAAGATTTAGAAGAGATAGAAGCCATAAGCCTTGAAGACTTTTTTATAGAGCATATAAAAGAGGATAGTTTAGATGAGATTGAGAGTGATAGACTTAAACTAAAAGTAAAAGAGTTATTTGCTAAGTATGAAGAAGAGGTAAGTGATGATATTAACTAAACTAAAACTAGAAAATTTTAAAAGATATGAGCAGTTTACTTTAGAGTTTAACCAAGGTTTAGTTGGAATAATAGGAAAAAATGGTAGTGGAAAATCTACTATCTTTGAAGCTATCTTCTTTGCTTTATATGGAGAGCTTAAAACAAAAGGTTATAAAGAAGTAGTAAGAAATGCAAACGCAACTTCAAAAGACCCAGTTGTAGTTGAGTTAGAGTTTGAGTATGAAAGTGTTGATTATAGTGTAAGAAGAGAGTTTAGAGGAAAGACCTTAAGTGCTAATGCTAAGTTTTTTAAAGCTGATGAGCTTATAACTTCTGGAGCAAAAGAAGTAACTACCTCTATAGTAAATCTAATCAAGATGAGTAAAGATGCTTTTTTACATACACTATTTGCTTCGCAAAAAGAGCTTACTAGTTTAAGTAGTTTAAAAAACGAAGATAGAAAAAAGATGATTAGAAAACTTCTTGGTTTAGAAAAGATAGATTTTGTAGAAAAAGAACTAATCGAGAAAAGCCGAGAGTTAAAAAGAGAAATAAGTGCTTTTGCTGAGGTTTTGATGCCACAAGATGAGATTGAGCAAAAGAAAAAGCAAAAAGAAGAGTATGAGCTTTTAGAAAAAGAGTTAAAACAAAAGGAAGATATAAAAATAAAAAATCTTGATGAGACAACTTTAAAAAGCCTTGATATTAAAAAAGCTTTAGAAGTACTGCAAGAAACAAAAGATAAAAAACAAGATTTATTCTCTAAATGTGAGCTTTTGAAATCAACTATAAACTCACATATTCAAAACAGCGATAAACTAAAGCAAGAGTTAGAAAACTTGGCTTTAAAACAAAAAGAACTAAAAGGTTTAGAGTCTGTAAAACAAGAGTATACACAACTTCATGAGGCTATTAAAATACAAGAAGAGTTAAAATCTGCAAACATTAAAAAACAGTCTTTACTACAAGAACAAGAGAATTTAAGAGAGCACTATAAAAAATCAAGAGATACTATCTCAAGGTTAGAGCATGAAACATCTTCATATGAGCAAGCCGTTGAGAAACAAAAAAGTATGGAAACAACTTTAGAACAGTTATCTCAAAACATAAAGAAAAATCAACTAGAAACAAATAAGTTAAGCTCACAAATAGCAGGTGAGCAAAAGCTAATAGAAGATATAAATAAAAAGATTGAAAATATTCAGCTTTTAGGAAAAGACTCAGCTTGTCCTACTTGTACTAGACCTTTACTTGAGGAGTATGATTTAGTTTTAAATTCATTGGAGCAAATAGTAAATAAAACTGAAAAAGAAAAAATTGATTCTTTAAAAGAGAAAAAAGAGTTATTAGAGGTTGAGTCAAAAGAGCTTGATGAAACATACAAAAGTTTAAGTGAGGAAAATTTAGAACTTTCAAAAAAGATAAATCTTATGGAAAATCAAAAAAGAGATTTATTAAGTGAAAAAGAGCATTTTGAGAAAGTAAAAGAGCAGGGATTAAAAAACAAAGCTCAACTAGAAAAACTAGAAAATATAAACTATGTAGAAGAAGAACATAACTCTTTACTTGAAAAACAAAAACAGCTAAAACAAAAGTATGAGTATGTATTAAGTTTAGAAGCTATGCTTAAAAGAGTTGATAGTGTAAAAGTAGACTTGGATAAAACAAATGAGAACATAGAAAAATATGAACTTGAATACAATGAAAAAGAGTTAGAATACAAAAGTGTAGCTTATGATGTAAAAGAGCATGAAGAGAAGAAAAAAGAGTATGAGCAGATACTAAAATCAAAAGATGAAATCTCAAATGAATTAAATGATATAAAAGTTCAAGTAGCAACTATCCAAGGGCAAATAAAAACAATAAACCAAACCCTAAATAATAATGAAAAACAGTTGGAAAAATTAGGAACGAAACAAGATGATTTAAGAGATTATGACAAAATCAAAATAAGTCTAGCAGGTTTTAAAACAAAACTAAATGCAAAAGTAGCACCTAGAATCTCTGATATTGCTTCAACAATGTATTCTCAAATCACAAAAGGAAAGTATCAGCATATAGAAGTGTCAAATGATTTTGATTTTTATATTTATGATGAAGGTAAAAAGTATCCTATTGAGAGATTTAGTGGTGGGGAAGTTGATTTAGCAAACTTGGTTTTAAGAATAGCTATTTCAAAAACTCTAACGGAACTAAGTGGAAACACTTCTATTGGATTTTTAGCCTTTGATGAGGTATTTGGAAGTCAAGATGAAAATAGAAGAATAGAAATACTTGAAGCATTTCATACTATAAAAGAACAGTATAGACAAATCTTTTTAATAAGTCATGAAATAGAGATAAAAGAGATGTTTGAGAATATTATTGAACTGTAAAAGGACAAAAGGGATTAAACAATAAAACACAGTACACTAAATATAAACAAAGTTTTATTATAATTTGTAAATATTTCTTTACAAAGGTACTTTTTTGTCACTTTCAAAGCTTACAGTTCAAGACTTATTAGATAAGAAAACAAGGATAATCTTATACTTGTTTTCTTTGTCTTCTTTAGTTTTTTTACAAACATTTTGTACAAGTGTTTGTCCTTTTATTGATGGTTTACAACCAGAAAAACTATTTAGAAATTTATTTATTATCTTTCTTTTACATATTGTTTATAGAGAATTTTTATATTACAAGTTTAAAGATGTAAGAAAAAATATTTCTTTACCAAGACAAGCTTATTATTTAAGTGTTATTTCATGGATTTTTGCAGGAATAACAGCCTTTACTTTGCACAATATACTTTATCCTGATTTTCCAATGTCAAGTCATTTGAAGATTTTATCTAGTTATATTACTTTAGGTGCTGCTATTTTAGCTCAGTTGGAGTATATAATTTTTGAAAAAAGATATAAAAATATATGTAAAGATGTAGAGTATACAATCTTCAATGAAAAATTATCAAGAAGAATTATTGAGACATTTTTAATCTTTACAATTGCTCCTATTTTGACTCTTTTATTAGTTGTAAGAAGATTTAATTTAGATGGTGTAGTCGACAACCATGTGACTTTGGAAGTATTTTATATAGGTTCTTTGATGTTAGTATCGGCTGTTATCTTAGCTATTGTATTTGGTAAAGTTTTAAAAGAAGATACAAATATTATTATAAATAATATAAAGTCTGTTCAAGAAGGAAGTTATACAAATACTAAGATTATTAACAGACCAGATGAATTAGGAGAAATTTCACATGCAATAAAAGATATGTCAACTTCTATTAAAAATGGTATTAATCAAATTGAGTCTTTAAATGATGAGATTACTAATACTCAAAAAGAAGTTATATATACAATGGGTGAGATAGCAGAGACTAGAAGTAAAGAGACAGGAAACCATGTAAAAAGAGTTGCAGAATACTCTAAACTTCTTGCTTTAAAATATGGATTAAGTAATCAAGAAGCAGAACTTTTAAAACTAGCTTCCCCAATGCATGATATAGGAAAAGTTGGTATTCCTGATAATATTTTAAATAAACCAGGGAAATTAACTGCTGATGAGTTTGAGATTATGAAAACCCATGCTACTTTGGGGTATGATATGTTAAAGTACTCCTCAAAACCTATTTTAAAAGCAGCTTCAATTGTGGCTTATTATCACCATGAAAAATATAATGGAAAAGGCTATCCAAGAGGATTAAAAGGTGAAAATATTCATATTTATGGAAGAATCACAGCAATTGCGGATGTATTTGATGCCCTAGGAAGTGACAGAGTTTATAAAAAAGCTTGGGATGATGAGCGAATATTTAATCTTTTTAGAGAAGAAAAGGGCGAACACTTTGATCCTAAATTAGTAGATATTTTCTTTGATAATTTAGATGAGATTTATAAAATAAGAGAGAGTTTTAAAGATGTATAATACTTTAAGCTTTTAAAAGCTTAAAGTACTCTTCTCTTGGTATTTCATATGCACCAAGACTTGCTAGATGGTCATTATGTACTTGACAATCAATTAGTCTTATGTCATTTTCTTGAGCTTGTTTACAAAGGTGATAAAATGCTACTTTTGAAGCATCACTAACTTTAGCGAACATACTCTCTCCACAAAAAACATCATCTATTAAAACACCATATAAACCACCAACGAGTTCATCATCTAAATATGTTTCAATAGAATAAGCATAACCTAGTTTATATAGATTTGTATAGGCTTGTATAAAGTCATCATTTATCCAAGTATCATTTTCATGTTTTCTTTTAACTTGGGCACAGTTTCTCATAACCTCTTCAAAATTTTCATTTGTTTTTACAACAAAGCCTCTGTTTTTTATAGATTTTTTTAAACTCTTTGATACCTTCATTTCATTTGGATAAAGTATCATTCTTTGATTTGGACTATACCAATGAATATGATTATACTCATCTATAAACCAAGGAAAAATTCCATTTGAGTAAGCATTTATCAGTCTTTGCGGATGAAAATCTCCTCCAACAGCTACCAAATCATCTTTCATCATACTTAGTGTTGGAAACTCGTAGTTATCTAAATCTAATAAGTATATTCCATAATGTCTATCAAGTAATTCCATATATTTTAGCACTCATCCTTTTTTGTAGCTGTCCAACCCTCATATTTTGGGTCATTGTTTATTTCATCTATCTCTTTTTGAGTTAAATCTAAATATTTCATCATTTTTCCATCCCAAACTATACAAGGAAATTTTTCTTCTTCTTTAAAAAACTCTTTAATCTTTTCAAACATTTAATATCCTTTAAAAATCCAATTATATATTAGTTTTTTTAAAAAATAATAAACCAAAGTGTAAGTTGGAAGTTGATAAGATAAATAATTACTAAAAATTTAAAATATTAAAGAGTTTAATGAATTTAAAACAAGAACTATATATTATTTTTGAAAACCCTCGAAAACATAAATATGGGACAATTATACAAGTAGCCATATTTTTAAATATTTTCATCAGTATTGCAGTCTTATTCTTACAAACAGAAAAGAGTTTATCAGACTATTTTTCTATATTTAGCACTATAAATTTAGTTAATGTTTTACTATTTACCCTTGAGTATATATTAAGGGTTTACAGTATTACTTATAAGCCTCGACTAACAAGAATAAAGTATGTTTTACGACCTTTTATGATTATTGATTTAATCGCTATTTTGCCATTTTATTTATCTTTATTTAATCTTGACTTTGGGTTTTTAAGAGCTTTAAGAATACTAAGAATTTTTAAACTTTTTAGATTAGCTAAGTTTGGTGAATTTGATAATTTAATAAGCTCTATTATAAAAGAGAAAAAAGAAGAGTTTTTATTTATTACTGTGGTACTTTTTGTACTTCTTTTAACTATTACTCCTTTAGTTTATTACTTTGAAAAAGATGCCCAGCCTGAGGTTTTCACTAGTATGATTACTACCATGTGGTGGGCAGTTATTACTTTTACAACAGTTGGTTATGGTGATATGTATCCCATTACAGTTATGGGAAGAATTTTAACTACAATAGTTAGTTTTTTAGGTATTGCTTTTTATGCAATTCCTGGCAGTATTTTCACTTCTGCTTTATTAGAAAAAATAAATGAAAAAAAATTAAAAAAATATAAAAAACAAAGAGAAGAAAATGATTGATTATAATAAAAAAATTACAACTCATAGACAAATGTATCCAATCTCTGATATAAATAATTCATATGAAAGTGATAGGGGTAGAATTTTATCTGCACCTGCTTTAAGAAGGCTTCAAAAAAAGACACAAGTTTTTCCATTGGAGTTAAACGCAGCAGTTAGAAGTAGACTTACACACTCCCTTGAAGTTTCTCAAACAGCAAGATATATAGCAAAAACTATTATCAAAAAACTTGATAAAAAACATGGTTTAGATGAACTTGGAGATGCTTTTGTATCAACTGCTGAAATGACAAGTCTTCTACATGATATAGGAAATCCTCCTTTTGGACATTTTGCAGAAGTTGCTATAAATGATTGGATGAGAAATAAAGGTGTTAAAATCCTTGATACGATAATAGATACAGTAGAGGAAGACCAAGAGTTTAAAGAGATGCTAGTTGAAGATATCTGTAATTTTGATGGTAATGCCCAAGCTATTAGAGTTGTAACAAAACTTCAAAGACTAAACTTATCATATACACAAATAGCAGCAATTTTAAAATATTCAAGAGCAGCTTATGAAAAAAGACCAGTAAAAGAGCACAAATACAGTTATCTTATGAAAAAGCCTGGATATTATTATTCTGAAAAAGATATTGTAAGTGAAATATGTGATACTTTAGATATTAAAAAAGGTTGTAGGTTTCCTATAACATATATCATGGAAGCAGCTGACGATATTTCTTATTTAAACGCAGATATGGAAGATGCAGTTGATAAAGGTATATTAAAATTTGAAGATATTTATAGACTTATAAAAGAGCATTGTGAGAAAATAGGGGAGACATATTTACATGATTTAGTTGAAGGCTTTTATAAAAAAGCAAAAGAGAATGAAGATGAACCTTATCAATTCAATCTTTTCTTAACACTAACAAGAGCAAAATTAACACATGCACTTGTTGAGCATGTATCAGATATTTATGTGCAAAACCATGAAAAGATATTTAATGGGGAGTTTAATGACGCTTTATTGGAGTTTGACAAAGATAGTAAATATACAAAAGCTATAAATATTTTACAAGAAATATCAATCAAATATATTTATAGTAACAAAGATAAACAAACTTTAGAGCTAAAAGGACATAAGATACTAAGCTCCTTACTTGATATATATACACCTATACTTAAACTATCAAGCGAAGAGTTTTATGAGTTGATTTCAGATAAAAATATTTCATGTTTTATTTCACAGCGGTTAGTAAAACGGTTATCATCAAAACATATAGTTGCCTATAAAAATAGTTTAGATGCTATAAAAAGTGATAAAAATAGTACTAAATATAAGCTAGAAGAGTGGTATTTACGGGCTAGACTGCTTATAGATTATATTTCTGGAATGACAGATGACTTTGCACTAGATGAGTATAAAACATTAAATGCTTTAAAATAACTAACCACTTTTAAGTTACTTTTAAGTTAAAAAGATGTTATAATTACTTTATCCAAAGCAATATGGAGGTGCTAATGACGAAGGATTATCATTCTTAGTATTGTTGTAACAAACTTAAAATAATAAAAATTCACTACACAGTGATTAAGATAAACAAAGACTGTTTATTCTTAAACTTGATACTTAAAAAGGGAAAAGAGGTTCGCGAACTCTTTTCCCTTTTTTTATGCAAAAACTATTTTAATTTGATACCTTTTTGACATATAATATAATTATAATCTGTTATAATTGATTATAAATAAAAAAGGTTTCTTATAATGAATGAAAATAATATCAAGAAATTAATAATATCTATTCCTATTTTTGGTGTTATTTTAACAGCCTTTTTTTTAACTAACATATCAATTAATCAGCTTGAAACCTATTTTGAAAAAGAGAAGAATAAGTTAATTCAAGAAGAGAAGATTAAACTAAAGAATCAAATAAAATCAAGAGTTTTAAATACAATTAATTTATTAGAAAAATCCTATGAACAAATCAATTTAAATGAAAAAAAAGAGATTAAAAGTACTGTTGATATAGCATATAAAATTATTGAAAAGGTATATTTAGAAAATAAAGGTTTATCGAAATCTAAAATAATAGAAAAAATAAAAGAGGATTTAGAATATATAACTTTTTATAAAAACAAAGTTGGCTACTATTTTTTGTTTGACTATAATGGTACTTCACTTATGCACCCTCATAATGGAAAATATGAAGGTAAGAACTTCTTAATTCTTGATGATTTAGCTGCTCAAGATACAATACATCGTTTTTTAACTTTTTTAAAACATAAAGATGAAGGGTTTTTATCATGGAAATGGTTTAAACCAAATGAATCAATAACTAAAGAAAAAATCGGTTACCTTAAAAAATTTAAGCCTTTAGATGTTTTTGTTGGTAGTGCAAAATACGAAGAGGATATATACTTCTCAACAATGAAAAAGTTACAGGAACTGCTTAATATTATAAGCTTTGATAATCAAGGTTATATTTTTGCTTTTGATTATACAGGAGTTACTATTTCACATGCACAAAAAAGTTTGTTAGGAAAAAATAGATGGCATTTAAACTTAGATGGGAAGTATGTAATTCAAGATATTGTTAATGCTGCAAAAAATGATGAAGGTTCTTTTATTGAATATGTGGCTTCTTTCAATCCTATGACAAATAATCCTGCTTCTAAAATATCTTTTGTAAAAAGCTTTGATAAGTTTGATTGGGCAATTGGTACAGGTGTTTATACAAGTTATATTGATAAGAAGATAGAAATAAAACAAAAAGAACTAGAAAAAGAGTTAGAAGAGATGATTGATAAAGTAATCATCTTTTCAGCTGCGATTACTTTTCTAGTGGTAACTATTTTATATTTTTTAATTAATAGAGCTAATAGCATAATTCAAAAATATAAAAACAGTTTAAAATTTTTAAATGAGAACTTAGAAATAAAAGTAAAAAAAAGAACTAAAGAGCTAGAAGATTCACAAGAAGTATTAAAACAAATGGCACAAAAAGATTTTTTAACTAATTTATTTAATAGAAGATATTTAAATTCTGCCTATGAGACTTTAATGCAACTTTCAATAAGAAACAATGAACCTTTTTGTTTAATATTGATTGATATAGATAAATTTAAAAATATCAATGATACATATGGACATGATATTGGAGATGAAGTTTTAGTTCAATTATCAAATATTTTAGTTTCTCAATTTAGAAAAAGTGACATTATTGCAAGAATAGGTGGTGAAGAGTTTGTAATCTTATTTCCTAAAACAAAACTTGATTCAGCATATAAAATAAGTGAAGCTTTAAGGGAAAAAGTAGATAATACTGAGTTTAAAATCGCAGATATTACAATAAACTTTACTATAAGTGTTGGACTTACAATTTTTGATAAATATGAAGATAAGAAACTAAGTTCGGTTTTAAAAAGAGCAGATTGTGCCTTATATGAAGCAAAAAGAAAAGGTAGAAATAAAGTTGTAGTATATAAGCAAAAGGAAGAGAATGAAGATAGTTATAGCACCTGATTCTTATAAAGAAACATTAAAGGCTAGTGAAGTTGCAGATATAATAGAAAGTGGCTTTAAAAAGGTTTTTAAAGACGCAAGTTTTTGCAAAGTCCCATTGGCTGATGGTGGAGAAGGAACAGCAGAAGCTTTAAAAGATGCTACAGATGGACAAGAGTTTAAATGTGAGGTTTTAGATCCTTTAGAAAGAAAGATAAAAACTTCGTATGTGAAATTAGGAAATAGTAATATTGCTGTAATTGAAATGGCAAAAGCAAGTGGATTAGAACTATTATCACAAGATGAGAAAAATCCTTTAGAAACTACTACTTATGGAGTAGGACAATTAATCAAAGATGCTTTTGAAAATGGTATATCAAAATTTATTTTAGGTTTAGGTGGAAGTGCTACAAATGATTGTGGAATAGGAATGCTTCAAGCTTTAGGTGTAAAGTTTTTTGATAAAGATAATCGAGAGTTACCAATAATTAAAGCAAAATATATAGATAAAATTGTTTCTTTTGATATAAAAGCTTTAGAAAAGTATAAGAATATAAGTATCGAAGTTGCTTGTGATGTAAAAAACCCTTTATGTGGTCAAAATGGTGCATCTTTTGTTTTTGGTAAACAAAAAGGTGCAGATGATGAAACAATTAAATTTCTTGATAAAAGTTTAGAAAAGTTTGCAGATTTATGTGAATTAAAATTTGGTATTAAAACAAAAGAGATAGAAGGAACAGGTGCCGCAGGTGGTTTAGGATTTGCTTTGGTTACTTTTTTTAATGCCAAGTTAAAAAGTGGAATCGATATTGTTATTGAAAATGTTGGTCTAGAAAAAGAGATTAAAGATGCTACTTTCGTTATAACAGGTGAGGGCAAAATAGATAGTCAAACAATTTATGGTAAAACACCTATTGGTGTGGCAAAACTTGCAAAAAAATATGATAAAAAAGTTATTGCAATAGCAGGCTGTACTTCAAAAGGCTATGAGCTTGTATATGAGTATGGAATAGATGCTGTTTTTGATGTAACACCAATTTCAATGGATTTTGAAACTATTAAAAAAGAGGCCAAATATAATTTAGAACAAACAGCTTATAATATAGCAAAAGTTTTAAAAATGAATTAATTAAAGGCAGAGAACTGCCTTTAATTTTTAAGCAAGTATTCCTAATTTGTTTAGGAAAAGAATGATAATTGCAATAGGTACAATGTATCTAATTAAGATGAACCATATATTAAATACAGTCTCATTTGTATGTCTTGTAAACTTCTCTTTTAACATTTGTTTATCAACAAAGTAACCTAAGAAAATACAAGTCATAATTGCTGCTAATGGCATCATAATAGATGAAGTCATAAAGTCCATCCAATCAAAGGCATTTTTACCAAAGAATGTAAGTTCTGCACCATAAGCTTTAGACATAGAAAGTAATGCAACGATTCCTAATCCATAAAAAATTGAACCACAAATTATTGTTGCTTTTTTTCTTGAGTAACCAAATCTTTCAATAAAGAATTTAAGTGATGGTTCTATCATTGATACAGCAGAAGTAATACCTGCAAATATTAATGCAATAAAGAAAGAAATAGCAATAACTTGACCTAATAGTCCCCATCCTGAGAAAATCACTGGTAATGAAATAAATACAAGTCCTGGTCCAGCAGCACTTGGAGCACCAGCTTCAAAAAGGAAAGAGAAGATAATAAGTCCTGCAACAATTGCAATAGTAGTATCAACAACAGCAACATAAAATGAAGATTTTACAAAGTTTGCTTCTTTAGGTAAAGATGCAGAATAAGTCATAATCGTACCAACACCAAGTGACAATGTAAAGAAAGCTTGTCCTAATGCTGCTAACAGTGCATCTGAATTGATTTTACTAAAATCTGGAGTAAACATAAATGATACTGCTTGTGAAAATGAATCAAGTGTTAATGCATAGATTAATAAACCAGCTAAGATTAATCCTAAAAGAGGCATTAAAATTAAATTGATTCTTTCAATTCCCGCTTTTACACCTTTTAATACAATGAAAATTACACTTGCTGCAATTAAAGTATGATAAACTATAAGGTTACCAATATCATCACTAATTAGCTTTTCAAAAGCTGCACCAGCTACACTAGCTTCAGTAGGTAGGGTAGAGAAAGATGTGAATACATAATCTAAAATCCATCCTAATACAACAGAGTAAAAAGATAAGATTAAAAGACCACTGATAATCATAAATCCAGCAAATTTCCAATTTTCATTTTTTGACTTAGAAGTCTTTACGAAAGAAGTTGCTACATCTGATTGTGCATTTTGTCCTATAACTGCTTCTGCTAAGAATACAGTTAAACCAATAAAAAGAATTGCTAGAAGGTATACTAGTACAAAAGCACCACCTCCATACTCTCCTGTTACATATGGAAATTTCCAAATATTTCCAAGACCAACAGCTGAACCCGCAGCTGCTAGAATAAATCCTATTCTAGAAAATTTGTTCAAGCTAAACCTTTAAAAAAATTTTCCGTAATTATAGTGAAATTAAATGAAACTTAAATGAAATTAACACAAAATATATAAAAAATCTAGGTTTTATGGAGTTTTAGTATGTTTCATTACTTCCTAAAACTTTGTCTAGTGTATATTTTAAATCTTCATCAAGATCCATATTTGTTCTCATCCAGTTTAGGTAACCAGCATCTTCTTTTGCTACTTCTGCAATATCTTTACCCTTATGTTTTCCAAATTTAAAAGTTTTGATAAACACAGGTGTTTTTGTAAGTTCTACTAATTTTTCCATTGGGTTGTAATCAGGATAAACTTCTCTACATTTACCAACTAACTTAGTTAAGAAAAGCTTCATTACTAATACATCACCAATTGCATCATGAGCTTTAATAGTTATATTATGTTTAGCTGCTTCTGCTTCTTCTGTTTTATAAAGTTCTAATGCATATCTTAAATATTGTAATCTATGGTATGGCATTTGTGGGAATAAATGCTTTGCACATCTTAAAGTATCTATTATTTTATATTGATTTACAAATCCTTCTTTTTCAATCATACCCATATCAAAAGCAATATTATGTGCAATTAGGTAGTTTTCGTGAGAGTTTAACTCTTCTAGTCTTTTATAAAAAGTTGTTTGTGTTGCTTTTGGTTTACCTACTATTAGGTTAGGAGTAATATTATGAACTTCCATTGCTTCAAGTTTTATTTCTACATCACTATGACAAAACTCATCATAAGCTTCAATCTTTCCTGTTTGGTCAACAATCATAGCTCCAAATTGAATTACTCTATCTTCTTCTTGGTTTCCTGTAGTTTCTGTATCAAATAGTACATAGTGTGGCATAATTTTATTCCTTTAATTTATAGTATTTAAATAGATTTGTATTTTAAAGAGTAGGCTTTAAGAGCCTACAGTTATTTGTTATATGATTAACATACCATCACCATAAGAGTAAAATCTATATTTTTCTTTTATGGCTGTATTATATATTTCAAGTGTTTTTTCTAAACCTAAAAAAGATGCTATTAGCATTATAAGAGTAGATTTAGGTAGATGAAAATTTGTAAGTAAGTGATTAACTTTGATTGGTTCATTTGCAGGATTTAAGAATAAATCACATTCACCTTGAATTTTATTTGTTCTAGCATAATACTCAACAGTTCTAGTAACAGTAGTTCCAACTGCTAAAACATTTTTTGCTTCATCTAAAGCTTTTTTAGCATCACTTCCTATCTCAAAATATTCACTGTGCATAGGATGTTCTAAAATATCATCAGCATCAACAGGTTTAAATGTTCCTGCTCCTACATGTAAAGTAAGATAGTTTACAGGAAATTTGTTATTGATTTTTTCCAATAATTCTTCTGTAAAGTGAAGTGAAGCTGTAGGAGCTGCTACTGCTCCATAATTTTTAGCAAATAGAGTTTGATAATCTTTTTCATCTTCTTCATTATCATCTCTGTTCATATAAGGTGGTAAAGGCAGATGGCCAATTTCATTAAGTATTTCAACTAACTCTAAAAAGTCAATCTTTTCACCATTCTTAGTAAATTGTACCACTCTGCTTCCATCTTCATTTAATTCAATTACTTTTGCTTGTAAATCTTTGTCAAAAAATATTTCTGTTCCAACTTTTACTCTACCTCTTGTCATTACAAGGTATCTATCCATAAATAAAGGTTTATTTAAAAGTAATTCTATTTTTCCACCAGACTCTTTTTTCCCATATATTCTTGCTTTTATAACTTTTGTATCATTTAAAAATACAGAAATATCATCAGGTAAAAAGTCCATGAGATTTTTAAAAGTTGTGTGAGTAATAGTGTCAGTTTTTCTATTATAAACTAAAAGCCTAGCAGAGTCTGCTGGGCTTACTGGTTTTGTTGCTATGAGTTCATTTGGTAGGTTATAGTCATAGCTTGAAGTTTTTAATGGATCAAGCATAGATTTTACTCTTCCTCCTCTTCTTCTTTTGGTGCAGGGTTAAATATTTTTGCAATATAAATTGATACCCCATATAATAAAATTAATGGTCCAGCCATTAAGAATTGTGTTAATACATCAGGTGGTGTTAATAATGATGCTAAAATAAAAATAAGTACAACTGCATATTTAAAGAAGTCTTTTAACATCTTATCATCAACAAGACCAATTTTCGCTAGGAAGAATGTAATTACAGGTAATTCAAATGCAACACCAAATCCAAATAGTAGTTTTGTAAAGAAACCTACATACTTACCAATACTAGGAAGTACTGTAACAACAGCAGAACCGAAGTTAACTAAGAACTCAAATCCATATGGTACTACTACATAGTAAGCAAATGATGCACCAACAAGGAACATTAAAGTGGCAAAAAATACAAATGGTACTACTAGTTTTTTCTCATGGTCATATAAACCTGGAGCTAAAAATAACCACATTTGCCAAAATATTACTGGTAATGATAATAAGAAACCTGAAAAGAATGCAACTTTTAATGCTGTAAAGAAAGTCTCTTGAATTTCAACTGCTACCATTTGAGAATTAGGTGGTAATACAGCCTCAACTGGAACCATCATCCAACCAAGAATTGGCTCATAAAAGAAAAAACAAATAAAGAACATTGCAATTAAGCATGCCCCAGATACCATTAATCTTTTTCTAAGATCCGCAATATGCGGTTTTAAATCATCTAGCATTAAGCATTATCCTCTTTTTTTTCATTTTTGAAAGAACTATCTTCAAAATTTACTTTAAATTTATTTGCTGCATTTTGCATAATTTGTTCATTTGATTCTTCAATAGATTTTTCTTGACTTATCGTCTCATCTTCCTCTTTGTTCTTTTTCTTCTTTTTTTTGAAAGATACTTTTTCTTCTTTTGAAGAGTCTTGATTCTGTTCATCTATTTTAGGTGTAGATGATAAATCATCATTAATAATACTATTTAATCCTAAATCAACATGATTGTTTAAGTTTACAGAAGATTTTGTATTTTCAATTTGCGCTTTGAACATTTGCGCTTCTTCTTTCATTTCTTTAAGGTTCAATTCACTATCAAGTGTTGTTTTTGCTTCTTCTACACCTGACTTGAACTTCTTAATAAATTTTGCTATTTCTACCATCGCAGTTGGTAGCTTATCAGGCCCTAATGCTATAATTGCAACTACTGCAATAAGCATGATCTCCATAAAACCCATTCCAAACATAATATAACTCCAGTGTATATTTAAAGGTTAAGATTTTAACTAAAATTTGATAAAATCTAGCAAAATAGTCGTATTTAATTAAAAGGATAATGATGAAAATAATAGTTTTACTAGTGATTGGTTTTATTCTGTTTTTAATAGCAAGAAATTATAAAACTGAAAAGTTTAAAAATATTAATTTAAAAGTAAAAGAAAAGTTTGATGGAGATTTGTTAACACATGAAGCAGGACTTTTAGTAGCTTTAATGGCTAAAGTAGCAAAAGCTGATGGAAAGGTTTGTGAGCTTGAAGCAGAACTTTTAAAGCACACATTAAATGATATCTCAAGACATTTTGAAAATCAAGAAGAGATGAGAGATAGACTTAAAGAACTTTATACTGAACAGAAAAAGAGTTTTGATAATACTATAGAAGTTTGTGAAAAATTATACAATCTAACAAAGTTTGATTATACAAAGCGTGTTAAAATAATGGAGTATTTGTTAAATCTTGCCTTTATTGATAAAGATTTTTCAGATACAGAAAAAATGATTACAGAAGATATAGCAAATGCTTTAAAAATCAAAGCAATTGATTTTGAAAATTTAGTTAGTAATTTTAAAGCATTTTATGCAAATGCTGCTAAAAATGATGCTTTGAGTTTAGAAAAGGCATATGAACTTTTAGAATCTAATGTTAATGATGATGATTCTACTATCAAAAAGAATTATAGAAAACTAGTAAAAAAACATCACCCTGATATTATTGCTGGGCAAGGGGCTTCTCAAACTATAATAGATGAAGCAACAGCTAAACTTCAAGAAATAAATGAAGCATATGAAATAATCAAAAAAAATAGAGGTATTTAAATGTTAGGATTTGAAGACTCTTATGAAGTATGTAATTGTAAAAATGTTACAATTAATGACATTAAAAATGCAGTAAATAATAAAAATGCTAAAACCTTAAGAGATATACAAGACATAACTACAGCTGGAACAGAGTGTAGGCATTGTATTTTTGAAGAGGGTGACTTTGGAAAAGTTAAAAAGAAGATTTATTGTAAACAAATTTTAAATGAGTTAAAAAAGGATTAAACATATGGCTAGAAATTTTCCTCACTCTTATGAAGTATGTAAATGTAAACATGTGACATTAGGAGAGGTTATACACTCTATTAAAGAAAGAGGAGCATCAACACTAGAAGAGATTGGTGAATTTACAGATGCTGGTACTTGTTGTAAATCATGTAAAAGTTCAGCTGATGATATCGGTGCTGAAAAGATGGAACTTTACTTAGTAGAAATTTTAGACAAGTTTACAAAGAAGTAGAATGAAAGAAGAGTTAATAAAAGAGATAAAAGAGCTGATTAAAACTTCAAAAGAAGATACTATTGAAATCAATCCAAACTATTTAGAATATTTTCAAGAAGAAGAATTAGAAGATATCAAAAATCAGCTTATTGAAAAAAAGAATAATTTAGATGTGCTTAGCAATGGTTATCTTGATGAGCTTTATGAAAAAACAAAAAAAGATGAGCTATAATATATCTTCGTCAAAAGGATATTAATTGATTAATTGGAAAGAAATAAAAGAACAACTTATTACTTTTTTAAAAGAAGAAGTAAAAAAGACAGGTTTACAAAATGTTACTGTTGGTTTATCAGGTGGATTAGATTCAGCTGTTGTAGCAGTACTTTGTAAAGAGGCTTTTGGTGATAAATTAAATTGTGTTTTAATGCCATCACAGTTTTCAAGTCAGAGTTCTACTGATCATGCTGTTGAACTTTGTGAAAAGTTTGATATCAAATATGAAATAGTTTCTATTGCTCCTATGGTTGAAGCATTCATTGATAAAATGGATGAGGATAGTTTAAGAATAGGAAACTTTAGTGCTAGAATGAGAATGTCAGTACTTTATGATATTTCGTCAAGAGAAAAATCAATAGTTGTTGGTACATCTAATAAAAGTGAGTTGCTTTTAGGATATGGAACTATTTTTGGAGATATTGCTTGTGCTATAAATCCAATTGGTGAGATATATAAAAGTGATGAATTTGAGTTTGCAAGAATTTTAGGTGTTACTGATGCAATCATAAATAAAGCTCCAAGTGCAGATCTTTGGGAAGGTCAAAGTGATGAGAATGAGTTAGGTTATTCATATAAGCAGATGGATGATGTATTAAAACCTATGGTTGATGAAGGTAAATCAAAAGATGAACTATTAGCTTTAGGTTTTGAAGAGAAATTAATCGATATGTTAGATTATAGAATAAAAGCAAATGCTTTTAAAGGTAAACTACCTACAATAGCAAAAATTAAGTGGAGTTAAATTTATGAAAAGAGAAGTTGCAATCTATAAGGCATCTTTAGATAATGAGGAATTAAATCAAATTAGAAGTGTTTTAGAGTCAAAGGATGACTTATCTAAAGTACTTGAATTTGAAGAGAGTATAAAAGAGTTTATTGGAGCAAAACATGCAGTGGCAACAGCTACTTCTACAGCAGCAATTCACCTTGCTTTAAGTGCAATAAAACTAAAAAGAGGTGACAAGATTTTAATGTCTGTAAACTCTTTTGTTAACTTACCTGAATGTGTTAGACACTTTGATGCTGAACCTGTATTTATTGATATTAATATGGAAGATATGAATATTGATGTTGATAAATTTGAGAAAGCATTAGAAGAGAATAATTCTAAGAAATTAAGAGGTGCGATTATTACTTTTGTTGGTGGTCAAACTCCTGATTTAGATAGAATTTATGATATTGCACAAAAATATGGAATCATTTTAATTGAAGATTGTAGATCTTCTTTAGGTGCTACATACAAAGGTAAAACAGTTGGAAATTTAAGAGCTGATATGACTATCTTCTCTACAAACCCATCAAACTCTAAATATGCTATTTCAAGATCAGGAATTATTGTAACAAATAATGAAGAGATTGCAAATAGAGCAAAATTACTAAGAACTCATGCCTTAACGACAACTTATGATAACTACGGAAACTTAGACTATGTTTATGATGTTGTAGACATTGGTCACAAGTATGATTTATCAGAATTAGATGCAGCTTATGCTCTAGCTCAGTTAAATAAAACAAAAAGTTTTATCAAAAGAAGAAAAGAGATTGCAGCTTTATATGAGAAGAGATTAACAGGGGTAAAACATATCTCTATTCCTCCTCATAAAGATGAACACATATTTACACAATTTATTGTAAGAGTTTCTAGAAACAGAGATGCTTTTGCAAGAGCTTTAAAAGATAGAGGTGTTGCTACAGGACTTAACTATATTCCTTTACATCTTTTATCTTACTATAAAACAAAGTATTCAATTAAAATTACAGCATACTCTAATGCTTTAAATAATTATCAACAAATACTTTCTCTTCCTATGTATGCAGGTCTTACAGATGAGGAAGTAAACTATGTATGTGACCAAGTAATTGAAGTTGCATCTGAGTGGATATAAAATAACTTGAAACAAAAACTATATACTTGGGTAGAAGAGTATCTCTTCTATCCAAATGCTTTTCAAAAACTAATTTCCTTTTTATTATTACCTTTAACTTTTATTTATATGCTTATTATTCTTCTAAAAAGAGCTATGGCAAAAGAGATACATCTAGGAATACCTGTAATTTCTATTGGAAATATTATTGTTGGTGGAAGTGGTAAAACACCTGTTGCTATAAAACTTGCTTCAAGATATGAAAAAGCTTGTGTGGTTTTAAGAGGTTATGGTAGAGAGTCAAAAGGTTTGTATGTAGTTTCACATAATGGAAAAGTTTTAGAAGATGTAAAAACATCAGGTGATGAAGCTATGCTTTTAGCTAATTCTTTACCCAAAGCTACTGTTATTGTTAGTGAAAATAGAGTTAAAGCTATACAAAAAGCAAAAGAGCTAGGTTGTAAAATAGTTTTTTTAGATGATGGTTTTTCAAAATACCATATCAAGAAATTCAATATTTTATTAAGACCTAAAAAAGAGCCTACAAATATCTTCTGTTTACCTAGTGGTTGTTACAGAGAACCTAAAGGCTTTTATTTTAATGCTGATATTGAACTAAAAGAGGGTAAAGACTTTGACAGAGTTATTACTTTTAAGAAAAATGGGAAAGAGATTGAATTACCTTCAAAACTTTTGTTAATTACAGCAATCTCAAAACCAAAACGGTTACTAGAGTTTTTACCAAAAGATACTAAAATAGTTAGTTTCCCTGACCACCATAACTTTACTAAAGAAGATATTGAAACAGTATTTAGAGAATATGAGGGTTATAGTTTTATAACAACAGGTAAAGATTTAGTAAAATTAAGTAAGTTTAATATAAAAGATTTATATTTAATGGACTTAGATATTAAGTTTGATGAGAATTTAGACTTTAACATTATGGATGAGTATATAAAATCATATGAATAGTATACATTATGTAAATGATGAGCCTTTAGAGCATTTAGATAGCACAAGAAGACTGAACTCTTTTATGTGGAGAACAATGTATAAAAGAGTTCAAAAAAATGTTAATAAAGAGATTTTAAATATTAAAAATATTAAGAAGATTCTTTTTAATAAAAAAGGTTTTTCCCAAATCAAGATAGAATCATCTTTACCATATATTGATATAAATAATGAATCAATGTGGTATTTAGCTGATGACCAAGAAGAGTATTATTTACCTTTATCTATAAGTTTTAGTGATGGAAAAGTATTTTATAGTATTGTATTAATAGATGGAAAAATTGATATTAGAATTAAAGATTTTAAGAAAAAAAATAGTTATTTAAATCATAATCCAATTTTACTTTTAAGGGATTTAAAAAGAATAGAAAATAGTTTTAAGGTTTTACTTAATACTATTTAATTTATCCTTTTTGAATTTTAGATAAGGTGTAACTAATCTATGGTTTCTTGATATTTTTGTAAAGTCTTCTTTTTTAGTGATTCTTTTAATAATAGTTTCCATTGACTCTAAGTTTTTACTTTCAAGCTCTTCATCTAATCTTGCATATTTATGAAGCAAGGCATCTAAAGCAAAATGATAATCATATGCCAAGGCACCTTTATCAGTGAGAATCTTTTTTACAAATACCCAACTATCAAATATTTTAGACCATGATCTTTTTTGTTCTCCTGTTTTACATAGATTCATGATAATTGCTTTGAATTTAAATAATGCAAAATATGCTTGATGGCTGCTCCATAGTTCTTGTATCCACCAATCTTCATATCTTGGAAAGCCAGTAAATTTCTTAGTCTCTTCTTTTTTCTCTTCTTCACCTTCTTTAGGAACAAAATTATTTTGAATATTGTTAAATAATACACTAAAATGAAGAACTAAAATAGGTATTCTAAAATTTAGGAGTTCTATTTTTGATAGTTTTTCATCTTTACAGTTTTTTAAATGAGATTCAAAATCTTTTCTGATTGTTGCTAATTCGTCTTTTAACTCTTTATGATCTTTAAGATTTAATTCAAGGGATTTTTCTGCTATTTCAAATAGTTCATCATCTTCAAATTGAACTTCATCTGGAAGTTCGTCTAATATCATCATGGCTTCAAGTTTTTGATCATCTGCTCTTTCATTATTATTTTTAATTCTAATATTCTGATTTTCAAAATATTTTTTTCTTCTTATTGCTTCTTCAAGTTTCTCTTTTTCTTCAAGCTCTTTTAAATCTTGTTTTAAAAGTTCTTCATACATTGCTTTATGTTTTGTAAGCTTTTCTTGATTTTCTTCAAGTGTAGATTCTGTAGAGGCTAGTGCTAGTCGTGATAGTTTATTCTCTCCTGATTCATGATTTGATAACTGTTTTTGAAGTAAAGCAACTCTTTTTTCTTCTTCTTTTATCAACTCTTCTAAAGCTAAGATACTATTCATATAAACTCCATTTTTCTAGCTTAATTAAAATTATTTTACATTATATCTTAATTTTGATGATTTTTATAGAAGTAGTTATTTGAGCTTTTTTTATATAAAAATTTATTATAATAGATTTATAAATTTTTATTAAGGAAAATAGAGGATGAAAAAGTTTTTTTTACTTTTAATAGCTACAGCTAGTTTATCTCTTGCATTTGATTATAATCTAAAACCAAAAAAAGTTGCAGAAGAAACATGGTGTTTTTTAGGTAATTTAGATATGCCAAAAAAAGAAAATGGCGCATTTATGTCAAATTTTTGTTATGTAAAAACTACAAAAGGTTATGTTGTTATTGATAGTGGTTCAAACTACAATTTAGCAAAACAATCATATGAAAGAATGGCAAAAATAGAAAAACTACCAGTTGTAAAAGTTTTAAATACTCACGGTCATGATGATCATTGGTTAGGGAATAGTTTTTTTAAAGAAAGTTTTAACAGTGAAATTATAGGAACTAGTTCAATTAATGAGCAAGTAGAACTAGGATATAAAACTAGAGTTTTTAATGTTTTATCAAAAGAACAAATAAAAAATACAAAATTGATTAAACTTGATAAAGTTATCACAGAAGCTACAAATATTAAAGTAGGGCAAAAAGAGTTTATGATGATACCTGTAGGAGTAAAAGCTCACACATCTGAAGATTTATTTGTATATGTACCTCAAGATAAAATATTATTTACAGGTGATTTAGTTATGAACGGTAGAGTTACTTCAAATAGAGATGGTTCTGTTATTGGTTCATTAAAAGCTTTAGAGATGATTCAGAGTAAAAAATGGGATACTTTAATTCCTGGTCATGGATTTGATACTTCAAAAACAGCAATAGATGAAACTTTAGAATACTTTACATTATTAAAGCAAAGAGTTTTAGAAGCAGTTGAAGAAGATATAGGTGCAGCTAATGTAAATAGTGTTGTAAAACTTGAAGAGTTTAAAGATAAAGCTTTATATGATGAGTTAAATTCAAGAAATATTTTTGATGCTTATGGAGAGCTTGAGTTTTATGAGGAATAGTAAAATAACTAAGGTTTTGCCTTAGTTATTTTTTGATTTAGTTGATAACATGTCCTACAAATTTTGACATATTATTTAGGATTTTTCCACCTCTTCTAAATCCTAATCCAGATGCTTCATATGCATAGAATACACCTGCTTGATAAGAGTTTCCTTCACTATCAGTTGGAAGTTCAACATACTCTTGGTAGATAGCTTTATGACCTTCATATTCACCTTGTGTTTCTACATCAATACTTCCATCTTCATTTATGATTTTTGTATTAGCACCTTCTCTACCAAAACATCTTTTCTCAACTTGTTTTTTACCTTCTAGTGGCTCAAAAGAAGTTTCAAGTAGAAGTGGGTGATTTGGATATAAATCCCAAAGAATTTTCATAAATCCTTTTGATTGGAACATTAAAGTATATGCTGGGTTGAAAATGATTGCTTTTTTATCTTTTATAATTTCAGTTAAAATAAGTGCTAACTCACCTTCGTCAATAGCAATATCTTCCCAAGGAATCAGTTTAAACCAAAATTCAAATAGTTCATCTTCTTTGAAAATTCCTTCATCATTAAATCCAACTTGGTCAATATATTCAAAGTCTGTGTTAAATCCAGCTTCAGTTGCTATATGTTGTAAAAGTTTAGTTGTATTTTCATCTTCAGGAAGTCCTGAAATAGATGTAAATAGTATTTTCCAACCAAGTTTTGAATAGTATTCATCAAACTTTTCTAAATCACTATCAAGTGTAATGATTCTTTTGAAATTATCTTTTAGTGCATCATATAAGTTGTTAAATTGGCTTGCTTCATCAAGTCCATTTTTCTTTAGCATTGCCCATTGAATAATAGCTGTTTCAAATAGTGAAGTTGGTGTGTCGGCGTTAAACTCTATAAGTTTAATAGGCTTACCATCAATTCCACCTGCTAAATCAAATCTTGAATATAAATGCCAATGTACATCATTTTCCCATGATTCTTTGATGATTTCTACAAGATTAAAAGGTATATTTAATTCGTGGAATAAATCATTCTCTACTACATACTCTCCAGCTTCACAGAACATATCATAAAGTTCATTTGTTGCTTCATAGTATGCATCAGCTTCTTCAGGAGTAATCTCTACTATTTCATCTGCTACATATGAAGAATTATCTTCATCTGTATGCCAAACAAAACCAATTGATTCTAAATATTCGTCTGTTAAAGGTTGTAATTTTTGTAATTTCATTTATCACCCACCATAAGATTTAGAAGAACTAAATGAACTTTTTGAACTTGAAGTTGAAGACGTTGAAGATTTACTTCCAAAGAATCCACTTTTTTTACTAGAACTCGATGTACTAGAAGAAGTAGGACTTTTACTAAATGAACTTTGCGATCTACTATATGTTTGAGGAGATTTGTATTGAGCTTTTCTTTGGTTTTGGTAGTTTTGATTGTTAAATAGTTTGTTCCCTAACCATGAACCAATCATCGCACCAGCAATTGAAGATAATAAAACTCCTGCAAGTCCCATTCCACCATTTGACATCTCTGGGTTTGTAAGAGCAGATGTCCCTGCATCAATTTTTGCTTCTTCTTCTTTTACTAATTTATCAATCTCTTCTTGTGTTAAGATTCTTTCTGTTCCATCAGGTTTTCTTAAAACAATAGTTGTTTTTGAAGCCGGGAATTCATCAGCAATTGCATATTTCCCTTCTGCTGACTCTTCAATAATTACAAAAGCACCTTGCTTTTGTGAAGCTTGAGAAAATGCATCACTTTGACCTTGCTGTTGTTGATTGTTATTTCCACTATCACTACATCCAACTAGACCTGTAACTAAGATGGCACCAAGACCACCAACCATAGCATAATCTGATATTTTTTTAATATGATTTCTTTTCTTCAAACTAATAATCCTTTTATACTTTTATTCAATAATAAATTTTTGGGATATAATACTTAATTGTTGCTATAAAAAAGATGAAGTAGATATTCTTAGTTTAGTTTTTTCCAGTGTTGTACTTTTTCATTAAAAAAGCCTGATTGTTTATATGCCTTAGTGATAACACCTTCTTTTCGAAGTATTTTAATACCTTTATTTAGAGCTTCAAAAAGTTCTTTAGAGTTTGGATATTTTTTTGAAATGGCAAAATGTCGACTATCATTTAATCCTATTTTTAAACCTTGTATAGGCACAAGTTTTACACCTTCTGTTAAAAATGATAAATCTGGTGTTGGTTGAAAAGATGCTAGTAAAAAATCACCTCTATTAATACTAACCATTCTTACTATAAATTTCCATTTTGTTGTGTTGATAAGTTTTTTTAAATTTAAAGACTCTAATGTTCTCCAATCAGGAACCCAATACTTATTTGAGATTGCTGTTAGTTGTTGAATATCTTCTAGTGATTTTGCACTTAAAGCTTTTTTGTTTGATTCAACTGTATAAAATCCAGCTTCATACTCTGCTTTTAGTATAAGAGGTTCAGTAATATATACAAAATCTCTGAGTTTGTCTAAGTCATAGAACCATAATGATGTTCCACTTGAAAAACCAGAACCATTTTTTAGTTGTACAATTTTTCTTGTGTATGAAGGAGTTAAGATAAATTTTAAAGAAGGCACTTTATAACCACCTCTTTCTAAGGCTTGTTGTAAAAGAACTAACTCTACAGTACTTCTTCTTGAGTGTTCCCCTCTAAAGTCTGTCATTTTTAAAGGGTCTTTATTTTCTATAAATTTTAAATAGTCATCAAGTACATCTTTTTCAATAATTACTTTTAGTTCATTTGCATTTGAAAAAAGCATTGAAATAAAAAAACATAAAATTAAAAATATCTTTTTCATAATTTTCTCCAATCTTTTACTTTTTCATTGAAAAAGCCTGATTGTTTATATGCCTTTTCAATTATACCACTTTTTCTAAGTATTTTTATACCTCTATTTAAGGCTTTAAAAATCTCTTTTGAATTAGGATAGTTTTTAGCTATAGCAAAGTGTCTTGAGCCTTCAAGACCAACTTTTAAACCATTTATTGGAATAAATTTTATATCCTCTGTTTTAAAAGATAAGTCATTAGTTACTTGAAAAGGAGCTAATAAAAAATCACCTCTTTTTATACTAACCATTCTAGTCATATATTTCCATTTTATTTCATGAATAAGCTTTTTAGGTTTTATTCTTTCTAGAGTTTTCCAATCAGGAACCCAGTATTTATTTGATATAGCTATTAATTGTTGGATATCTTCAAGTGATTTTGCATTTAAAGCTTTTTTATTTGATTCTATTGTATAAAAACCTGCTTCAAATTCATTATTTCTGATTAGTGGATCACTAATATAGACAAAATCTTTTAATTTTTCTAGGTCGTATAACCATAAAGAAGTTCCTGTACTAATACCTTTTGCTTGTTTTAATTGTTGAAGTTCTCTTAAATATGTGGGGGAGATGATGAAGTTTAGCTCAACTTTGTAATCTCCACCTAAAAATAAAGCTTGTTGAAATAGAACAAGTTCCACTACACTTCTTCTTGAAGTGTGATATTTAAACTCTTGAATATCCAAAGGAGATTTGTTTTGCATAAATTTTTTATAGTCTTTTAGTACATTTTCTTCAATTATAATATCTAATTTGATACTAGAAGAGTATAGATTTATTGTAAAAAGTAAAGTAAGAATTATAAAAAAATATTTCATTGTAAAACCTCACTTTATAAAAGTTATACTATATGTTATATTTTAGCACTTTTATTTAAAAATGTGAAGTTTTAGTTGATTAAAGCTTTTTTTCTTTCTTTATTTAATGAGTAAAATATTCCTAATATTCCTAATATATCAAAGGCTAGTGTAAACCAAGCTTGATTGAAAAAAGCATAAGTTCCCCAGCATGAAAGGGAGATAAAAAGAAATTTTTTAACTTTTATATTGTCTTTAGCGATTGTTGCTAAAGTAGTTGTTATACCTGCTAATACTAAAAGTATTCCTATTGGTTCTTGAAGTTTATATAATAAAAAAAGGGTAAAAAAAGGTAAAAATAGTTTTACAAGCTTTTCAACTTTTTCAAGTTGTAAAGCCCCTAAAAAAAATAAAATAGCAATGATTATAGATTGGTATGCACCATGTAAACCACCACTATAATATAAATCAGGAATGATAAGTACAACAGCACTTCCTATAAAAAGCTTAGATAAAACAGGACTTGTTTGAGCAGTGCCAATACCATGTAAAAGTACTGAAAGTGTTCCTATTATATAAAGTGCTAAAGTACTCATGTATATTTATTCTGAGTCTTCTTGTTCACTCTTTTTTTCTTTAATTCCAGGAGTTGCTAGAATCTCTAAGTATAAAGTTTCAGCTTTAGATGAAGCTGCATTGTCTATTGCTTTTGTAATATCTAAAAAGTCTAGGTGTTGTGGTTCTTCACCATTTATAGAACTTTTACACTCAAACTTCCAAAAATCTACATTTTCAGGTAGCTTTTTCTTTTTTTCTCTTTTGATGTATTTTCTTACTTCATATTTAATAGCATCAATGATTCTATCTGGATGTCTTCTACCATCTTCAAGTTTAAATGTTTTTTTCAATGTTTCTCTTTTGTTTTAAATTTAAGTGCAAGTGTATCAAATTTTTCATGTCAAATAAATTTAAAACTTCAAATATATCTTTAATACTAGTTTAATATTGTTATTATATTATGTGTTATATTTTCTAAAAACATAAATAAATGTAACTTTTATTATCAAAATATTAAAAATTAATATATTAGATTACAAAATTTAGTTTTAATTTAAAAGAATCTGATAATGTGCAATCACACTCATAATAAACCTCATACGATAAACTAAGAATTCATATATAGAAAAGTATTGATATGCAGAAAGAGTTAAATATTATTAACTACAATTTTCAAATAACATTTTAAAAATATTATTAAATTATGTTAAATATTTGTTTGTATGTTAATTTTATTGGAATTTTAATCAAAGGAATAATATGCCTTACGTAAAAGAAGTATTCAATTATTTAAAAAGAACAAGTCCCTCTCAAACAGAGTTTTATCAAGCTGCGGAGGAAGTACTTGAATCACTTAGACCTTTAATTCAAAAAGATCCAAAGTACAAAAATCATAAAATTATTGAAAGAATTGTCGAACCAGAAAGACAAATCTTCTTTAGAATTAACTGGGTTGATGATAATGGTGAAATACAAGTAAACAAAGGTTTTAGAGTTGAATTTAACTCTGCTTTAGGACCATATAAAGGTGGGATTAGGTTTCATCCAAGTGTAAATGCAGGTGTTATTAAGTTTTTAGGATTTGAGCAGATTTTTAAAAATGCGCTTACTGGATTACAAATTGGTGGTGGAAAAGGTGGAAGTGATTTTGACCCTAAAGGAAAATCAGACAATGAAATAATGAGATTCTGTCAAGCTTTTATGACAGAACTTTATAGACATATAGGACCAAATACAGATGTACCTGCAGGAGATATTGGAGTAGGTGCTAGAGAAATAGGATATATGTTTGGTATGTATAAAAAACTTGTAAATAGATATGAAGGTGTATTTACTGGTAAGTCTTTAAACTGGGGTGGTTCTTTAGGAAGAACACAAGCAACGGGATATGGTTCTGTATATTTTGCAAAATATATGCTTGAAGCAAGAGGTGAGTCTTTGGAAGGTAAAAGATGTGTTGTTTCTGGAAGTGGAAATGTAGCAACTTATACAATAGAAAAACTTTACCATTTAGGAGCGATTCCTGTTACATGTAGTGATTCAAAAGGAATGATTCTTGATGAAGAGGGTATTGATTTAGAACTTCTAAAAGAGCTAAAAGAAGTAAGAAGAGAAAGACTTACTGAATATATAAAACAAAGACCAAACGCTAAATATATTCCAGTTGAAGAGTATAAAGAGAATACAAATGCTGTATATTCAGTGCCATGTTATGCAGCATTCCCAAGTGCTACACAAAATGAATTAAATTTAAATGATGCAAAAAATCTTTTAGAAAATGGTTGTGTTTGTGTTAGTGAAGGGGCAAATATGCCTTCAACAAAAGATGCAGTAAATCTTTTTGTGGAAAAGAAAATTGCTTATGGGCCAGGAAAAGCAGCAAATGCTGGAGGTGTTGCTACAAGTCAACTTGAAATGGCACAAAATGCTTCAATGGTTAACTGGACATTTGAAGAAGTAGATGCAAAACTTTCAACGATTATGAAAGATATTTTTGATACTGCAACGAAGGCTGCTTCTGAATTTGGAGAGCCTACAAATCTAGTATTAGGTGCAAATATAGCAGGGTTTAAAAAAGTAGCTGATGCAATGATAGAACAAGGTTTAGTTTAGATATAAAAAGGTAGGAGTTTCCTATCTTTTTATAATATTTTAAAGCATAGTGATTTCATCTTCTTTTGTAGTAATCATACATAAGAACTCATAATCACTTCCATAGCAAGCTTCATAATAGTGATTTATGCCAGCTGGAATATATAAAAAATCACCTTCTTTTGCATGATACTCTTCTTCTCCTATCACAACTTTTGCTTCACCTTTTAAAACATACTGTTGGTGTTGAATTTTGTTTGTGTGATTTGGCATAGAACCACCCGAACTTAGTTTGATTTTTCTAACAATGAAGTCTTTATCTTCATTTGGAGTTAATACAGCAATTTGTGCTTTTTGAGTTTTTGGAATATCATTTTTTTCAATAGTATTTGAGTTTGTACAGAAAGACATCTATAATCCTTTTTGATTTTGTTTTGGATAATATATTATATTTTTAATTAAAGTTTAAAACAAAAATCAGATTACCCCAAAGGCTCTTGAAGTAAGTTCTTATAATCTACAGTTTTTAATAAGAATATAAGCTTAGAAGAGTTCAAATATCTATTTTCAACTTTAAAAAATTCTCATGAGTCATTATCAAAAACTGTAGGAATAGAGCAAGCTTCAAAATACTCAAAAGTATATGAGAATATCTTATCTTTTTATAACAGTTATGTAAATAGTTCTAAAAGTGAAGTTTTTTATGGATAACATTGATCTAAGTGATAAAAAAATACAAACAATAATACTATTATTATTTATAATAATTTGTTCTTATATTTATTTTTTATTCTTTCAATAAGAAAAATATAAAGTCAAAATCGTTAAAGAAGAAGTTCCTGTAACAGTTGAGAAAGTTAAAGAGGTTTTTGTTTATGTTCCTCAAGAAAAAATTGAAGAGAAAACTAAAGTTGAAGAACAAAAAGATATTGAAATTTTAGAGAAAGAAGAATTTAATAAAAAAACCAAATAAAAGAAAAGCGAAATATTTTATTTAGAACTAGTAGTATGTCTCATATGCATAATATAAAAGTCATATCAGATATAAAAATTGACAAAGATGATAAATCAAACTATAGTTTTGTTGGAATTGAAGGAAATGTTATAAATACAGATGATGTTGATGGTAGATTTTCTATTTCTATAAGAGATGATTATTTAGACTATTTAAGTGTACTGTATATAGAAGTTGAAGATAAAATATCTAAAATTACATCAAGATGTAACGCTTCATTTTTAATTGGTATAAATAAAAATGATTTTTATCAATTTGCTTTTGATAATGGAATTTGTTATATTACTGATACTAAACTTGAATCAGTTTTTTTAAAAAATATGAGAAAAGAAATTAAACATGTACATAAAATAAGTGAAGAAGAATTCCAAAACTTCCTGAAGAAACACGAAAAAAAATATTAGAAAGAATAAAAGAACTAGAAAAAGAAGAGTAGTTTTACTCTCCTTTTAAACCCTTTCTCATAGCTTCAACCACATCATCATCAACTTTTTGTTTTGTAAAGTATTCAAAAGCTAAAACACCTTGGAAAAGAAGCATGTCTTCTCCATCTTTTATCTCACAGTCATTCTCTTTTGCTAGTGCTAAAAATGGTGTGATTTTCCCATATACACAGTCAAAAGCAAATGAGGCTTTTTCTAAAATTGGCTCTAGGATTTCTTTGTCGCATGGAAGATATTCATCTTTTAGTCCTGCACTTGTTGAGTTTACTACTAGGTCGTACTCTTCTGCTTTGAAATCATCCCATGAGTATGAAATGATACCTTCATTTTTAAAAAACTCTAGTTTTCCTGCACTTCTGTTTAGTACTGTTACTTTGATACCTTTTTCTTGTAAGGCTAGGGCGATTGCTTTTGCTGTTCCTCCTGCTCCTAAAAGCAGTACATTTTTTACCTCTCCAAAAGACTCTATTGCTTTTAGAAAGCCTGGTGCATCTGTATTGTATGCTATGATTTTTCCATTTTCATTTATATATGTGTTTACTGCTTGGATTTTGTTTGCTAATCCTCTTACTTCATCGGCGTTTTTGTACGCAAACTCTTTATGAGGAACTGTGATGTTTGCTCCTTCATATGAATTTTCTAAAAAAGCAGTTTTTATAGTTGCTCCATCTTCTAAATGGTGTTTTTCATAAACTCCATCATAGTTTAGTGCTTCAAAACCTGCATTTTGCATTTGTGGTGATTTTGAGTGAGCTACTGGATTTCCAAATATTACGAATTTTTCTTTTGTTTGTGACATATATATTCCCTTAGTTTAAAAGTGTGATTTTATCAAAATCTTATTGAAAATATAATACTTGATTATAATCAATGCTTTTTTAAGTAAATTATGTAAAAATTCAATAAAAATTTCAAAGGCAATAAATATGCTAATAGATAAAAACAACTTACCTCTTGTAGCAGAAGATTTTATGAATGATGTACATTATGAAGATGTTGATATTATAAATGAGTTACATACAAAAGCGGTAATATTTAAAGAAAATACAACAGAAGAAAACAAACAAGAACTTATAGCCTGCTATGAAAAATGGTTTGATCATACAGTAAAGCATTTCAAAGGTGAAGAGGCTATAATGTTACAGCTTAGATTTCCACCTTATATGATGCACAAAGGTGAGCATGATAGATGTTTGGAGTATATGGATTACATTCTTAAAAATTTTCAATCAGATAATGATATAGAAGTAGTTTTAGCTTATCTTGAAGTGGATTTACTAAATTGGCTTATAAATCATATTCAAACTATGGATACAGTTACTGCAAATTTTTTCAAAACAGGAATGAGTCCTTGTAGTGCAATGCATTAAAAAAAGGTAGGATTACCTTTTTTTAGCGATTAGATTAAAAAGTGGATACTCTTTATCATTTCTTTCGTGTTTGAAAACTGTATCACAAGAGATTATTTCAAAACCTTGGTTTTCAAATATTTTGCATACATCTTCTTTTTCATATCCAAAGTGTTCAACACCATCATTGTTGTGCTTTTTATGGAAAGTTCCATCCTCTTTTTCAAGGTCATTTATACAAACAACACCGTCTTTTCTCAAAGCCTCAAAACATTTTCTTGCAAACATATTTGTATCTTTTATATGGTGCATTGTCATAGAAGATATTACTAAATCAAACTCTTCTTTTGGTAGTTCTTCTTCATTCATATTATGTTTAATTGCTTTGATATTATCAAAATTTAACTCTTGTGCTTTTTCATTGAATCTTGAAACCATTCCATCAGAATAGTCCATTCCTAAAATATTATTTGTTTCATTACTTAAAGCAAAAGCGATAAAACCAGTACCACAACCATAGTCTAAAATATTTGCATTATCTTTAAGTTTTATTTTTTCTAAAAGGTTGTTTACACAGGCATTTGAACTGTCTATACTTGATTGTTTTTGATCCCATGTTTTTGCTGCTTCATCAAATCTATTCATTTTTATCCTTTAATCTAAAAATAACATTATATCAAAATCAAACTTTTTTCAGTACAATAAGAAAAACAGTAAAAAGGCAAAACTTTATGAATGAAATATTGGCAGTTTTTACAGATAAAAATGATGGAAACTTAGCTTATCATGTAGGTGACTTAAAACAAAATGTAGATAAAAATCAAAAAGCTTTAGCTAAAAAATATGGATATAGATTTAGTGATTTAAGATATATGAATCAAGTTCATGGAAATAATGTAGTTGTTGTAAATCACAACTCTCCAAGGTGTATAGATAACTGTGATGGGTTAATTACAAATGAAAAGAATTTACCTTTGATGGTGATGGTTGCAGATTGTATACCTATCCTTTTACATGATAAAAAAGAGGGTGTTATTGCAGCACTTCATGCAGGAAGAAACTCTACTTTTCTAAAGATAGTACAAGTTGCACTTGATATTATGAAAGACAATTTTGGATGTAAAGGTGAAAATATTGAAGCTTTGATGGGACCTAGTATTCAAAAGTGCTGTTATGAAGTAAATGAGGAGCTTTTAAATATAGTTGAAAAAAGCTTTGGAAAAGAGTTTATATTTGAAAAAAATATAGATCTTCAAGGAATAAACCGTGCAATTTTAGAACAAAATCAAGTAAAAAATATAGAAATTTCAAAAATTTGTACAAAATGTTCAAAAACTGAACACTATTCCTATAGAAAAGACCCAAAAACCGGTAGATTTGCAGGTGTTATAAAACTTTAAATTCAATCTTTACGAAATTACTCAAAAATAGCTCTAAACTTAAAAAAACTTAAGGTGTAAAAATTTATTTTTTGTGATATCTTAACCTTAAGTTTTAAAAATGAAATAATATAAAAAGTACCATAAAATAGATGTTTAAATGTAAATTAGAAATAAATTAATTATTAAAGTTGTATTAAAAAAATTAATTATATATTCTTTTTTACATAACTTTTACATAATTACCTTAATTGAACCTTGGAAATTAAATTAGTTTCAAAATTTATCTTTTTTAAGGTTTCTTCTGTTACTATTCTACCACATTTTAAAGAAAGTAGAAAATATTAAGGATTAGAATGAGTACTAAAGTAACAAAAAGCGAAGCATTAGATTATCATAAAGTTCCAAACCCTGGAAAGGTTGCTATTGCTACAACTACAAGATTAGAATCACAAAGAGATTTATCTCTTGCATACTCTCCAGGAGTTGCATATCCTTGTGAAGAAATCAAAGATAACCCAGAAGCTGCATATACTTATACTTCAAAAAGAAATTTAGTTGCAGTTATTTCAAATGGTACAGCTGTACTTGGTCTTGGAGATATTGGCGCGTTAGCTTCAAAACCAGTTATGGAAGGGAAGGCTGTATTATTCAAAAAATTTGCAGCGGTAGATTCTTTTGATATTGAAGTTGATGAGAAAGATATTGATAAATTTTGTGAAACAGTAAAAGCAATTTCACCAACATTTGGTGGAATTAATTTAGAAGATATTAAAGCACCTGAGTGTTTTGAGATTGAAAAAAGATTAGTTGAAGAGTTAAATATTCCAGTTATGCATGATGACCAGCATGGTACGGCTATTATTACAACTGCAGGATTAATCAACGCTTCTTCTATGATGAATAAAAAACCAGAAGATATGAAAGTAGTAGTTGTGGGTGCAGGAGCTTCAGCTATTTCTTGTTCAAACATGTATAAAGAATTAGGTGTTAAAAACTTAATTATGTGTGATTCAAAAGGTGTTATTCATAAAGGTAGAACTGATTTAAATAAATACAAAAAAGATTTTATGATTGATGATGCACTTACTATGGAAGAAGCATTTACAGATGCTGATATGGTATTAGGTTTATCAAGACCAGGAACTTTTACAAAAGAGCATATTGCACTTATGAGTGAAAGTCCAATTGTATTTACACTTGCAAATCCAACTCCAGAGTTATTCCCTGAAGAAGTTAGAGAAGTAAGACCAAATGCAATTATCGGAACAGGAAGAAGTGACTTCCCAAATCAAGTAAATAATGTACTTGGATTCCCATTTATTTTTAGAGGTGCATTAGATGTACAAACTAGAAAAATTAATATGACTATGAAAATGGCAGCAGCTCATGCAATTGCAGATTTAGCTAAAGAGCCATTATACCCTGAACTAAAAGTTATGTTTGGTGACTTATCTTATGGTCCTGAGTATATTATCCCAACACCATTTGATAAAAGACTTATGGTTGAAGTAAGTGCAGCAGTAGCAAACGCAGCAGTTGAAACTGGTGTTGCAAGAGTAAAAGAGTTTGATTTAGAGGCATATAGAGAAAAACTTTCTCATATGGTATAGGTTAAATTATCTATTAATTAAGAAAAAGGTATTATTCTCATTTAATTTAAAATGAGAATAATATTATAGGACGATAATGGAAGAGTATATACTTTTAATTGATACTGAAGATGCAAAAGGTTTAGTTTACAATATCTCAAAAGTACTTTTTGCAAACAACTTAAACATAGAGCGAAATGCTGAATATGTTGATCCAGACACTAACAAATTTTTCATGAGAACTAGAATCTCAGGAAATATCTCAAGAGACATTTTACTTAAAGAGTTAAAAGAAGTTTTACCTCAAGGCTCAAGAATTAGACTTAACAAAAAAGCTAAAAAAGATGTTGTTATCTTAGCTACTAAAGAGTCTCATGTATTAGGTGATTTACTTATTAGATATATTGATGGTGAGCTAAATGCAAATATTAAAGCTGTAATTGCTAACCATGAAGATTTAAGAGATTTAGTTGAAAAGTTTGATATTCCATTTACTTGTATTAGTGCAGAAGGTATGGATAGAGAAGCTCATGAAGATTTAATGATTCAAGAGATTAACAAATATGAGCCTGAAGTAATTGTTCTTGCAAAATATATGAGAATTTTAACTCCTAAGTTTGTACAAGCATACCCACAAAAAGTGTTAAACATTCACCACTCATTCTTACCAGCATTTATTGGAGCAAATCCATATAAACAAGCTCATGAAAGAGGTGTTAAGATTATTGGAGCTACGGCTCACTATGTTACTGATGATTTAGATGAAGGTCCTATTATCTCTCAAGATGTAGTAACAGTTGACCATACTTTCTCTTGGCAAGATATGAGAAAAGCAGGAAGAAATGTAGAAAAAATCGTATTATCAAATGCTTTCCAGTTATTACTAGAAGATAGAGTATTTGTATACGGAAATAAAACGGTAATCTTATAATGTTTAATTTAGTATTACATGAACCAAGAATTCCAGGAAATGTTGGAACTATCGGTAGATTAGCTTTTGCTATGAACTGTAAACTTCATCTTATTAAACCTTATGGCTTTGGTGAGATTACAGAAAAAGAAGTAAGACGTGCTGGACTTGACTACTGGTACGACTTAGAAGTTTATGAGTATGAAAATATTGAAGAGTTCTGGGAAAAGAATCCTTTAAATGACAGACACTTTTTTGCTACAACTAAAACTGATAAAATCTATTTTGATGCACAATTTAAAACTGGTGACTTTTTTTACTTTGGTAGAGAAGATGCTGGCTTACCTGAATCAATTATGGATAAACATAAAGAGGGATGTATTACTATTCCTATGACAAATGAGGCAAGAAGTTTAAATATTGCAAACTCTGTGTCGATTGTAGCTTATGAAGCATTAAGACAAAACTTCAAAGATTTTAAATAATCTTTGAAGCTTTCTTTCTTTTTTTAAAAACTTTCCCATTCATCATCATTTGATAAATTTTCTTTTATTTCAGTCGTTTGTTTTTTAGAAGCTGTTGGAGTTTCTTTTTTTACAGGTTTTGAAGAAGTTATTATTGAAGTATTTATTTCCGTTGTTTTAAAATCAACACTTTTTGCTTTTACTTCATTTTTTCCTATAAACTCTTTTTCATCACTATTTTTTACTAACTCTACAGCCATTTTGTTTGTTTCTTCTGAAATATGTTGAGTATTTGAAGAAATATTTGCAATCTCTTGAGTTTGTTTATCTAATTGATTGATTGAATCATTGATTTGTTCCATACCAATTTGCTGCTCTTTTGATGCAGTAGAAATATCAGCTATTAGATTTATAGTACTATGAATATTCTCATTTAAATCACTATATCCATGAATCATTTTATCTGAGATTTCTTTACCATCGTTTGCTTTTGAAGTAGCAATCTCTACAAGATGTTTAATCTCTTTTGCAACTTCTGCACTTCTAGAAGCTAAGTTTCTAACTTCTTGCGCAACAACAGCAAAACCTTTACCAGCTTCACCAGCAGTAGCAGCTTCAACAGCGGCATTTAAAGATAAGATATTTGTCTGGAATGCAATTTGGTCAATTAATCCAATAGATTCATTTATTGCTAAAACTTGTTCGTTTATATCATCCATAGCTTTAGTTGTTTGATTTGCTAACATTTCACCATTTGTCGCAGCTGTTTTAACTTTTTCAGAGTTTGTTGACATTTGTTGAACACTCTCATTATTTTTTACAATAGTTGAAGTGATTTCTTCAATTGCTGCAGCTGTTTCTTCAAGTGAAGCTGCTGTTGAGTTTGCATTTGATGTAAGGTTTTCAACATTTGAAACTAAACTATTTGCACTTGTCTGTAAACCAAGTCCTATTGATTTACTCTCTTTTAGCATCTCATTTATACTCTTTGAAACAGTGTTTATGTTTGTACAAAGTTGTAATATCTCACCATTTATATTTGATGTATTTACTTCTTTTGTATAATCATATTTAGCAAATTCATTTAACACAGAGTTTATGTTTTCAATATTTAAATTTAAAGTATCTAACATTTCATTGATAACATTTTTAAGTTCATTTAATTCTTTTGAGTTTGAACTATGAGATATTCTACTTGTTAAATATCCTTCTTTAATCTTGTTTGCTACACTTGTAGCATCATCTATAAGTTCTCTATCTTTTTGTATGTTTATTTTTGCATTTTCAATGTTTCTATTGATGATTTTAGCCATGTTTCCAATTTCATCATTGTTTTTATCGTTTAAAGGTTTTACATCGCTTGTTTCGTGATTTATGAATGCAAAGAAATTATTTAATCCTTTTTCAAACTCTTTTAAAGATTTTGAAATTTGTCTATTAAATACAATTAGTGCAAAAATAATAAATATTGCAATTGCAGATGTTATGATAAGTGAGTATAGACTTATGTCAGCTTTCTTCTGAATAAATGCATCACCAATTATTTTAGTTAATTTATCAAGTTGCATATCTGTTTGATGAACTGTAGCTCTTAATTCACCTAAAATACCACTTTTATGATCAAAACCTTTTTGTTCTTCAAGTTTAGTTAAAGATAAAAAGCTTTTTTGGTATTGTTGTAAAAGAGAGTGCATTTGCGTATATCTATTATCATTAAGAAGTTTGTCAATGATTTTATTAAACTTATCAATATACTTTTGTTTATATCTAAGCATAAAATCTTTTTCTTGTTTTCTTAAATCATAGACAGTAGATAAAAGATATGTATCATTTTGTTTTTTTGCATAATCTTGTACTTGATGTACTTTAGCTCTTAAGTCTCCATATAATCCATCAGTTGGCGTAAGTCCAATAGTTTTTTGAACTTCGGCTAATTCTAAAAATTTTCTTGCATAAGTTTTTAATGTTACTTCATATTCATCAAGAGAAGATGTATCTAAATCAAAATATGTTAAATCATATTTTAAAAGGTTCTTTATTTCATAAACATCATTTAAAGTTTTTTTGAAACTGTCTATGTATTTAAAGTCTTTTCTTGCAAGAAAGTCTTTTTCATGTTTTCTTAGTTCTAAAAGTTTTACATTTAATTGTTCAGTATGATGATCCATTTTTCCTAAAGTTTGAAGTTCATTCATAGCACTTCTTTCACTTACTAAAATAAATATAAAACTTAGTGTTATTACGATAGCTAAAACTATTAGTTTTAACTTTATGGAAATATTAGCACCCATAATAAAATCCTTTGTGTTATATTGTTAGTTATCATTAATTTTTATTATATCTTATTTTGGTTAACAATTAGTACAAAAGTGTATAAATTATGTAGTTTAACTAAAAATTAACTATTGTTGAATATAATATTATTTTTTTGATAAGGAAAGATATTGTATAAAATATTATTATTGGAAGATGATAAGCTATTTGCTTCTACATTAGAAGATTTTTTAGAAGATGAAGGTTTTGAGATTGATATTGCTTATGATGGTGAAGAGTGTCTTGATTTAAATTATGAAAATAAATATGATTTATATATTTTTGATATAAATGTACCTAAAATCAATGGCCTTGATTTATTGCAACAACTAAGACAAGCAGGTGATGAAACTCCATCTATTTTTCTAACTTCATACAAAGATAAAGAAACCCTTCATGAAGGATTTTTAAAAGGTTGCGATGATTACCTTAAAAAGCCTGTTGACTTAGATGAGTTGATACTTAGAATAAAGGCTTTGTTTAAAAGAAACAAAAAAAGTTTTGATGCTATAAAACTTACTGAAACTTTGGAGTTTGATTCTATTTCAAAAAGAGTTTACGAAAATGGAGTTGATTTAAATCTTCCTATTAAAGTTCTTGAACTATTAGAGTTGTTTATAGAGCATCGAGGAGAGATTGTTACAAAACAAATGATTATTTCGAAGCTTTGGAGTGTAGAAGAAGAGTATAGTGAAGGCTCGATTAGGGTTTATATTAATTCTGTTAAAAAGCTTTTAGGTAAAGAGTCTTTATCAAATATCAAAGGTGTAGGGTATAAAATTGAATTCTAAAAAAAGAGACTTTTTAATATCTATATCTATTGTTTTTACTATTACGATTACGCTAATTTTGTATTTTAATTTTATGTTAGTATCTATCTTTGGTTTAAATCAGGACAATTTTATTTTTATTATTATTCCTTTAGTCCTTTTAGGGCTAATAATATTTTTAAGTTTTGCAAATAATATTTTAAAACCACTTTTTAAAAGTGATGAAGCTTTACAACAAAGTTTAAAAGAGACAATTCATGAACTGAATATTCCAGTTTCAACTATTCAGATGAATACGCAAATGCTTCAAAGAAAAATAGAAGATGAAAAGAGTCTAAAAAGATTAGGCCGAATAAAGCAAGCAAGTGATGATTTGTTGAAGTTATATGAAAATATGGAATATGATATAAAAAAACAGATTGATAAAATTGAAAAGCAAGAGTTTTATTTAGATGAGATTGTAAATAAAAGTGTATGTAAATTTGATGATATAAAAAAACAGACTACTATAAAGGTGTCAATACCAAATATAAAAATTAATAGTGATATTAATGGGTTTGAAAAAATACTTGATAATCTAATCTCAAATGCTATTAAATATAATAGAGTAGATAATCCTATAGTAAAAATAGATTTTAAAGATGATGTTTTATCTGTATTTAATACAGGAGATAAGATAGACACAAAAAACTTATTTATCATTTTTGATAAATACTTTCAAGAGAATAAATCAAATGATGGATTTGGTTTAGGACTAAATATAGTAAAAGAGTTTTGTGATAAGAATAGAATTACTATTACTATCGATACTTTAGAGGATGGAAATAGATTTAATCTAAATCTAAAAAATCTTTTAAATAACTAATATTTATAATCTTTTTCATAGATTCACCACTTCTTTAAATAAATTATTATATTATAGATAAAATTTATTTAAAGGATTCGTTATGATAGATGAAACTCTAGTGTTTCCCCTTGCTATTATTGTTTTTGTTTTAATTATTATTGCAAAAGGTGTAAGAATTGTTCCTCAATCAGATTTATATGTTGTTGAAAGATTAGGAAAGTTTAATAAGATTTTACATGGAGGATTTCATGTAATTATTCCAATCGTTGATCAAGTAAGAGCAAAACTTACTTCAAGAGAACAGTTAGTAGATATTGCAAAACAATCAGTTATTACTAAAGATAATGTTAATATTTCAATTGATGGTATTGTATTTTGTAAGGTTGATGATGCAAAAGAAGCTACTTATAATGTAGTAGATTTTAAAAATGCAATTGCAAATCTTGCGATGACAACTTTAAGAGCTGAAATTGGTGGTATGGATTTAGATGATACTTTATCAAATAGAGAAACACTAAATGCAAAACTTCAAACAGAATTAGGAAGTGCCGCTGCTAACTGGGGAATAAAAGTTACAAGAGTTGAAATCTCAGATATTGAAGTTCCTTCTGATATTCAAAGAGCAATGAATATGCAAATGGAAGCGGAGAGAGAAAAAAGAGCAATTGAAACAAAAGCAAGAGCTGATAAAGAAGCTGTTATTAGAAGTGCTGAAGCTTTCAAGCAAGAAGAGGTTTTAAAAGCAGAAGCAATAGAGAGAATGGCAGATGCAAAAAAATATGAGCAAGAAAGAATAGCTGCTGGTCAACAAGAGGCTATGAGACTTATCAATGAAGCAATGAGTCAAAATGAAAAAGCAGCAGAGTTCTTACTAGCAAAAGATAGAATTCAAGCATTTAAAGCTTTAGCTGAGAGTCCTTCAAATGACAAAATGATATTGCCTTATGATGTAACTCAAATGATAGGAAGTACTTCGGTTTTAGGAGATGCTTTTTTCAAAGGTGTAAGTAATGGAAACACAAACAATAATGCTTCTTGATGTAATTAACCCTTATATTCTTTTAGGAATAGGGGTTGTTCTAATAGGTTTAGAAGCTGTAATAGCTTCATTTATACTAATTTGGTTTGGTTTAGGCTTTTTAATCACAGCATTTATAAGTATGGCATATGACTTCAATGATGGAGTTTGGCAACTTGCAAGTGTATCAATAATCTCACTTTTATTTATACTAGTACTTAGAAAAAAAGTGTTAGAAAAGTTTTTAGATTCTACTGAGAAAGTAAATGATAACTATTTACAAGAAGGCGGAATAGGACAAATCAAAAATCAAAAAGTCTTCTTCAAAGGAACATACTGGGAAATCGATAGTGATATTGATGAAAAAGAGTTTGAAGAGGGTGAAAAAATTTTAGTAATTACTACATATAAGAATTTTGCGAAGATTAGGAAAAAAAACAATGGGAAGTAAATTAACACATTTATTTTTTTATTTTGTAGGGTTTATTATTTTAAAAATTATAACTTTAGGTAAATATCCTTCATTAAGTGGCTTTTTGCAAGATGAAGTAGATGATCCAGGAATGATATTTTCAGATTCTGCAGTTATTTCAGGATTTGGAGTTATAGTTAGTTTTGTTGGTTTTGGCTTTTTTCTTTATTATACAAGTCCTTAAAAGTTAAACTTTATAAACTTAACATTTAGTTAACAAAAAATTAATTTTTTTTTAACACAACAATTTTATTATCCCCTTTGACTTTATTTAGGGGATAATATGAAAATCAAACACTCACTTTTTGCAATAGCTTATCTAAGCTCATTTGCATATTCAAACGACACAATCACGCTTGATTCTATTTCAGTTACAGCAACAAAAGTTCAAAGAGCTACAAAAGAAGTGACTCAAAGTATATCAGTTGTTAGTAAAGAAGAAATAGATGATAAAAATATCATCAACATTTCAGATGCAATAAACACAGTTCCAGGGGTAAATGTAGAAAGCTCAACAAATAGTTCAAGTCCTAGGCTTATCATAAGAGGAGCTGGACTTAAAGCTCGATATGGGGTTAGAGAAATCATGATTATAAAAGATGGGGTTCCAATGACTGACCCTGATGCTTTTACAAGATTTGATTTTATAGATATGCAAGATGTAAAATCAATAGAGGTTCAAAAAGGACCTGGCTCTATTCAAGCAGCTAATGCAACCGGAGGAGTAATACAACTTATTACAAAATCTGTTTTTGATGAAGATGAAAATAGATTGAAGTTTGGATTTGGAACTTATGGGGCTAGTCAGTCAAACTTTAGATATTCAACTGCACTTGATGATAAAAACTACATTTCAGTAAATGCAAGTACAACTAAAAATGATAATAGTTGGAGAGATAACAATGATATTGATTCACAACAATTAAGTTTGAAGTATGGATATTTATTTGATGATGACTCTGTATTTGAAAGTGAAGTAGCTTATACTAAATCAAATATGCAATTACCTGCTTCTATGACCCAAAGTGAGTTTGAAGTGTTTAAACAAACAGGGGAACAAAAAGATACAAGTTCACCTTGGCAAAATAGTGCAAGAAACTCTGAAATACTATTTTTAAATGCAAGATATGAGAAAACAGTTGGAGACATCACTTATAAACCAAGAGTTTATTTTAACACATGGGATCATTATCATCCTGTAACTGCAATGATAAATGACAGTACTGATAATAATATCTATGGTACTGATTTAGAATTAAACTATAAACATAAACTTTTTTCAAATGATGCTACTTTAGTTGCAGGAATTACTGCAAAACAAGATGTAAGTAAGGATTCTAAGAAGTATACATATAAAGATTATACAATTGTTGGAATGGGTAACAATAGTATTTCTAAAACTCTATCTGAAGAAAAAGGAGATTTAGCAAATGTTGAAGATTCAAAAGCTACTTTATATGGAGTATATTTTCAAGAGAGTTTTAAACCTTCAAATAAAACTTTAGTTGATTTATCTATTAGAGTTGATAGAGTAAAGTTTGATGTAGATGGAAATGAAATTTTAGAATATAACTGGAGTGGTTTTGGAGGAGATACTTATAAAACTGGTGATGGTTTATATTCAATAGATGAAGAGTATACTTTGGTATCTCCAAAAGTTGGTTTTTCATATGCCATAAATGAGATTACCAATTTTTATGCTTCAATTGCCTCAGCAAATCAAGCTCCAACAGATAATGAACTTAAAACAAATATTGTTGAGAATAAAGGAACACTAAAAAAGACAAAAAGTAGAAACTATGAAATTGGTTTAAAATCAAGAGCAAATAAATACTCTTATGACTTAGCTATCTATCAAAATGATGTTAAAGATGAAGTTACTGCTGTAAAACAAAATTGGACTACATCATATGAAAATGCAGGGGAAACACAAAAAAGAGGTTTAGAGTTTAATACAGCTTATATGTTAAATAAAAATGTAACTTTAGGTGGCTCTTACGCTTATAGTAACTTCAAATTTAAAGAGTTTAAAGAAGAAGGAACTTACGATAGAAATGGTAACTACTTACCTTATATTCCAAAACACCAATACTCAATGTTTGCAATGTATAAAAATCAAGGCTTTAAAACAAGAGTGCAGGTTAGATCATGGGGTAGCTACTATATGGATAATGCAAACTCACAAAAATACGAAGGTTATGATTTTGTAACTGACTTGATAATTGGATATGAAAAAAGAAATCATAATATACAGTTAAATGTAAATAACCTTTTTGATAAACACTATGCAATGTCAGCACAAAAAGATTTAGACGGTGATATTACTTATAAAGCAGCAGCTCCAAGAACTGCAATGCTTACATATACATATAAGTTTTAAAGGACTAAAAAATGAAACAGATTATAAAAAGAAAAGGAAATGATATTTTTTCATTTCCTTTAATAGGCTTTATGTTTAAAAATACAAAATTTTTATTTGTTTTAAAACTTTTAGTTTTTTCATTATTTATATATGCAATCTATTTTGGTTTTGCCTATGAAACTAAAAGTGAAAATAGATTTACAACAGGACTATTTTGGAATCTATTTTGGCCTTTTTTTATGGTAGTTAGTTTAGCTACTTTAGGTAGAGTGTTTTGTGGAGTTTGTCCCCATGGTTTTATAGGAAAATATATTACAAAGATTGGTTTAAATAAAAAAATGCCAAAGTTTTTAGCTAATCCTTTTATTGGTTTAACTATTTTGTTAGTTGGCTGGTGGTTGGTTTATTATATGTATCCAAGTTTATTTAAAACACCAATTGCAACAGCTATTATGTTTACTGTTATGACTATAGTTGCAGTACTAGTATTTTATGTATATGAAAATATGTCTTATTGTAAGTATATCTGTCCTATTGGAACTTTGACAAAAGTCTTTTCAAAGATTGGCTTTACAAAGTTAGAAACATATAAAGATGGCTGTGCAACTTGTAAAACTTTTGATTGTGCAAGTGCATGTAGCTATAACTTAAAACCATTTACTTTTGACAAAAAGAACTCTATGGAAGATTGTACTTTATGTATGGACTGTGCAAGTTCTTGTGAGAATGTGGCTTTTTCTTTAAAAAAACCATCTTCAAATGTTTTTGGTAAGTTTAAAACAAATAAGGCTGAGGTTTGGGCACTTATACTAATAACAGCAGTTATATCTATCACAATGAGTTTTCATCATGCACTTGGAAGAAGTGCAATAGTTGAAGAGTTTTTTTGGGTTAAAACAGCAAGATGTTTTGAAGGTTTTGTAAACTTTGGCTCTATTGATACTATAGGTTTGTTTGCTTTATTATATGCTGTGTTAATATCTGTTTTTTTAAGTGTATCTGGAATGTATATAGCTTCAAAAATTATGAAAGTCTCATATGAAAAGACTTTTTATACTTTAGCTTATGCTTTTGCTCCTTTATTTATCATAGGTGGTTTATCTCATATAGGAGAGTTTTTCTTTTATTCTTATGCTTCAAATATAGTAAATGGATTTATTCAAGCATTTGCTTTAGATATGGAGTATATAAAACCCCTTGCTAGTAGAAGAGATGAGTGGGTTCATATATTTAAGATATTTAATCATATTGCATATATTTGGGCATTTATTATTATGATAGTAAGGTTAAAACTTATTGATACTAAGACATCACTAAAAGTTTTAGCTTTTCCTTTTGCAAGTGCTTTGATTGTTTTTTATATGTGTTTGAAGTTTTATACGGGATATGTTTTTCAAACATATGGCGTAAAAAAAGGTGGGCATAATCATACTCATACTACTGTGAGGAAATAAATAAAATGAGCCTTCTTAGCTTAAAAGAGTAACTTTAAAAATAATAAAGTTATAATGATGTAAATAGAACAATAACGTTAAGAAGGCATCTTTTGATTAAAAGTAACTATACAGTAGTAGAAAAGATAATTGACAATAGATATTATGAATTGTTTGAAGCTTATGATAAAACAAATAATAAAAATATAATAGTTAAGACTTTTAAATTAGATACTTTTAATGAAAATATAATTGAGAATATTCACAGAGAATTTTCTTTTCTAAATGATTGTAATCATAAATATATTCTAGATGTAGATTTCTTAGATAATAATAGTAAACAAATTGATTTGATTTTTAAATCATTTAAATCAAAAACTCTAAAACAGCTTTTACATAAAGAAAAATTAAAATTAGAAACTTTTTTTATCTTAGCAATCAAAATTTGTGAAGCATTAATTTATTTACATAAAAAAGGAATTGTTCATAACTCTTTAAGTCCACAATCAATTTTAGTTTCAGAAAGTAAAGAAGTTAAGCTTTTAGATTTATTGTTCTCAAACTATGAAAATGAAACTTATGAAACAACTATAGACTCTTTATATATTGCTCCTGAACAAACTCTTTTAGGCTTAAAAAGTGTAAATAAAAAAGTAGATATATACTCTTTAGGAATAATCTTTTATGAAATGCTTTGTTCTTATATGCCTTTTGATAAAAATAGCTCTTTAATATCAGATGATATACCTTTTATAAGTGATATTAATAAAGAAGTACCAATATTTTTATCAAAAATAGTATCAAGAATGACAGTAAAAGATGAGAAAGAAAGATATAGTGATCTTAGTTTTGTTTTAGCTGATTTACATAAGTGTTTCTCTTTAGTTCAAGAAAAAGAAATAGAAGATATTAACTTTGATAATTTTGAGAAAGTATTTGATTTTAATAATAAAGAAGAGATTTTTGGAAGAGAAGAAGAGTTTAATCAGTTTAATGCTTACTTTAAAGAATTAAATCAAAATAACAATACCTTTATAAGTGTATCAGGAAATTCAGGAATAGGTAAATCTACATTAATTAACTATTTTATAAATAAAAATATAGATAAGTTTTCAAATATTATAAAACTAAAGTTAGATAAATATAAACAAAACTCTTCTTATGAGTTTATCTATGAGGCTTTAAGAAATTTAACAAGACAAATTATTATAAAAGAAGAGAAAAGCCTAGAAGATTTTAAAGAAAAAGCTTTAGAGGTTTTGGGTGAAAATGCAAAAGTTTTAATTGATGTAATTCCCGAGTTAGAGATTATCTTAGGAGTTCAACCTGATGTTGACTCTTTAAATGTAAAAGATAGTAAAGCTAGATTTGATTTTTTGTTGTTTAAGTATTTAGATTTATTTACTTTAGATGAAAAGCCTTTGTGTATTTTCATAGATGATATACAGTGGGCAGATTATGTAACTTTAAAGTGGATAGAAAAAGCTTCAATAAATCTAAAAAACTGCTTTTTTATTGTATCTTTTAGAAATGAAGAAGTAGATAAAAAAAGTCCTGTTAGTTCAATGCTTGATAAACTTCATTCTTTAGGAATAAAAGTCAATACAATTTTTCTAAAACCTATGACAAAACAGATTCTTTTAGACTATATTAAAAACAAGACAGATATTAATGAACTAGAAAAAGTATCAGATATAATATTTACTAAAACAGCTGGAAATATATTTTTTGTAAAAGAGTATTTAAAGCAGTTAAAAAAAGATGAAATTATATACTTTAATACTACAGATTTAAAATGGTATTGCAAAGTAGAGGAATTAAATAGTTTACCCATAAGTGATAATGTATTTGATGTATTATCAAAAAGAATTGCTTCTTTGCCTAAAAATGTACAAAATATACTTAAAATAGCTTCATGTATTGGAAATAGTTTTAATAAAAAGATGTTATCTCAACTATTTGATGATACAGCTTCTTTAAAAGAGGCATTAGAAATTGCCATAAAAGAAGACTGGATAATCCAGAATTTAGAGCAGTTTAAAAGTGATGATAAGTTTTATAGTTTCTCTCATGATAGAATGCAACAAATTGTATACTCTTCAATAAGTAATGAAGAGTTAAAAAAGATTCATTTTAGTATAGGATATAAACTCTTACAAACTAAGCTGTTGCAAAATATGGATTTAATTAATTGTGTAAATCATTTAAATAAGGCAATTGAATTTATTGAGGATAAACAAATAGTTGTTTTAATAACTCTAAATTATGAGGCTTCAATATTCTCAAGGTTAAGTGGTGATTTTAAGAGTGCATTAGAGTTTGTAAAAATTGCTATGTCATTAATTGGGAAAAATAATAAAGAAGAAATCTCATATCTTGAGATTGTAAAACAAAGAGCTATTTGTGAACAGCTTTGCCATAATAATAGTGAAGCTATAAAGTTTTTCGAAGAAGCTATTTTATTATGTAATACAAATATACAAAAAGCTAAAGTATATGAACTTCTAATTAAGTTTTATACAGATTTATCTGAGTTTAAAAAAGCTTATGAGATTGGTTTAAAAATTGCTATTCTTTTTAATGAAAATATACCTGCTTCTTTTAATAAAGTAGATTTCATTTATGAGTTTGTAAAGTTAAAAGTCAAACTTAAATCAAAAAGTGAAAATGATATATTAAACCTTCCAATTGTAAAAGATGAAGAAAAAGAGATACTTCTTAAAACACTTTCTTCTCTTTTAAAGGTTGCTTATCAAATTCAGCCTGAACTTTGTGTTTCTTTGTCTGTAAAGCTTATTAATTTATGTTTAAAATATGGAATAACAAAAGATTCTGTAATTGGTTTTATGGTTTTTGGAGTTATCTTTCAAGGTGGGATTTTATGTAAACATGAATTAGCTGATGAGTATTCGAATCTTTCACATAAAATGATTGATAAGTTTGATAATAAACTTTTAAGTAGTGAAGTGGAGTTTGTATGTGGATATTTTGCTAACTCTTGGACTAATCCTGCTATTGAAACAGAAAAGAAATGGATGAACTCTTATTTAAATGGACTTGAAATAGGGGATTGGTTTCATAGTTCATGTTCTGCTGTTGCTTTGATACAAAGTATGTTTATAAGAGGAGTATCTTTTAATATAATACTAAATAAAATAGAGTCTTTCAAGCCTATCTTAAAAAGTATAGGTGCTAATGAACACTACAGTATTATGGAAAGTATTAAATATAATATTTATGATATTCAAGGGAAAAGGTATTTAAATAAAGAGTTTGATGAAGCAAGCTTTTCAAGTAATTTGGATGACTATGAATCAAAACACTTTGCTCACTACTATTTTATAAATAAAATCATAGCTTTATTTTTAAACAATAAATATACACAAACTCTACCTTTTATAAAAAAAGCTGATGTTTTTTCAAAAGCTTCTAAAGGTATGCTTCATAATACAGAATATTACTTCTATAAAGCTCTTATATACAAAGAACTTTATAAAGAGGCAAATTTAGTTGATAAAATAAGATTTAGGGCTTATATAAAAAGAATTAGAAATAAGTTTAAAAAATGGTCAAAATTAAACTATGAAAACTTTCTTGTAAGATATAAGGTATTAGAAGCTTCTTTGTATGAAATAAACAATAATTTACAAAGAGCAATTATTTTATATGAAGAAGCAAATGAGACAGCTAAGATATATGGTCAAAATCAACTTATTTATATCTCAAACAAGAGTTTATCACAAATTTATAATAAGAACTTTCAAAATAGAGTTTCTTATATGTATGATAAAGAAGCAAAAGAGAGCTTCAATGCTTGGATAAGTCATAAATCAAGTAAGATTGATGAATCTTCAAATATTGATATTAAGACCTTAATTAATGTAATGCAAGTTATAAGTGAAGAAAAGAATTTAAAAGAGCTTTTAAAAATTATCATTGAAGAGTTGATGAAAAATGCAGGCGCTCAAAATATAGTGCTTCTTTTAAAACAAAAAGATGAATTGTTAGTTGAAGCATATAGAAATAGTACAGATAAACAAACAAAGGTTTTAACAAATATTCCTTATATGGATTATATTAATATCACACATACAATTGTAAATTATGTTTTAAGAACACATGAGTCTATTATTATTGATGATTTATCAGAAAATAAAATCTTTTATGATGAACTTAAAGTCTCAAAGAGAAAAATAAAATCTGTAATGTGTGTGCCTTTGATGTTACATGGAGAACTAAAAGGTTTAATCTATTTAGAAAACAATATTATTAGTTCTTTGTTTAAAAAAGATAAGTTAGATTTATTTAAACACTTAAGTGGGCAAATTGCCATTTCTATTGATAATGCTTTGATTTATAATGAGTTGGAACAAAAAGTAGAAGAGAGAACAAAATCTTTAGATAATAAAAACAAACAGTTAAAAGAAGCTGTAAAGAAACTAGATTTATTAGCTACCTTAGACTCTTTGACACAATTAAAAAATAGAAGATACTTTGATGAGTATTTATTTAAAGAGTGTAAGAGAGCCCAAAGAACTAAAGAGTGTTTATCTTTAATTATTGGGGATATAGATTACTTTAAAAACTATAATGACTTTTATGGACATCAACTAGGAGATGATTGTCTAAAAAAAGTCTCAGATATTTTAAGACAAACAATAAATAGACCTACTGATTTAGTCGCTAGATATGGTGGTGAAGAGTTTGTAATAGTTTTACCTAATACAAATGAATTAGGAGCAAAGAAAATAGCAAAATTAATACTTGATAATATTTCAAAAGAGCAAATAGTTCATGAAAAATCTGAGGTAAGTAGTTTTGTAACTATGAGTTTGGGTGTAGCTGTAAGTTGTGATTTAGAGGAAGTAACACCAAAAAATTTAATAAAAAAAGCTGATGATAATCTATATAAAGCGAAGTCTTTAGGAAGAAATATGTATATCTAAGAAGTTTATCTAAACTTCTCAAATATTTTTTGTTCTAACTCTTGTACTGTATGAATTGCATCTTTTTCATGATTTGAAAATCCCCAGTTTACTAAAACTGAATCAACACCAGCGTTTGTAGCTGCCATAATATCTTTATGTGAATCTCCAATTAGTTGAGCATTACTATTTAATATACTATGCTCATTTAAAATTTTGTGAACCATCTCAGGATGAGGTTTTGGATTTTTAACATCATTAAAACCTAAGATACTTGAAAAGTGTTTTTCTATTCCTACATGGTCAAGCATTTTTCTTGCAAAATCAGAACTTGCATTTGTAGCAACTGCTAATGTAAAATCATCTTTTAAATCTTCTATTAGTTGAGTAATTCCATCATAAACTTCTAAATCAAGTAAACAGTGTTCATTATAATACTCTTCAAAAAGTACTACTTGTTCATCTGTAAACTCTTTTGTTCCATAAAAAAATTCAGCTGAGTTTATATCTGGGTCATTTACTTTTTCTAAAATAAAATTCTTTTCTAATGTTTCTAAACCTAAATTTTGTCTTACATAATTTATTGTATTAGTTATGGCATTAGAACTATCAACAAGCGTTCCATCCATATCAAACATGATTAATCTCATAAATTTATTCCTATAATAATTGTTTAAATTTGATGTATTATATGATTATATTCTTAAAAAAAAGATAGTGAAATTCTAAAAAAGTGTTACTTTTCTACAATTAATAAGAAATTTTTAGTTAAAGAGGACAAAAAGTATCTTGATTTAACAAATAATTAACACTTGGACTGTTATACTTACAAACATATAGGATATTTATATTAAATCCTCCTACTACTAATCATATTTTAATTAGTATCCTATTTTAAACTATTGAAATAAATTTGAATAATATAAAAGCTTCACAACTCCCTTTGTGAAGCTTTTTTTTTGCCCTAATTTTAGCAATTAAAAGAGAAATTTATTATTAAGTCAATATAATAACTGCTTTGGAGTTAGATTATATGGAAACAATTAGTATTTTAGCAATTGTATCAATTGCTGTGTTAGGTTCATTTGGTCACTGTGTTGGAATGTGTGGTGGTATTGTTATGGCATATTCAAGTACAAAGATTAGAAGTGAATGGTCAAAAAAAGTTCAAGCAATAGCTCATCTTTTTTATTCATTTGGAAGAATTACTACATATACTATGATTGGGGCTGTAATAGGTTTTATTGGAAGTGTTGTAACATTTAATAATCTAACAAACTCTATATTATTAGTCTTTACAGGTTTAATGATGATACTAGTTGGTCTATCATTACTTGGAAAAATCAAATTTCTAACTGTATTAGAACACACATGTTCTAAATCTACTTTTTATCAAAAAACTTTTAAAAAGCTTCTAGGTTCAGATTCATTATTGAGTTTTTATTTACTTGGAATGTTAAATGGACTTTTACCATGTGGTTTTGTATATGCCTTTGCCATTATAGCTGCTGGAACTGCTAGTGCTTTTTGGGGAGCTTTTGTGATGTTTGTCTTTGGACTTAGTACTTTACCTGCACTTTTTTCATTAGGGTTTTTTATTGGACTTTTTAAACAATCTAATTTAAGAGATGTATTTATAAAAGTTGCTTCTATTTTAGTAATTGTATTTGGTTTTTATATGATGTATTTAGGGTACCAATTCTACACAGATACAAATGGAGTTTTTACAAATATAAGCTTGTAATTCCTGTTTTTTAACATTTTTTATATATAATTCCGCACTTTTAAACTACAAAATTTTATAAAGGAGGAATAATCATGATTAGTAAATCGAAAAAATACTTCACATTTTTTGGTATCTTAGCTGCTACTGTTGATAGAAAGATACACTCTTCTTACTGTACTGTACACTCAATTATGAGTCAAGATTTACCAAAAATCACAAAATTACTTTTAAGTAAACAATTAAAACCAATCAAAATAAATTTAACAAATCATATATAGAAAAGCCAAGGAAAATAGATAAATGAATAAAAAATTAACTACAAGCTTAGTTGCAAGCTTAATTATTGCAACAAACTTAACTGCAAACGAAACTTTAGAAACAATTACTGTTACAAGTGCTACAAAATCAGAACAATCAATCAAAGACGTTACTTCAAATGTTGAAGTTATTACAAAGCAAGATATTCAAGAAAAAAACTATGCAAGTGTTAGTCAAGCATTAAATACTATTTCAGGGATTAATATTACAAGTAATGGTGGACTTGGACAATTAGATAATCTTACAATAAGAGGAGTAAGTGGTAAAAGAGTACTTGTTTTAATTGATGGGATTAGATATAACGAACCTGCTGGTTTAAGTGGTGCTAACATGGCTCAACTTTTAGTTGATGATATTGAAAAGATTGAAGTTGTAAAAGGTGCTCAATCAGGTATTTGGGGAGCTGATGCTAGTGGTGGAGTAATTAATATCATTACTTCAAAAGCTAAAAAAGGTTTACATGGAAATGCATCTTTAGAGTATGGTAGTTTTAATACAAAAAAAGCTTCTGCTACAATTTCTAATACAAATGAAATTGGTTATATTAAAGTTGGAGCAAATAGAGTTGAATCTCAAGGATTTAGTGCATTTGAAGCAAAAAAAGGTACAGCTAATTATGGAAAAAGAGGTGATGAATTAGGTTATGATAAAGATGGTTACTCTAATAATACATATAATATTCAAGCTGGACTAAATTTATCAGATAATGACATTTTAGAAGTTCTATATAAAAAAATTGATTCAGATTATGAATATGATAGTAGTTCAGCTGATGACTTGACAAAAAAAGCATATTTTAAACAATATTTAAAGTCAATTAACTACACAAATAAGTCAGATGTGTTTAAACTTAAGTTTAATGCTCAGCAATCAAAATTTGATAGAACACAAGGTACTTTTAATGCTAAAAGTTTAGTAAATGAATTTGCTGTGCATGGTGATATAGATTATAATGAAAATAGTAAATTATTAGTTGGTTTAAATAAACAGAATTTTGAATATAAAAGTAGTAATTTAAAGTATAATACAAAAGCAGTTTTCTTATCTAACTCAAATAAATTTGGTAATTTAATTTTAGTACAAACTTTAAGATTTGATGATAATAGTAAATTTGAGGAAAAAATTACAGGTAAATTAGGAGCAAAATATTTAATTAATAATGAATTAAATATTAGTGCTAATTATGGTACTGCTTATAATGCCCCAACATTAAGTAATATAAATTATACTCCAACTTTAAAACCTGAAACAGCAAAATCTTTAGATTTAAATTTAGAATATAATAATTTTAAGATCACTTATTTTGAAAATAAAATTAGTGATATGATTCAATATGTTTCAGGTTCATGGCCAAATACTCAATATGAAAATCTTGATGGAGAAACGAAGTTAAAAGGATATGAATTATCATACAACAAAGATTTAACAGAAGATCTTTTAATAACTTTGGATTATAACCATTTAAGTGCTAGGGATAGTGATAAAAAAGATTTAGCAAGAAGAGCAAAAAGAGAATTAGGTTTTGCAGTTGATTATTATGGGATTGATAAGTTTCATTTTAATGTAAATGCTAGATATATTGGAACTAGATATGATGGTTCAAATAAAACAGGTGCACAAACAGGTAGATATACTGTTTGGAATACAGTAGTTAATTATAATATAAATAAGACTTTTTCTACATATTTAAAAGTTGATAATTTATTTGACAAATATTATCAAACAGTTGATGGATATGCAACAGCTGAGAGAAGTGCTTATGTTGGACTGAAGGCTAAATTCTAATATGAAGAAATACACATTTATACTTTTATTTTTATGTATAAATTTATTTGGGAGTGAGAGAATCATAACTCTTACTCCTTCAATAAATGAGATTGTTTTTGCTTTAGGGCAAGGTAAAAATATAGTAGCAAATACTTTATATAGTAATTACCCAAAAGAATCAAAAGATTTGCCTAAAGTTGGTGGATATGCAACTATATCATTGGAAAAAATCTTAAATTTTAAACCAACAGTTGTAATTGCACAAGATTATAATCAAAAGCTTATTTCTGATTTAAAAGCTTTAGGTGTTAAAACTTTGGTTTTTAAAACAAACACTTTAGATGATATAAAACATACAATTAGAACTTTAGGTGAGTATTTTAAAGTAGAAAAAAAAGCAAATGAGTTTTTATCTCAAATTGATAATGAGCTAAAACAGTTAAGCAATATAATCAATGATAAAAAAATATTGTTGGTTATTGGTCCTAGAAAAGATTTAAATAATCAGATTTATATTACAGGTAATAATCTATACTTTGAAGATGTTATAAAGGCTTCAGGAAATAAAAATGCTTATTTCTCAACTAGTACAAATCAACCAGTTGTAAATAAAGAAAAGATTATAAATATGAATCCTGATATAATAATACTTTTAAGCCCTAGAATAAAAGATAATTTCGAAGAGCAAAAAAGATTAGAAAAATCATGGAAAACACTTCCTGTAAATGCAAGTATAAATAAAGATGTATATTTAATAGCAAAAGATTATGCAGGAATACCTAGTGATAGGGTGATTTATTTTATAAAAGATTTTAAAAAGATATTAATAAATGTTAGAAATAAACAACTACAATAGTTCTATTTTAAAAGATATTTCATTTTCTTTAAATGAAAATGAAAATCTTATAATCTTAGGACAAAATGGAGCAGGAAAATCAACTCTTGCTAAGGTTTTATCAAATCTAATTGAGAATGATGAAGTTAAACTTTTTGATGAGAATATAAATGATATAAGTGACGCAAAAAGAGCATCTTTAATAAACTATATTCCTCCAAAACTTGAAATATTTGATGAGTATATTACACTAAGAGAGTTTTTAGAGTTATCAGCAATTAACAATAGTGATAATAACTCACAAATAGATAAAATCATCGAATTATTAAGTTTAAAAAAATTAGAAAATAGATTTTGTAAAGCCTTTAGTTCAGGGGAAAAACAACTTTTACTTCTTGGCTCTGCTATTATGCATAATGCAAAAATTACTATTTTTGATGAGCTTACTGCAAACTTGGATATTACACGATTAAAAGAGGTATTTGATATTTTTAAATCTGATTTTTTACAACAAAAAATTGTAATAACTCATAATCTTGATTTAGCTTATGCCTTAAAGTTTAAGATTTTATATTTGCAAGATGGACAAATCAAGTTTTTTGGTTCAAATGAAGAGTTTTTCTCAAATGAAAATCTTCAAAAGTTTTATAATAACGCAATTATAAAATTAGATAAACACTTGGTGGTGAACCTATGATAAAAAAACTACTATTTATATCATCACTTTTTATTATTGTAATCTCTCCATTCTTAGGAGAAATAGCTCTAAACTTAAATGAACTATTTGATCCTTCAACTATTACATATAAAGTATTTTGGGAGTTAAGAGTTTCAAGGGTATTTTTAGCACTATTAGTAGGTGGTGTTTTAGCTTTGAGTGGTTTGATTTTTCAAATTATCTTTAAAAACGCTTTAATAACACCATATACTTTAGGAATAGCAAGTGGTACAACTTTGTTTACTGCTATTTCTATAGTATTTATTCCAAGTGTAATACTTCCTGTTTCATCATCTTTGGGTTCTTTAGTAACTATTATAATTTTATATTACATTTCAAAAAGAATAAACAATAACAGCATAGCCGTATCTACAAACTCTATTTTGTTAATTGGTATTGCCTTATCATATTTTTATTCATCAGCTTTAATGCTTGTTTTTTATCTAAGTGATTTAGAACAAAACTATTCAATTGTGAGATTTACATTAGGTAGTTTAGATACAGTTGGTTTTAGTAGCTCTTTTTGGGTACTTATTGCAAGTTTGATTATGTATTTTACTATTTATGTAAATAGAGCAAATATCAAACTTCTTTTAATCTCAAATGATACAGCATTTCTAAAAGGCTTAAATGTACATAAACTAAATCTGACATTGCTTGTAGTCATTTCTTTATGTGTAGGTGTTTGTATTAGTTTTGTAGGACCCATTGGTTTTATAGGACTTGTTGTACCTCATATAATTAAGCTTATTTACAAACAAAGTGCAGACAAACTAATCTTCCCTGTATTTTTCTATGGAGGAGTATTTTTAGTTGTTTCAGATTTAATAGCTAGAAATTTAAATACAGCTTCAACACTTCCTATTGGTGTTGTAACAGCATTTATTGGAGCACCATTTTTTGTATATCTTCTTATAAAAAGAAATAAAAAGGCAAATGAAGGAAACTAAATCTTTATATGATTTAGTTTTTCCTCTTCAAGTGCTTTTAACTCTTCATTTACTTTTTTGATTAAATCAGGAAAAAACTCTAAAAAGTCATCTTCAAGTTCAGCTATTTTTTCACAAACTATTTCATAGTAAGAAATAGCACTATCTCTTTGTGCAAGTTTAGTTGATAGCCTCATATCAAGTCTTTGAAAAGCTTTTTTTAAGTGCTTAAAATCTTTATAGTTTAGTAAATCCCTAGCTATCATATTTTCAACTATTTGATTTGCTCTTAAAGGATAACTATCTTTTTGAATATAGGCTTTTTCATAAAACTCTTGTATAAAAACTTCAAGTTTTATATTGCAGTACTTATCCCAATTTTTCGTAAGTAAATAATCATAAACAAAATCTATGATTATTCCTTTTAATAAACCTTTTTCTTTTAGTCTTTTTTTACTTCTTTTAAAAGCTTCATGTTTATCAGAGTATGAATCTATGATTTTATGAATGTGCATACCATTTTTTAAATCATTGCTTGCATTTTCCCAAGGTCTTGCTTTGTATGGGTCTGCTATAAAATTTCCTATTTGAAAATCAATTGATTTTTTTGATAGTAGTACATGAGCAAGCCAGTTCATTAGGCTTCTTTTACTTTACCAGTTCTAAGAGCATAAGCCCAATCTTCTCTTCCATTCTCTTGTGCTTTTTGGGCTGCTTTTTCATAATCATAAGCAACTCTTACATGATCCATAGAAAATTTATTATCTTCGATGTTTAGTATCATATATGAAGCATTTGGAGTGTTGTTTTCTATCTTATGTTTTGGTTTATCTTTACTAAAAGCTTGTAATCCAACTGAACCAGGGTTGATAGTAATTTGACCACTATTTAGCTTTTTATAGTTTGGAATATGAGAGTTTCCACAGAAAATAAAAGGTGCTTCAATATCATCTGTAAGTTTTATGATTTGTTCATCTTCTCTTTGAACTAATTGTTTATCTTTTATATCTTCAAATAAATATTGTGTATCATCAAAGTAAGTTCCATGAATCATATAATAAGTTCCACCAATTATTTTCTCAAAAGGTAGTTCTTGAATCCAGTATAAAACATCTTCACCTAAATTATTATAAACATATTTTAATGTTTCATCTTCTTCTAGTTGTGCAAGTGAAGCTTCAAGGATTTTTCTATCTTCATCACCCATGATATTTATAAACTTATTTTCTCTTATTAACTCATAAGTAGCTCTGGGTTCTATTGGTCCATAAAACATATCGCCTAGGTTTAAAACTACTTCTATATCTTTTGCTTTTATATCTTTTATTACTTCTTCTAGTGCGTAAACATTTGATTTTATATCTGAAATAATAGCAATTTTCATCTATTTCCTTATTGAACTTTTTTTGGATTATATCAAATTGAAGGTTCTTTGTAAGTTAGGTAAATAGGAAAAAATAGTAAAATCTCATAAATAATAAAAAGGATAGATTATAAAAGCTTTATGTATTAGTGCAACTGCCTCAAACCAAGGAAAAACAATCCTTACAACATCTTTACTTTACCACTACAAAAAGAGTGTAAGACCTTTTAAAATAGGACCTGATTTTATCGACCCTCAATTTCATGAAAAAATCTCTAAAACACCTAGTGTAAATTTGGATATTAATATTTGTAAAAAAGAGGGTGTTAAATGGTTGTTTTCAAATTATAGTAATAAAGAGTTTTCTATCTTAGAAGGCGTTATGGGCTTTTATGATGGAATGGATAAAAACTCATCTGCTTACGATGTAACAAAACTTTTAAATATCCCAACAATTATTATTTTAGATGCAAGTGGTTCATATATCACTTTAAGTGCAATTATAAAAGGTCTAAAAGAGTATAGAAAAGACAATACTATAAAAGCTGTTGTATTTAATCATATCTCATCCCAAGGGCATTATGAACTTATAAAAAATCAAATTGAAAAAGATTTTGATGACGTAGCTTGTTTAGGATTTATTTCAAAGAATTTAGAAGCTTTAAGTTCAACTCATCTAGGTTTAGACTTAAAAGATTGTGAAGAAGATAAGATAGAAGAGCTTTCAAAGGAAGTGCTTAAAAATATAGATTTACAAAAGCTTGAAGAGATAACTAAATATGAAAAAGAAGAGATAATCTATCCTTTTGAAAAAATTGAGAAAATAGATAAACACATAGCAGTTGTTTATGATAAAAACTTCTCTTTTTTATACCATGATAATTTGGAGTTTTTAAAAGAGCACTTTACAAAAGTAAGTATTGTAAATAGTGTAAATGATGAGATTATTCCAAATGATGCAAATAGTGTGTTTATTTGTGGTGGTTATATCGAAACAAAAGAGTCATATGAGAGGTTTGAAAAATCTAAAAACTTCCAAGCTTCATTAAAAGAGCATGCAAAAACAAAAAAAATCTATGGTGAGTGTGCGGGTCTTATAGTTCTAGGTGAAGTTTGTGATGATAAAAAGATGTTAGGCTTACTTCCTTTGAAGTTTACATTAAATAAAAGATTTACAAGAATGGGATATTATGATAATGACTTGGGTATAACAGGTCATGCTTTTCACTATACTAGTGTAGATTCTTCTATTAAAGGTGAGTATACTTTATATAAGAAAAAAGGTGAGTATGAAAAAGAGGCTGCCTTTAAAAAAGATAAAGTTTTTGGAACTTACTTACATACCATGTTTAGGGCTAACTTTGCTAAAATCAAAGCTTATTTTGTTTAACTATAATTAAAACTTATATATAAGTAAAGTTTATTTAATTAAAATAAGTTATAATTATAACTATGATTAGAATAGAGGATTTAGTTTAGCTTTAAGCTTTTTTGGTAAGTGAGCAAAAACAATTGTATCTTTCTTTAACAATTGACCTTTTTCATATACTTCTACATCTAAAGTCATTGTTGATGTTTTGAAACTTAAAAGTTTAATATGATGATTTCTCTCCTCAAAAGATAGATTCATATTTTTTAAGTCTATGATTGCTTTTTTGCTCTTTGCCATTTATTTTCCTAACTTTTTTCTAATTATAATAAATTTTTCTTAATAGGATTTAATAGATGCATAATAGCGAATCAATTAAAGCAATTCCTTCAAACAGACTTCAATTTTTTCCCATCATGATGTTTGCTACAGTTATGGGACTTATGGGTTTATCAATGGTTTTCATAAAGTTAAATGAGAGCTTTGACTTTCCATATGAAATAGGTTTTTATCTTGGACTTTTTACATCTGGGGTTTATTTGAGTATTGTTTTAACATATATTTTAAAAATATTTTTACATACAAAAGAAGTAAAACAAGAGTTATCTCACCCAATAAGAGTAAACTTTTTTGCAGCTTCTTCAATATCTACACTTCTTTTATCAATGTTCTTTAGACAAGTTGACATGAATGTTGCTTATATTTTGTTTTTTATTGGAGCTTTTGTTCATATATTTTTTACATTTTATACAATCAAATTTTGGATAAACAATAATTTAGAAATAGTACATTCTAATCCCGCATGGTTTATACCAATAGTTGGAAATTTAATAGTTCCAATTGCTGGAATAGGGTTTGTAGATAAATCAATTTTATACTTTTTTTACTCTATTGGTATTTTCTTTTGGATTATTCTTTTTTCAATAATTTTAAATAGAATTATTTTCCATAAACAGTTTGCAGCAAAGTTTATGCCAACACTTTTTATACTTATAGCTCCTCCTGCTATTGGCTTTATTGCTTATATAAAACTAACATCAAGTTTAGATTTTTTTGCACACATACTTTATAGTCTAGGGCTGTTTTTTACTATCTTAGTTTTTGTTATGTATAAAAACTATATGAATATAAAGTTTTTTATATCATGGTGGGCTTTTACTTTTCCCATGGCAGCTATAAGCTTAGCTACGATACTAATGTTTGAATTAACAAAGGTGTCTTTCTATGAGTATTTATCATATGTATTTACTTTCATATCAACTTTTATAGTGCTTTTAGTAGCTATTCAAACATTGATACATATGAGAAAAAAAGAGATTTGTATAATGGAGTAGTTTAAACTTTTCAAGATATAATAAAGTTCAATTTTTAAAAATTTGAAGGAATTATTTATGGATTTTAGATATATAGGAAAAAGTGGACTTAGAGTATCTTCTATTTGTATGGGAACTATGACTTTTGGTTCTTCTACATCAAAAGAAGAGGCTTTTAAAATAATGGATAAAGCTTATGATAATGGAATAAACTTTTATGATACAGCTGAGCTTTATCCAGTACCACCAAAAGCAAATACAGCAGGTATTACTGAGCAATGGGTAGGTGAATGGTTAAAAACTAAAGATAGAGACTCTATTATTTTAGCTACAAAAGTTGCAGGAGCAGCTTCTGGATGGTTTGTACCTCCTATTAGACATGGACTTACTGCAATTGATTCTTTTCATATTAAAAGAGCAGTTGAAGGAAGTTTAAAGAAACTTGATACAGATTATATAGATTTATATCAAATGCACTGGCCTGATACAATAGTGCCTATAGAAGAATCATTAAGAGCTTTTGATGATTTGGTAAAAGAGGGAAAAGTAAGATATATAGGAACATCAAATGATAGTGCTTATGGACTTACAAAAGCAAATGAAACTGCAAAAAATAATAAACTAGCTAGATTTGAATCAATACAAAATAATTTTTCATTATTAAATCCAAGATTTTTAGATGAGCTATCAACTGTATGTAAAAATGAAGATATTTCACTTCTTCCATACTCTCCAATCGCGGGAGGGGTTTTAGCAGGAAAATACAACAATGGTTTATATCCAGATGGATGTAGATTTACAGCTTATATCAAAAATAAAAATCCAAGAGTTCAAGCAATGGCCAATAGATTTGTAAATGAAAAAACTATAGAAGCTACAAAAAGATATGTAGAACTTGCAAAAGAGTATGGGATTTCGCCTGTAACACTAGCAGTTGCATACTCAAAGCACTTTGATTTTGTTGCTTCAACTATTATTGGAGCTAGAACATTAAGTCAAGTAGATGAGTCATTAGCTGCATTTGATTTTAAAATAGATGATGAACTTATGAAGAAAATAGAAGAGGTTCAAAAAGAGATTTTATATCCTATGGGATAGATAAAAAAATGAAACCAAAAGGTTTCATTTTTATTTTACAACTACTTTATTTTTCCCACTTTTTTTAGCTTCATACATCGCATTATCAACTCTAACTATTGCTAAGTCTAATTTCTCTTCTTTTTGTATTTGCGTAACACCAAAACTAGCTGTAATAGGTCTGTTTGCTAAGTTTATAAGAGTTAAATCATTTTGAAGTTTCTCTTTTATTTTTTGAGCTATTTCAAAGGCTTCTTTTTGTTCTGTGTTGATAAGTCCTATAATAAACTCTTCACCACCCCATCTACTTTTTATGTCAGTTTCTCTTAGGTTTTCTCTCAAAATACTTGATACTCTTTTTAGTACATCATCGCCTATTTTATGTCCTAAATTGTCATTAATTAGTTTGAAATCATCAATATCTAAAAATAGTAAAGATATTGGATTGCCAGTTCTTTTTGATAATTTATCAAATGTTTTTAGATTGCTATTAAAAGATCTTCGATTTAATAGATTTGTTAGTGAGTCATTATTTGCAAAATGTTCTAGTCTTCTATTAAAGCCTTTGATACTATATATAATAACAAAAGTAATAATAACTGTAACAAATAAAGATATTAGTAGATTTATATAAAAAGTATTATATTCAGTTTTCATAAAATCATCAATTTTTGCTTCAACAATAAGATATAAATCAAGTTCTGGAACATATTTAGTTTTTAGTAAATAATTCATACTATCTTTTGAATACTCAATTACTTTAGTTTTTTTAGAGATTATTTGCTCTTTTAGATTTGATAACTCTTTTATATCATTTAAGTTTTTTATATTATTGACTTTTCTTTCAGATAAAACTACTTTTCCATCTTCATCTACAAAATATACTGTAAAGTTATAGTTTTGTCTAAAGTGTTTTAGCATCTCATCAACATAAGAAATCTTAAGTCCAATTCCTGTTATACCTATTAGTTGATATTCTTCATCAAACATTTTATGATTTATAAACATAATTAAAGAGTTGTCTAAGTCTTGGTTATAGTCTAGGTTTATTTCTTGGTCAGTTTGAGTTTTTTTAAACCTAAAGTACCATTTGTTATCAGAATTATTTTTATCAAGTGTTTCTAAAAAACCATCTTGTGTATAATAGTTTTTTGTTTTTTCTGATACTAAAAAAGCTACAAACATATTGTATTTATTTTTTACCATTTGTAAATAACGTTTAATTTTTATATTATTTTCTTCTTCATTTAAAAGCCAATCCTTTACAAAAGTATCATGAGCCATCATAGATGATACTAAATTTGGCTTTATTATGTGAGTTTGTATTTCAGAATAGATATTATCCACGGATAAGGGTAAAGAGTATTCTTTTAGGTCTTTTTGTGTTGAATCAAGTGAAACCATAAAATTAACAACTGACATTGAAACAGATAATATTACTAACAAAGATGAAACTACAATTACTATTTTTAAATCATTTTTCATAAGTATAACTTTTCTTTTTTATTTGTATTATTGATAATAACAGAAGTTTTATTAGAGTTTTTTAAAAAATAACTATATGTGATAATAAATAATTACTAAATATAACTACTATTAATACATAAAATAGTATTATATATAACTTTTTTTAATAAAGGATGTATATGAATAACTTAAGTATATCAAAAAAATCTTCTTTGATTACTATTATAGTTACTTTACTGATGTTAGTTGTAGGTTATATAGTTTTAGACTATTATAAAAAAATTTTGACTTTAGAAGTTTATGAGAGTGTTCAAAAAGATTTGAATAATTTATCAAAGTCAAAGATTCAAGCAAAATTTGATGTGGGTATTTCAAATGCTATTTCAATTTCAAATGATGGAGAAATAAAAAAAGCATTAGAATTAAATGAAAGAGAATATGCTATAAATGCATTAGAAAATTTATCTAAAAGCATGAAGGAATCAACGCCTTTCAAAAATATTAAAGTGCATATTCATACAAAAGATTCTCATTCATTTTTAAGATCATGGAAAATAGATAAATTTGGCGATGACTTAAGTTCATTTAGAGCAAGTGTTGTAAAAGTAAATACAACAAAACAGGCTGTAAATACATTTGAAGTTGGAAAAGCTGGTCTTAGTATAAGAGCTGTTGTGCCTGTTTTTGATTCAAACAATATGCATTTAGGTTCACTTGAATTTATGCAAGGAATTAACTCTGTTGCTAAGTCTTTTGATAAAATAGGAGATTCCTTTTTACTTCTTATGGATAGCTCTTTAGCTGTTGCAAAAATTCCTGAAGATAAGAAACTTCAAAACTACGTAATTTCTCAAAACTTTGTTAGCAAAGATTTTCTAAATGATTCTAGAAATATTGATTTTGAAAAACTAAAAAATGAAAAGTATTTAATTACAGATAATTATTTTTACTCTTTTATTGAAGTAAAAGATTTTAATGAAAAAGTTTTAGGGATTGCTTTATCAGCTAGACCTGTATCTATAGTTATGAATTCTGTTGAACATACATCATCGATTATTTGGAGTGCATTAACTATTTTAGTTGTTGCTTTACTTTTAAGTATGATAGCTTCACTTATAAATATGAAGAAAAATATTTTATCTCCTATTTTAAATCTAAAAAATTCAATTGATTCTATTAAAAACAATAAAGGGTCTGAATCTAAAAAACTTGATATTACATCAAATGATGAAATAGGGGATTTAGTAAAAAGTTTTAATGGTTATTTAGATTTTATTGAAGAAGGTGTAAAACAAGATAAAATAGTAATAGAAGAGACAAAGCTTATCATTGAAAAGGTAAATGCAGGTTTATTAAATGATACTATTAAAGGTACAGCTCATTCAAAAGAAGTTGATTCTTTAGTAAATGAGATAAATAGTATGATTAAAACTCTTCAGAAAAATCTATTAGTATTATCTGACTCTTTAGTAGCTTTATCTAATGCACAATATGACTATAAAATTCCTCATATTGAAGGTCTTACTGGATTAATAGCATCTTTAATGAGTGGAACAAAAGTAACACAATCAACAATAAATGAAGTAATGTGTTTAATTGATAAATCAAATAAAGAGTTAACACAAAGTGCAAATGAACTTACTATGTCTTCTAGAAAGTTAAGTGATTCTTCAAATACTCAAGCAGCATCACTTGAACAAACAGCGGCAGCTATTGAAGAAGTTTCAGCAACTGTTAACAAGAGTAGTGAAAATGCTGCAAAAATGGCAAGTTTAGCTCAAAGTGTAATTCAATCAAATGATAAAGGAAGAGACTTGGCTTCAAGAACTTCTAATTCAATGGATGAATTAAGTAGTGAAGTAAATGACATATATGAGTCAATTTCTATTATTGACCAAATTGCATTTCAAACAAATATTCTTTCACTTAACGCAGCAGTTGAAGCAGCAACAGCAGGTGAAGCTGGAAAAGGTTTTGCTGTTGTAGCACAAGAAGTGCGAAACCTTGCAAATAGAAGTGCAGAAGCTGCAAAAGAGATTAAAGATTTAGTTGAAAGTGCAACTAATAAAGCAAAAACTGGAAAAGATGTTACTACTGAAATGATCAATGGTTATAATGAATTAGATGAGAACATCAATTCTACTATTGAGTTAATTAATGAAGTTGCAAATGCTTCAAAAGAACAGCAGTTAGCAATGAATCAAATCAACGATACAGTAAACTCTCTTGACCAAGCTACACAACAAAATGCAACATTAGCGTCAAGCATTAGTGATATGGCAGAAAACACTACTTCTTTAGCTGTGCAACTTCAAGGAGTAGTAAATAAAACAAGCTTTGATGAAAATGCAAGAAAAAGAATTTGTAATACGGATATGATTTTTGACTTAAATAAATTAAAATCAGACCATATTGTATTTAAAAATACAAATTTTTCTGAGTGTAAAGAAGGCTTTAAATTTAAAGTTAAAAGTCATCATGAATGTAATCTAGGAAAATGGATAGATGCAAATGAAAATTCTTCTTTTGCAAATACAAAAGAGTGGGAAGAGCTAAAATCTGCACATAGAAAAGTTCATACAATGGTTCAAGATACTGTTGATTTATATGCAGAAAATTATGAAAATGGACAAATATTTGCTGTAACAGAAAATATAGAGAAAAATATTGACCAAGTATTTCATTTATTAAATAGAATAAGAGAAATAAACTGTGGACACTAAAATAAGGTAGAGTCTAAGCTCTACCTTCTTATAACTTTTTGTAAAAATCTAAATCAAATTAATCTTTTTTTATTTAACTCAATCATTATTAAAGAGACTCATTTGTATAATTAGCTATGAATAATAATTATCAATAGAAAATAAATTTTATAATAATAGTTTTTACAATACATATATGTATTTTGTTTATTGATATATTGTTTTGATTTTATTAAATAAGAAAGATTTTATATGAAAAAAATAGATAAGAAAATAAAAACACTTAAAGAGTTAGGAGAATTTGTAGATTACTCTTTAATGAATACTTTAAATAGTAATCCTAATTCAAGTGAAGATGGTATTGATTATTTCCCAAGAGAAGTAACTAGTGGGCATTTTGTCCCTGTAAAGCCAACTCCTTTGCAAAATCCTAAATATATAGCTCATAGTAAAAACTTTTTTGAGGAATTGGGTTTTGATGATACTTTAGCAACTTCGTCTGAGTTTATGAAAATGTTTTCAGCTGATACTTCTTCTTTAGAAAAGCCCTTTAGTAAAGTAGGATGGGCATGTGGTTATGCTTTATCTATTTATGGCACTGAGTATTATCAACAATGTCCTTTTCAAACTGGAAATGCATATGGAGATGGAAGAGCTATTTCAATTCTTGAAGTTGTGCTAAATGGTAAACGTTGGGAAATGCAATTAAAAGGTGGAGGTAAAACGCCTTATTGTAGAGGAGCTGATGGAAGAGCTGTACTTAGGTCTAGTATCAGAGAGTTTTTAGCACAAGAACATATGTATGCTTTAGGTATTCCAACTTCAAGGTCTTTAACTCTTTATACTTCTGATACTCAAATAGTTAAAAGACCTTGGTTTACAAAAGGTTCTTATTCAAAAGATCCTGAAGTTATGATAGATGAAATAATAGCAATCTCAACTAGAGTTGCACCTTCTTTTCTAAGGGTTGGTCAGCTAGAACTATTTGGTAGAAGAGCTAGAAAAAATGAATATGAAAATGCAAAAAAAGAGTTGGAACAAATTGTATTACATGCTATTCATAGAGAATATGATGAGATAAATAATGCTTTATCATTGGAAGAAAAAGTTATTTTGCTTGCAAAGAGTTTTAGAGATAGATTAACTTCTCTTGTTTCAAATTGGATAAGAGTAGGGTATTGTCAAGGTAATTTTAATAGTGATAATTGTGCTGTTGGAGGATTTACACTTGATTATGGTCCATTTGGATTTATAGATAATTTTCATCCAAGATATCAACCTTGGACTGGTGGAGGAGTTCACTTTTCATTTTTCAATCAACCAGAAGCAGCAAGACAAAATTTTAAGATGTTTTGTAAGTCATTAAGAGTTTTATTTGAGAATAATAAAGAAGTACAGAAACAATTAGATGAGATTGAAGATAATTTCAGTGATGTAATGCAAAAGAAAATGGAAGAAATGTGGTCTTCAAAGCTAGGTATTAAGAAGTTTGATGAGAATTTATTTAGAGAATTAATAGTACTTATGATTGAAACATCTGTTGATTATACGCTATTCTTTAGAGAATTATCTTCTATCCCAGAAGATGTAAAAGTTCTTGAAAAAAGCTTTTATCAAGATATCTCTAAAAAAGAAGAATTATTTGCTAGATGGACTGAATGGCTAAAAAAATGGAATAAGGCAATAGAAATATCATCTTCAAAAGAAAAAGAAAAACTTGCAAAAGATATGAAAGCTATTAACCCAAAATATACTTTAAGAGAATGGTTCTTAGTTCCTGCGTATGAAAAAGCAAATAATGGGGATTATAGTTTAATAGAAGAATTGCAAGAAATTATGATAAATCCATATGAAGAACAATCACAAGAAATACAGAATAAATATTATAGATTAAAACCTAGCGAATATTTTGATATTGCTGGGATATCTCATGTAAGTTGTTCTTCTTAATAGTTTAGAGTTTAGTTGATTTCACTTAGATTAGCAAAAGCTGCTTCAACATTTGGTATGTTTTTATAGTTTGTTTTTGTTAATCTAACTCTTTTTGTTTTTAAATCACAAATTGCAATTTTAAAACTAGAACCTATGTGTGGTTCTACAATACAAATGATATTATCATCTACTTGTCTTGTGGCATAAATAGTACCTTGCAAAGAGTTGAAAAAGTATTTGGGATAACTTAAAGGAGTGATTTCAACTATATCTATAGATTCTTGATTCTCTAAAGTTTCTACTATAAGTTTTGCATCTTCATAACTGTCAAATTGAATACACCAGTCATCGAAATGTTTGTTAAAATGTTCTAAATCCTCATCTAGAAACCCACCAGCTAAAGATTGTAACGCAAAAATAGACAAATAACCACCTTGAAATATATTAAATTTTTGAAAACGGATTTTAGCATATTTAGCTTTTATATTAATATAATCTTATTTATAAAAAGTCTTTACTTGTTTTATAAGCTCTTGAGTTTTTATATCTTTTATATTATAGCTATTATAAAAGGATTTAAAATAGGTATTAAAGAAAGAGGAATGTATAATTTACTTCCTTATTGTCCCTAAATAAGAAATATTGATTGAGATAGGAAGTTTTAGTGCTAAATATAAAAGTATATTATGAGGACACGGATGTAGGTGGGGTTGTTTATTATGCCAACTATTTGAAGTTTTGCGAGAGAGCTAGGTCTGAACTTTTTTTTAAAAGAGGATTGTCTCCTCATCAAGAAGATGAATTTTTTGTAGTTAAACATGTAGAAGTAGATTATATAAAATCAGCAGTATTTGGTGATGATTTAGTTGTTACTTGTAAACTTACACAAAAAAAAGCAGCATCAGTTGTGATGTATCAAGAAGTTTTAAGAGATGGTGAAGTTTTATTTAAAGGTTCATTTAAATTGGCATATTTAAAAAACTTTAAACCAACAAAAATTCCAAAAGAGATGTTTGAGGTTTTAGATGAAAAATAGTGGTTTTTTTAAAATAGTTTTAGGACTGATTTTAGTTTGTAGTGTTGCTTTTTCAAAAGATGCTTTTTCTTTAGAAAAAACAAATGAAATATACTTTTTACCAAAGCAAGCAGATGATGCAAAAGATAAGATTATAGATTTAATTAGAGAATCTAATAAAAGTATTTATATTTCTATGTACAATTTTTCTTATAAAAAATTTGCAAAAGAGCTTGTTGAAAAATCTAAAGAAAAAATTAATATTATAGTTATTTTTGACAAATCAAAAGTTGAAAAAGATGATGGAATCTTTAAACTATTACAAAAAAATGGCATAAAGACTATTGTCGCAGATAAGAAACTACATACTAAAATAGCTATCTTTGATGAAAAAATTGTAGTTTTAGGAAGTACAAACTGGACTAAAGATTCATTCAAAGACAATTATGAAGTTATTTTATTTACTAAAGATAATAAAATAATTAAAGAGTCAAAAAAGTTCATTAAAAAGTTTGATTAAAAGCAAAAAAAAACTTTAAAAGTTATATTTAATTTTAAAATTTAATTGGCTAATATTTCAATTTTGGAGATAAAATATGAAATATATAATAGCTTGTATTGATAATGATGTAGAGATTTTAGATGAACTTTACAACAAATTATCACGAATTGTAGATGGTGATTATATTATTGAAAGTTATATAAATGCAGAACAAGCATTAATAGGTTGCTTTAATAATATAATTGCTGGAAATGAAATACTTATTACAATAAATGGAAACAATAATTCCACACTATCTTTTGATGATTTTTTATTAGAATTATATAAAAACTCTCCAAATACAAAAAATATAATTTTTAAAGATGCTATAAAACTTGAAAATCTAGAAAAAGTTATAAATGAAGCTTCTGTTTATAAAATTATCCCAAGAACACTAAAAAAAGTAGATTTTGAACTTATGGTACTTGAAGCTATAAAGTTAAACGCTCAAGAAAGAAGACTAAAAGAGTATCAAAAAGTTTTAGAATCAGCAGTTGATAAAAGAACTAAAGAACTAAATAATATAAATGTAAAATTAAGTATTTTAGCTACTACAGACTCTTTGACAGGAGTAAAAAATAGAAGAAGTTTCTTTGAATCATGTACTCCAATGATTTCTTATAATAGAAGAGAGAAAAAAAGTCTTAGTGCTTTAATGATTGATATAGATAAATTTAAATTTATAAATGATAATTATGGGCATAAAGTAGGAGATGAGATATTAAAGCTTATGGCTCAAACTACTCAAAGTTTACTTAGAAAAAGTGATGTTTTTGGAAGACTAGGTGGTGAAGAGTTTGGTGTAATTTTGCCAAACACTTCAATAAGAGGAGCAAAAAAAGTTGCAGAACATATTAGAAGTGAGATAGAAGCTTTAGAGTACTGCTCTGCAAATAAAAAAAGAGTTAAGTTTACTGTTTCTATAGGAGTTAGTGTTTTAAGTTCAAATGAAAATGACTTAAACAGTTTACTTCATAAAGCTGATTTAGCATTGTATGAAGCAAAGAGAAATGGTAGAAATACAGTAGAAGTTTATAAAGAAGATACTGATAATCAATAAGAATATCTTTACTAAAATGAAAGCAATAAAATTGTAATATAAATAATATTATATTAAGAAGGATTAATAAGTGTTAGAGATTTTTGTTATTGCTTATTGTTTATATTTTGCTTTAAATATTTACACATCATTTATGCAAGTAGCATATGTAAAAAATGCAAGAAACTTAGAACCAATAATTTTGGAAGGTAGTAAATACTACGAGGCGGCAAACTATTCTATTGAAAAAGAGAAATTATCAATAGTATCATCATTTTATGAGTTTGTTATTTTCTTTATGTGGATAGGTTTTGGTTTATCTTACTTAAATTCATTAGTAAACATTGAATCTTCATGGTTAAAAGCTGTTGTCTTTATTGACTTATTTATTATTATTAATTGGGTTTTAACTTTACCATTTGATTTATATAAAACTTTTAAATTAGACAAAAAATATGGTTTCTCAAATATGACAAGTTCACTATTTATAAAAGATACTATCAAATCAGGGATTCTTTTCTTAGTATTTGGATCACTTGTGATTGCGGGTATTTCTTTAATTATAGAAAATTTATCATCTTGGTGGATTTGGGGATTTGCTTTTATTTTTGCAGTTATTATTATCATAAATATGGTTTATCCTTTAGTTAGAGATAAAATGTTTGATAAGTTTGAGCCTTTAAAAGATAAAGATTTAGAATCTAAGATTGAAAGATTACTTGATGAAGTAGGATTTAAAAGTTCAGGAGTTTTCTCAGTAGATGCAAGTAAAAGAGACAATAGATTAAATGCATATTTTGGTGGACTAGGAAGTACAAAAAGAGTAGTTTTATTTGATACATTAGTTGAAAAACTAACTCACAATGAGCTACTAGCTGTTTTAGGACATGAATTAGGGCACTTTAAAAATGGAGATATTTTAAAGAATATTGGAATTATGGGTGTTGTAATGTTTATATTCTTTGCAATTTTTGGTAATTTACCAGAAGAGCTATTCTTAGGTTTATCATTAAACCAAGAACCAGCAGCAATTATTGCAATTTTTATGATTTTTTCACCAATTTTATCGTTTTTCTTAATGCCACTTATTTCTTTAATTTCTAGACATAACGAGTACGCAGCAGATGAATTTGGATCTAATTTACAATCTAAAAATGATTTAGTAAATGCACTTTTAAAACTTGCAAATGAAAATAAATCATTTCCTTTATCTCATCCTATTTATATTTTCTTTTATTACTCTCACCCTCCTTTAGTTGAGAGATTTAAAGAGCTTGGATATGATGTTCACAATAGTTCAAAAGATGCATTAAAAGAGGATTTGAAATTTGATTAATAGTGTCATTGAAATAAATACACTCACATTAATATTAAGCATAATAGCCATAACTTTAGCAGTTATGGCTATTTTACATTTTACGAAGCGAAATTATAATGATAAGCTTCAAAATTTGCAAGATGAAGTACTGCTAAAAATAAATACGGCAAATGAAAAGATAGAACTTACAAGCTCTTTTTATGAAGATAAAATAAAAGCTATTCAAAATCAGTCAGATCAAATTCAAGAAAATCTTATTGAAACTTATGAGTTAAGATTGGAAAACCTAACAAATGAGTATAAGATTAAAGAAGACTCTTTTAATGAGAAAATAAATTTACTTGAAGAGTCTAAAGAAAAGATGAAAATAGAGTTTGAGTCTTTAGCAACAAAGGTTTTTGAACAAAACCAAAAAAAATCAAACCTTACTTTAAATCAGTTATTAACACCTTTTAAAGAGCAGTTAGATTCTTTTGGGAAAAGAGTAAATGATATTTACAATGAAGAAACAAAACAAAGAAGTTCATTGCTTACAGAAATAAAAAATCTAAAAGAACTAAACCAACAAATCTCAACAGATGCTGTAAATCTTACAAAAGCTCTAAAAGGTGATAACAAAGCTCAAGGGGATTGGGGCGAAATGATTTTATCTTCAATCTTAGAGCAAACAGGTTTAAGAGAAGGAAAAGAGTACTCAACACAAGATTCATTTACTGATGAGCATGGAAAAAGATTAAGACCTGATGTTATAGTTCACTTGCCTTCAAATAAAGATATTATTATAGATTCAAAAGTTTCACTAAAAGCCTATATTGATTATACAAATAGTGAAAATGAAAATAAAAAACTACTTGCAAAAAAAGAGTTGGTTAAATCAATAACAGCCCATATAAAAGGTCTTAGTTCTAAAAAATATGAAGATATTGAAGGTGTTAGAACATTAGATTTTGTTTTACTGTTTATCCCTATTGAGGGGGCTTTTTTACTTGCTAGTACTGAAGAAGAAAATCTATTTAAATTAGCTTTTGAACATAATATCATGTTAGTATCTCCTTCTACTTTGTTTGTTACTTTAAGAACAATTGAGAATATCTGGAGAAATGAACAACAGCATGAAAATGCCTTGCTTATTGCAAAAAAAGCTGGATATTTGTATGATAAATTTGCTTTATTTGTAAAAGATTTAGAAGAAGTAGGAACACATATAAATAGAACCCAAAAATCCTATGATAATGCAATGAAAAAATTATCAACTGGAAATGGAAACCTAATTAAAAGATCACAAGAGTTTATAGACTTAGGTGTAAAACCTAAAAAACAAATAGATAATATAAATTTATTAGAAGAAGAGTAAAAAATGGAATTAGCATATGAATTTGCACAAAACTTTTTAACACTTTTAGATGCTTTTGCTATTTATATAATAGTAGGGCTATTTTTCGCAGGTATTTTAAAACAAATAGTACCTTCAGATTTTGTATCTTCTCATTTAGGAAAAGACTCTACAAGTTCTGTTGTGAAAGCTACTTTATTTGGAATTCCTTTACCTGTATGTTCTTGTTCAGTTATTCCTTTAGCACAAGGACTTAGAAAAGAGGGAGCTAGTAAAGGTTCAGTTCAAAGCTTTTTGATTTCAACTCCAATTACAGGAGTTGATTCTATCCTAGCTACCTTTTCACTTTTTGGTTTAGTTTTTACTTTATATAGAGTAGTATCTTCAATTGTTATTGCTATTTGTGTTGGTTTAGTACAAAATATTTTTGAAAAAAAAGAGCAAACAAAAGAAAAAGAAAAACCTGCATTTAGTGTAAGTCCTATAAATACAAAACCTAAAATGAACTTCGCTCAAAACTTTTCTACTACTATAAAAAAAGAAGTTAAAGAAGAAGTTACTAGTTGTTGTAGTTCAAATGAAGAAAAAAAAGGCTTTTCTATAAAAGCTGTATTTACTTATGCTTACAGTACTCTTTTTGCTGATATGGCGAAAGCTTTACTTATAGGTCTTATTTTAGGAAGTCTGTTTATCACCTTTATTCCAAAAGAGTATAGTAGTATGCTTTTTGATAATGTGTTTTTAACATACTTTGTAATAATGCTTTTTGCTATTCCTTTATACACTTGTGCAACGGCTTCACTTCCAATAGCTGCTGCTTTAATGCTTCAAGGTATGAGTGGTGGTGCTGCTTTTATTTTCCTTACAGCAGGTCCTGCTACTAGTGCTGTTACTATGAGTATTGTTTATAAAATGCTTGGAAAAACTTCACTTATTATATATGTATCAACTATTTCTATTTTAGCTTTAGTATTTGGTATTGTGTTTGATATGTTTTTTGATGATTTAGAGATTTTAAGAGTTTCTATGGAAGAAGAGAGTAGTTCATTAATTGAGAGTTTAGCTTCTCTTGCAGTTTTACTTTTGATTTTTTATCATTTATTTAAAGATAAGTTTTCAAAAAAAGAGCAATCAAAATCTTGTTGCTCTTAAAATTTTAAATGAACTATTATTTTAGTTCATTTAAAAGTAAGATGTCTACTAAGTCACCTTTTTTAATATCTTCACTATCTTCTTTTTGAATAAGTAGTGCAGGGCTTTCAAGCATATTTGTTAAAATAGCGCTTGTTCCTTTTTTCTTTCCATCAAAGTTGATTGTGTATTCACCATTTATATACTCTACATTACAAGCTGTAAATACTGTTTTTGGCATTTTTCTTGGGAAGTCTTGTTGTATTCTAGCTTTAACTATTGGAAGCTTCTCATTTGAACCTCTAAGTCTATAAATAAGAGGTAATACATATAAAATAGCACAAACAGTAGAAGAGTATGCAAAACCAGGTAAAGCAATAATAGTTTTACCATCTTTAACAGCAGCAAGTAAGTGCATACCAGGTTTTATAGTTACCCCATGAAATAAAACTTCAGCATTTAATTTATCTTTTATAACATCTTGTACAAAATCATAATCTCCAACAGAAACACCACCTGTTGTAACTACAATATCAGATTTTGATAGAGCAGTTTCTAACATCTCAGTAATTGAATCTATATCATCTTTTACAATACCAAGTTGTAAAGTTGAAGCACCTGCTTTTTTACATAAAGCTTCGATTGTTAGATGATTTGAACTTCTAATTTGAGCATTATTTGTTTGTATTTCACCTAAGTCTAAAATCTCACTTCCTGTACTTGCTATTGCAACTGTTGGGTTTACAACAACAGGAATTTGAGCTATATTTAAAGAAGCTAAAACACCAACTTCAGCAAATCCAACAACAGTTCCTTTTTTGATTAAAACTTCATCTTTAGCATAGTTTTCACCAATAGCTCTTGTTGCAAAACCAAAAGGTACTTCTTTTGTGATTGTTATTTCATCGCCATTTACTTCTACATTTTCAATAGGAATTAAAGTGTCACTACCCTCAGGCATTAATGAACCTGTAAATGTTTTGATACAAAGACCAGTTTCTACTTTTGATTCAACTACAGAACCAGCTGGGTTTTTGTCTATAATTTTGATTGTTTTTAAAGCTTGGTCTTCGTGTTTTATAGCATATCCATCCATCCCTGAAGTTGGAAATTCAGGTGAGTTATGATCTGCAATAATATCAGTTGCTATTACTTTTCCAATAGCATTGATTAAAAACTCTTTTTGTGTTGTAGGTTTTGATAGTTTTATATTATTTAGTATTTCTAATGATTTATCGTAACTTATAAATTCTCTCATTTCATTCTCCTAATTTAGGTAAATGAAATATTACCAAAAAATAAAAAATAGTTACTTAATGCAAAGTAAATTACTTTGCATTTTGTTCGATAAACTCTTTATATTTTAAAGCAGTATTATAGCTTACTTGAGCCTCTTTAGATACAGAGTAAACAGTAATTCTTTGATTAAACATTCTCATCATATTTACAGAAGCTTCAATTTTTCGTTTAGCTGTTTCTTGTCTAGTTTTAGTAGCTTTTTTAGTAGCTTTACTTTTCTTTTCAGTTAAACTTTTTTGATATTTTTCTTCTTCAAGATGAAGTTTTTTATATAATTCTGCTTGACCATGATCTTTACAAAGTTCTTGTAATATTTTTAAGTCTTTTACTGAAACTGTAATTCTTATTTTTAAGCCTTTAATTTTTTTTCGGGGCGAAATTATAACGACACATAATTAAAATTTGCTAAATTTGGTTTAAACCAAATGAATTAGTTTATTTAATTACTTTGTATTTTTGTTATTTAAGTTATATTTATGAATCATTATTTGTTCAAATAGCATATCACCAAAAGCAGGGTTTATTTCTTCGTTTTGTTTTAAAACATTTAAAATCACTGTTCTTATTTGTTCTTCTGTCATATTAACAGCAATTGGTAAAATTGTTTCAGCAATTTTTTGTTTAAACTCTTCTTGTTCTTCTAGTGTCATGTTTTATTTTCCTAATGATTGAAAGTATCTGAAATTATAATGATTTTATCTAAAAATTTAGTAAAATATAGACAAATTATACAATTAATGTAAAATTTATAGATATAAAACAAAAGATTGAGAACTTTTTCGATATACTTGCAAAAATTTTTTAAGTAGGATACACATCTTGATTGAACTAAGTAAAAAAATAACTAAACTAGTAGGAAAAACTAATGCCGAATATAGCCTTATTAAAGAGGGTGATAGAGTATTAGTTGGTTTTTCAGGTGGTAAGGACTCAACTACATTAATTCATGCATTAAAAAGACTTCAAAGTAAAGCACCATATAATTTTGAATTTAAAGCTGTAACAGTTACTTATGGTATGGGTGAGCAAGTTCAGTTTTTAGCTGATCACTGTAAAGAACACGGTATTGAACATGAGATTGTTGATACTGAAATCTTTGAATTAGCAGGAGAAAAAATTAGAAAGAATTCATCTTTTTGTTCATTTTTCTCAAGAATGAGAAGAGGATACCTTTATTCAACTGCATTAGAACAAGGATACAACAAAGTTGCATTAGGACACCATTTAGATGATGCAATGGAATCATTTTTTATGAACTTCTTTTATAATGGAACTATGAGATCAATGCCTCCAATTTATAAAGCAGAGAATGGTTTAGAAGTTATCAGACCATTAATCTTCTGTAGAGAGAGACAATTAAGAGCATTTGCAGATAGCAATGAACTTCAAGTAATTGGAGATGAAGCTTGTCCTGGTCTTAGATTTGATGTTAAAATGCCATACGCAAGAGCAAAAACTAAAGAGTTACTTGCACAATTAGAAGAGGATAATCCTCAAATTTTTGTATCTATGAAAGCAGCATTTAACAATATTCAATTATCAACATTTTTCACAAAAGATGAGTTAGATAGAATTGACCCTATTGACGAGGAAGCTTAATATATGAAGTTACTTATTTCTTCATGTTTATTAGGTGAGGACGTGCGATATGATGGAGGTAACTCCTCTATTGCAATGGGCTCTTCTTTTACTTTTTCTCAAAAAGAGCTTTTTATGGATATTTTATGTGATAATGAAATTTATTCTTTTTGTCCTGAAGTTTCAGGAGGTCTTACTACTCCAAGACCTGCAGCTGAATTAGTAAGTGCAGATAAACCTTTTAAGGTTTTAACAAAAGAACAAGATGATGTAACTATAAACTTTTTACTTGGGGCAAAAAATGCTCTTGATTTATGTGTAAATGAAGGTATTAAAGTAGCTTTATTAAAATCTAAATCTCCATCTTGTGGAAATGAAAAAATCTATGATGGAAGTTTTAGTGATAATTTGGTTTCGGGAAAAGGTCTTACTGCAAGATTACTTGAAGAAAATGGTGTAACTATTTTTAATGAGACTCAATTAAAAGAACTTAACAAATTTATAAAAACTAACTCTTAGTAGTTTTTATAAATTTTCATTTACAAGATTTGATAACCTTAATGGATCTAATGCTCCACTAACTCTTTTTATTTCACTTCCTGCTTTATAAATTACAATTGTAGGAATAGATCTAATACCATATTTTGCTCCTAAAGCTTGATGCTCTTCTGTATTTACTTTCGCAAATAAAGCTTTTAAAGGATATTTTGTAGCAGTTTCGTTAAAAATTGGAGCCATCATCTTACATGGACCACACCAAGGTGCCCAAAAATCAACAATTACTGGGATATCTGAATTTACTATTACATGGTCAAAGTTTTCTTCATTTAACTCAATAGGATGTGTTTCTAATAATGAGTTTTTACAAGACCCACAATTTGCTTTTAAATAGGATTCTTTTTTTGGAATTGCATTAACTTTAAGACAAGATGGGCAAACTACATTTATTTTATTCATATTAAGCCTTTATATTCAATAATGAATCTGTTACTTGCTGTTGAGCAATTAAACCTTGTGCATTTGCTTCATAGGCAATTACCTGCGGAATTTGATTTACAATACTATTTATAAAATCTGCCGTAACTTCTTGTGTTGCTGGATCACCTGTGATATTTGCAACTTGTGCTAGATTTGAAGCTGTTTGAGTTACTTGAGCTTGGGCTGCTAGCATTCCATTTAAACTATTACTGTCTGTTATTTGCATCACTTACTCCTTCATTTTCTTGCTTACTTAAAATAAGCATTTTATTTAAATTTGCTGCTCTTGCTATTGAAGCATCAGCACTACTTAATTCACTTGGAGCTCCTGCTGATTTTGATAATCGATCAAGTTTTGCAAGTGCTGCGTCTTTGTCTTGAGGTAAAGAAGTATCAAGTCTAACATGTCCACCTGTTGCATAAAGCTTTCCATCAGGTCCCATTTGATAGTTGTATGAAATAGCACCTTTTGTATCAGCTAAACTTGCATGTTGCTGTTCATGAGCTTTTGTTTGAGAATCAAGTCTTTTGAATTTTTCTAATACTCTTTGGTAATCATTTTCATCATAGTTTTTTTCACCAATATTAACAGTATCAGTTTTTTCAAATGATGATTTTTGTTCCTCTTTTTTATCAATAGCAGAAAGCTCAGCTTTTTTAATAGCTATTTGTTGATGTATTGAAGAGGCAGATTGGTATCTATCAAAAATTTCCATGATTCACCTCAATATATTTATAGTTAAATTTTATCTAATTTTTTAAGACTTGTAAATAAGAGAAAAGAAGCCCCAAGTTATAGGACTTCTAAGAAATATAATATTTAATAGTTGATTGCAACTTTATAGTTTGGATCATCTTCTTCATAAGTACAAAATGGTCCAGCATTTTTAAGAATTTTTTTACAATCTTTACTTAAATGTCTGATTACAAGTTTTTTGTTTGCATCAGCATATTTTTTTGTAATAGCATCAATTGCTTCAACCCCTGATATATCCATAACTCTAGAGTTTTTAAAGTCTAATATTACAGTTTGTGGGTCATTTTCAATATCAAAATTTTCATTAAATGATGTAACACTTCCAAAAAATAAAGGACCATCAAAATCATAAACTTTTGAACCATCTTCTTCTGTATGTGTTTTTGCAGTAACCTTTGCATGATTCCATGCAAATACTAAAGCAGAGATAATAACTCCTGAGATAACAGCAATTGCTAAATCTTCAACAATAGTAATTCCTGTTACTGTTACAAGTACAAAAGCATCACTTTTAGGCATTTTTGTAATTCTTGCAAAAGAACTCCACTCAAAAGTTCCTATAGAAACCATAAACATAATTCCAACTAGAATAGCAACAGGAATAATATTTAAAAGGTCAGTTAATGTTGCAACTAATAAAATAAGACCAATAGAAGCTACAACACCTGATAATCTACCTAATCCACCAGATGTATAGTTAATTATTGATTGACCAATCATCGCACATCCTGGCATTGCACCAAAGAATCCACAAGTAATATTTCCAGTTCCTTGTGCAATACACTCTTGATTTGCACTACCTCTTGTGTTGCTAATCTCATCTAAAACAGATAAAGTCAATAATGACTCAATAACACCAACAAGTGCTACAATAACTGCATATGGAAGTACTAACATAAATGCATCAAAATCTAAAATTACATCAGGAATATGAAATTGTGGTAATAAACCTTTAAATTCAGTTAAGTTTGCTAAATCTCCTACAAGTTTCGTTTCTGTACCTGTAAAATATACAATAACAGTAAACAAAATAATTGCTACTAGTCCACCTGGAACAGCAGAAGTAAATTTAGGTAAGAAGTACATAATAGCCATTGTTCCAATGATGATACCATACATAATCATACCAGCACCATCTAAGAATTTAAATTGACTAGTTGCAATCACTACTGCTAGACCATTTACGAATCCATGAAGAGCAGGCTGTGGTACTAAACGAATAAATTTACCCATTTTAAATGCACCAATTAAAATCTGAATAGTTCCTGCAACAATACCTGTTAAAGTAATGTACTGAATAATACCAAATGAAAGAGCATCACCTGTAAGACCTTGTGCCATAAGAAGCTCTTTTGCAGCAATACTTACACCAACTAAAACAATCGCAACTGCACCTGTAGCACCAGAAATCATACCTGGTTTTCCACCCATTAACGCAGTAATAAGTCCAAGTATAAATGCAGCATAAAGACCAACAATAGGACTAACTTGTGCAATAAATGAGAATGCAATAGCTTCAGGTACTAATGCAACTGCTACAACAAGCCCAGATAGAATGTCACTTTTAGGGTTTTTCCCTATAAAAGTATCTTTTATATTTAACAAATTTGAAACCTTTGTGTTTGTATTAATTCGCGATGATACCTAAGATGTACTTTAATGTTAGTTAAATGATTTTTTGAATAAAATATTGCGATGAAATATAATTTTTTTAAATCAGTTACTTTTAAATTAATAATGTTAGTTTTTATTGTAATGTTCGCTTTAATTACAGCTTCACTAATATTTAACTCACATATTGATAAATTAAAAAAACAGATTGATAATATCTATTTTGGAAACTTTATTCCTGTAGTAAAACTAGAAAAAATTCAAGATAATTATAGAAAAATTATATCATGTAGAACTCTAAAATATGTATGCGATTTTAAAGAAGAACAGCAAAGTATTGAAAAAGAGTGGGAATACTACTTTAGTGCTTATAAAAATGCAAAAGAAAAAGAAGTAGTAAATAGTGTAGATAAATCAATAAAAGAGACTTTTAAACTAAACAAGCTTCATCTATTTAAAAAAATAGTAAAAAAAATCGATTATTTAATTGAATATGAAACTCAAATGGCTTTTAAACAAAGGAAACTTTTTTTAAAAGATTATCAAAGTATGAAAGACTTCTTATTATATAGTGTGATTTCTATTATTGTGCTTTCTTTTGGACTTATAGGTTTTATAATCTTGCAAGTTGTAAAAAAAGACAATCAGTTAAGAATCTTAAATAAAAAATATAAGATAGAATCAATTACTGATGGAATGACTAAACTCTATAATAGAAAATATTTTGATACTATTTTTGATAATATGCCGTTTATAGCAAATGCTAATAATTGGCAATGTGCATTTATAATTTTAGATATCGACTTTTTTAAACAGTATAATGACACTTATGGTCATGATTTAGGTGATGAGACTTTAAAAAAGGTAGCTGTTACTTTGAAAGATTACTTTAATCAAAAATATGAGTTTGTATTTAGATTAGGTGGTGAAGAGTTTGGTGTAGTTTTATTTGATATTGATGAAACTACTTTACAAAGCTGTTTAGAAGATATAAATAGAAGAATAATTGAGTTAAATATTGAGCATAAAGGTAGTAAAATACTAGATGTTGTATCTGTATCTATTGGGGCTATAATTTATGAGCCAAATAGTTATGTTTCAGCAAATAAGCTTTACAAATTAGCCGATGAATGTTTATATAAATCAAAACAGAATGGTAGAAATCAATACCATATTTACAAAGGGGAATAATGACATTTTTGTTCAATAAAAACAACCATTTTAATTTAGCAAATATAGTGACTTTTTTTAATATAACTTCGGGAATATTTGCTATTTATTTTTTAACTCATCAAGAGTTTTTTGCAGCAGCACTTTTTGCATGGCTTGCAGGTGGATTTGATATTATAGATGGAAAAATTGCAAGAAAATATAATCTTTCAACAGAGTTTGGAATTCAGTTAGATTCGTATGCTGACTTTTTATCTTTTGTTATTGTTCCTACTATGTATATTTATTTTGCAGTAATAGATACAAAAGAGTTAGAGTTAAACACAGTTTTAGTTATTTTTGCTTTTGTTTATTATGTAATTTCAGGACTTAGAAGATTAATACAGTTTAATATTAATTCTAATGAAGGTGAAGTTGAAAAGTACTTTACAGGAGTTCCAACACCATTAGGAGCTATACTTCTATGGCTTACATATTTAATATATTTAACTGGATTTATAAATGAAACAGTTGTTTTAGTTCTTATGATTGTTGTAGGTTACTTATTGAACTCAAAAGTTAAAATCCCACACCCATAAGCAGTTGTATTAATGAATGAAATAGTAAGTATTGATTTAGGTTCAAACTCTTTTAGAGTATTGAAATATGATTGTAAAAATGAAAAAATAGTTGCTGAATTTAATGAAGTAGTTGGAATGGCTGATGGTTTAGTAGAAACTAAACAAATATCAAAAGAGGCTATTTTAAGAGTAGTTAATGCTATAAATAAGTCTGTTGAAATTGTAAAATATGATACAAAAAAAGCAGTTGCTGTTACAACTGCTGCTATGAGAAAAGCTTCTAATAGTAAAGAAGTTTTAGCATATTTTGAAGATAAAACAGGAGTTAAATTCACAATTATTGATGGAGAAGAAGAAGCTAGGCTTACTTTATTAGCTGTAAAACATGCTTTAAAAAGAGAAAAAATAGATTCTTCAAAGTTTATTCTTTTAGATATTGGTGGAGGTTCTACTGAAATAATCGTAAATACTGAAGAATCATATAAAGCTCGTAGTTTCGATTTTGGTATTGTAACTATGACTCAAGAGTATTTACACTATCATGCTTTAAATAGTGATTTAGAAAAAAGAAAAAAAGAGATAAAAAGTTTTTTAGATAGTTTAAAGATAAATTTAGATGAATACACTTTTGTTGCAACAGCAGGTACTCCAACAACAGTTGCAGCTGTAAAATTAGGTCAAGACTTTTTTTCTTATGATAAAGATGCTGTAAATGGAACTATAGTGAATCTAGATGATTTACAAACTTGTTTAACACTTTTAACTAACTCTTCAAAAGATGAGATTACAAAACTTGTAGGAAGAGGAAGAGTTGAATTTATAGAAGTTGGAATCTTTATTTACCAAGCAATATATGAAGTTTTAGAAAAAACAGAATCAATTGTTTTAGATGACGGATTAAGAGAAGGTGTTGCGATAAATGAATGTATAAAGTGTAAGGCTTAAGATAAAAGTCTTACACTTTGTTCTTGAACTATATTCGCTTGAGAAGCTGCCAAATAACCTGCATTAGCATTTACATTTGTTTTATTAAAATCTGTTGATTCTTTGCCAAAATCCTTTAATTGATTAGCTTTATTTTGGTTATATAGATTTTGTTGCTCAACAATATTCTCTTTTGCACTACTTTCTAATCTATTCCCAAACTCAGTAAATTCAGAAGTAACTGCTTGTAGTTGTCTTGAAGCTTCTTCAACTTGTTTAGAAACTCTTTGTAAATCGGGAAGATTATTTAGATTTGCTTCATTTAATTCACCAAATATATCATTTGCTAATTGAGGTGTGTTTGGTTTTTCTATTGAAAAATTATTATTACTAGTATTTACTTCAATAGTTGTAGTTTCATCTAAAGAGTCTCTACTTAATAGTGTTTGTCTATTAAATTTTGTTTCATATGCAATCTCATTGAAGTTTTTTAAATCTTCATTTATTTCTTGTTTTATATCATTTTTATCTCTTGCTTCAAATTCATTGTTTTCAACTTTTTGAAGTTTATCTTGTATATTTGACAAAAACTCTTGCTGCTTTTCTAGAGATTTTTCAGAAATTTTAGTAATAGCAAGACCTTCATTTATACTTTGTATATTTAAAGATAACTCATCTCTTTTTTGATTATATTGGTTAACTGATAATACAAGAGAAGCATTTTCAACATTTTCAATTTTATTGCTTTGTTGTGTTTTACCAGTTTGTAGGGATGAGGGAGTATTATTTAAGGTACTAATATTATTATTAATATTATTTACTTCCATAATTTATCCTTACTATTTTTAATTTTTATTCTTAAATTATATTTAAATTTAGCTAAAGAAATTATAAAACAAATAATTTACGTTTCCATCTCTAAAGGTTAATTAATAATATTTTCTATATAATAATTGCTTTAATTTAAAACGGAGAAATGATATGAAAATGACGGGCGCAAAAATGGTTGTAGAATCATTACATCAAGAAGGGGTTGAAGTAGTATTTGGATACCCTGGAGGCGCTATTATGAACGTCTACGATGAAATATACAAGCAAGATTATTTTGAACATATATTAAATAGACATGAACAAGCATCAATTATAGCTGCACAAGGTTATGCAAGATCAACTGGTAAAGTTGGTGTTGCTATTGTAACATCAGGTCCTGGTTTTACAAATGCAGTAACTGGTTTAGCTGATGCTTACATGGATTCTATTCCTTTGGTTGTTATTTCAGGGCAAGTTCCAACTACGATAATTGGAACTGATGGATTTCAAGAAATAGACGCTGTTGGTATATCAAGACCATGTACTAAACATAATTATTTAGTAAATAATATTGATGATTTACCAAGAATTATTAATGAAGCATTCCATATTGCAAGCACTGGAAGACCAGGTCCAGTACATGTTGATATTCCAAAAGATATCACTGCAGAAATTTCTACTTTCAAATATCCAACAAAGCTTCATTTGCCAACTTATAAGCCAACTGTTAATTACAACAAAAGGCAACTAAAGAAAGCAATGACAGCAATAGCAAAAGCTAAAAAACCTTTATTATATATTGGTGGAGGGGCTATTCTTTCAAATTGTGGATATGAAATTAGAGAATTCGCTAAAAAAGCAAACATTCCTGCTGTTGAGACACTAATGGCAAGAGGAGTAATGGGTCATGATAATCCATTATTCTTTGGTATGTTAGGTATGCATGGTGAGTTTGCAGCTAATATGGCTGCTTATGAGACTGATTTATTAATCTCACTTGGTGCTAGATTTGATGATAGGGTAACTGGAAGACTTGATGAGTTTGCATCAAAAGCAAAGGTTATTCATGTTGATATTGACCCTACAAGTATTGGAAAGTTAGTTACACCTGATTATCCAATTGTTGGAGATTTAAAACTTACTGTTGAAGCTATGATTGAAGCTTCAAATGAAGCAGAGTTTAATGATTACTCTAATTGGGTTGAGTTATTAACTGAATATAGAGAAAAAGAACCATTAAGATACAATGATTCAAATGAAGTTATTAAACCACAATGGCCAATTGAAAGAGTTGGGCAATTGTTAGGTGAAAGAGCAATTGTTTCTACAGATGTTGGTCAACATCAAATGTGGACAGCTCAGTTCTATCCATTTGCTTATCCTAGACAATGGATTACTTCAGGTGGTTTAGGAACAATGGGATTTGGACTTCCTGCAGCTATGGGTGTAGCAAGAGCTTTTAAAGATACTGATAAAGTATCTGTTAACTTTACAGGTGATGGTTCAATTCTTATGAATATTCAAGAGTTAATGACTTGTGTAGAGTATGAATTACCAGTTATCAACGTAATTTTAAATAATAATTATTTAGGAATGGTAAGACAGTGGCAAACAATGTTCTATGATAATAGACTTTCTGAAACTGACCTAACAGCTCAACCTGATTTCCCTAAATTAATTGAAGCCTTTGGTGGACTAGGATATAGAGTTACTACAAAAGAAGAGTTTGATGCAGCATTAAAAGATGCTGTTGAGAAAAGAAAACCTGCAATGATTGAAGTTATTGTTGCTAGAAATGAAGAAGTATTACCAATGGTTCCAAATGGTCATGCTTTAAATGAAATGACGTTAATCGAGGGAGGAAAGTAATGTTTAAAGATAATCACTATTACGATACAGAACAAATCAGACAGGTTATCTCTGTAATCGTTATGAATGAAAACAGTGTTCTATCACGAATTGTAGGACTGTTTTCAGCAAGAGGTTACAATATTGATTCATTAACTGTTGCTCCTATTGAAGGTAGTGAATACTCTAGAATGACGATTGTTACAACTGGAGATAAAAGAGTAATTGATCAAATTGTAAAACAATTAAACAAACTAATTCCAGTATTAAAAGTAAATGAACACAGAAATGTAGTTGAAAAAGATACTGTAATTATGAAATTCTCAATTGATAATAATCTATCTGATATTGATGTTATCGCAAGAGCATACCATGGCTCTATTCAAAATGTGACAGATGAAGCTATAATTGTATCTGCTACAGATTCAAGTTCTAGAATTATGAACTTTATAAAAATTATGCAAAAATTCAATCCACTTGAAGTAGTAAGAAGTGGTATTGTAGCAATGGAAAGATAAGAGAAACTCTCTTATCTTTTTTTTATTAAACTCCCTTAAGGATACTTATGACACTACAAGAAATAGCAGAAACTTTAGAGCTTAAGTGTGATAGTAAGATTGAAATATCTGGATTAAATACTCTTAAAGACTCAAATGAAAATGAATTAACTTTCCTTGAAAATAAAAAATATATAAAAGATTTAGAAAATACAAAAGCAGCAGCAGTATTAGTAAAAGAAGAACACGCATCAAGTGTTCCTACTGGTACAATAGCTTTAGTTTGTGATGAGCCTTATTTATATTTGGCAAAAACTAGTAAACTTTTTGCACCAAATATTATTGAAGTTGAAGGTGAAAAACCTTTAATTGGTGATGGAACTAAAGTAATGCCAAACGTTTATATTGGAAAAGGTTCATCAGTTGGTAAAAACTGTACAATAATGTCAGGAGCATTTATAGGTGATAATGTAACTATTGGTGATAATACAACTTTATATCCTAACACTACAGTGTATAGAGATTGTAAAATTGGTAGTGATTGTATTATTCATGCTGGAACTGTAATTGGAAGTGATGGTTTTGGCTTTGCAAATACTAAAGATGGTAAATATATAAAAATATATCAAAATGGTAATGTAGAGATTGGTAATGATGTAGAAATAGGTGCTAATAGTGCAATAGATAGAGCAGTATTTAAATCTACAATTATTGAAGATGGAGTTAGAATTGATAACTTAGTTCATATTGGACATAATTGTAAATTATCAAGAGGATGTATCTTGACTGGGCAAGTTGGTCTTTCAGGTTCAACAACATTACATCAATATGTAATCATGGGTGGACAAAGTGCTACTGCTGGGCATTTAGAAATAGCACCATTTACAACTATTGCAGCAAGAGGTGGTGTAACTAAAACTATTACTGAACCTAAAAAATCATGGGCCGGTTTTCCTTTAATGAATCACAGACAATGGTTAAAACTTCAGGGAAGAATTGCAAAATTATTAAAATAAGGGATATAAAATAGCTAAAAAAATTATTTCACTAATTGTATTATTTATCTTAGTATACTTTGAATATGCTACTTTTTTTAGTAGTAAAGAAATAGTAGGACAGTTTGGTTCTACTTTTGCTAAATACTCTTTAGAGTATTTTGGATTTTTAGCATACTTTTATTTATTATTATTTATTTATACTTTATATGTAGTAAACTTTAGAAAAAATTTTGATATTAAAGATTTTATCGTAAATATTTCTGTTGTTTTACTTATTTTATTTGTATCTTTAACTTTACAAGCTTTACTTGTTGATGGTGTTTATAGTGGTAAAATAGGAAATATTCTTATTGATACATTAAGCCCTTTTATTGGTAGAGCAGGACTATTTATATTTGTTATTGTTGGATATGTAATTTCATTTATGGTTGCTTTTGAAAATAGTGATGTTGATTTCCAAAAAGTAAAAAATCTAAAGCATAGATTAAAGCTTAGGACAACATCTAATAATACAAATAAGGTAGAGACTACTAGAAGAACAAAAAGAAAAGAACAAAAGGTTACAGTAAAAGAAACAGGAAATGTTGCAGAAATAACTTTAGAAAAAGAGCATAAAGAGGAATTAAACAATAGTTTTGCTGTAAAACCTGATATCTATGAGGTTATTGAAGAAGTTAAAGATGAGACATTAAGTATGCCAAACTCTATTGACAATACTTCAATAAAAACAGAAGAAACATCACAAAAGATAGAAGAACAATTACCTGCTGAGTCTTTAAATACTGAAAAGACAGAAGAAATTGTAAATGAAACTCATAGTGTGATTGTTGATGAACTTGAAGAGAATAGAAAGTTATTAGATGATATTGAGTTAGGTCAAACAGAAAAACCAAAAGATTTTAAGTTACCTCCTACAAAGTTTTTTCAAAAAGCTCCAAAAGATAATAAATCTAAAATGTCTGAGAGTGTAATTGATCAAAAGATTTGTGATTTATTAGATAAACTTTCAATGTTTAAAATTGAAGGAGATGTTGTAAGAACTTACACAGGGCCAGTTGTAACTACTTTTGAGTTTAAACCAGCACCAAATGTAAAAGTTTCTAAAATTTTAAATTTACAAGATGATTTAGCAATGGCTTTAAAAGCTCAAACTATTAGAATTCAAGCTCCAATTCCAGGAAAAGATGTTGTTGGAATTGAAGTGCCTAATGAAGATAGCCAAGTTATTTATTTAAGAGATATGTTAGATAGTGAACTTTTCCAAAATGCAAAATCTCCTTTAACAATGATTTTAGGAAAAGATATTGTTGGAAAACCTTTTGTTACAGATTTAAAGAAGTTACCTCATTTATTAATTGCAGGTACTACAGGTTCTGGTAAGTCTGTTGGTATTAACTCAATGATTTTATCTCTTTTATATAAGAATTCACCAGATAGTTTAAAACTGGTGATGATTGACCCAAAAATGTTAGAGTTTTCTATGTACAATGATATTCCTCATCTTTTAACTCCTGTTATTACAAAAGCAGGTGATGCTATTAATGCCTTAGCTAATATGGTAAGTGAGATGGAGCGAAGATATACATTAATGTCTCAAACAAAAACAAAAAATATTGAGAACTTTAATGAAAAAGCAGCAAAACATGGTCATGATAAAATGCCATATATTGTTGTTGTTATTGATGAGTTAGCAGATTTAATGATGACAAGTGGAAAAGATGTTGAGTACTCAATTGCTAGATTAGCTCAAATGGCAAGAGCATCAGGTATTCACTTAATTGTTGCTACTCAAAGACCATCTGTTGATGTTGTTACAGGTCTTATTAAAGCAAACTTACCAAGTAGACTATCTTATAAAGTTGGACAAAAAGTAGATTCAAAAATTATTTTAGATTCACTTGGTGCAGAATCATTACTTGGAAGAGGGGATATGTTATTTACTCCTCCTGGAACTTCTGGACTTGTAAGAATTCATGCACCTTGGTCAAAAGAAGAAGAAATAGAAGAAGTTGTTGAGTTCTTAAAAGCTCAAAGAGAAGTTGAATATGATATGAATTTCATTAAAGATTCTAACTCTTCAAGTTTAGGTGCTACTTCAACAGATGCAGAGCTTGGAGATTTAGATGAATTATATGAAGATGCTAAGCAAGTGGTATTGACTGATAGAAAAACTTCAATCTCTTATATTCAAAGAAAACTAAGAATAGGATATAACAGAGCAGCTACAATTGTAGAGCAATTAGAGCAAACTGGAGTACTTTCAGAAGCAAATGTTAAAGGAAATAGAGAAATTTTAGTTTAAGCCTATATTTTTATTGTATAGGCTTGATATAACAGGCTCTCTTTTTATTTTTTTTATGCTAGAATAAATAAATTATTATTAAGGAGTTTGTTATGAATACAAGTATTGTAGGAAGACACATAGATTTAACTGAGCCAATTAAAGATTATATCAATAGCTCTGTAGAAATATTCAAAAAATATAACTTAGATATTATTTCTGTTAACTCAATTATTTCTCAAGATGAAAAACATGGGAAAAAAGCATTTTCTTTTGAGTTTACTTTAAACGTAGCTCATTTAGATACAATTGTTGTTAAACAAAAAGATAAAGATTTATATTCTGCGATTGATATTGCAGTAGATAGAGTATCTAAAGTTTTAAGAAGACACCATGATAAAATCACTGGACATAAAGCTACAAAACTTACTGAAGTAGAGTCTCAAGTAATTGAAGATCAAATTGCTAATGAATTAGAAAAATTTGAAGATGAAATTACTCCAGTAAGATTAACTTCATACAAACCAATGGATATTGAAGAAGCATTAGCTGATTTAAAAGGTTCTGATGCACAATTTAAAGTATTCTATGATAAAGATGATAACATGAGAGTACTATACAAAGCAAACGATGAAGGTAAATTTGGATTATACTAATCCTTTCTTACAAAAAGAAAAGAGGTATTAGCCATGGCTAATGCCTTTTTTTATTTATATTTAATATAGGAGTTCATACTAAATGAATACTGAACTAAAAAAAATTGCACTTATTGGGCAACCAAATGTTGGTAAATCATCACTTTTTAATAGAATAGCAAAACAAAGAATTGCTATTGTATCTGATTTAGCAGGTACTACTAGGGATATTAGAAAACACGAAGTAGAAATTTTTGATAGATGTGCTATGATGCTTGATACAGGTGGTATTGATGAAACTAATGATGCAATCTTTTCTAATGTAAAAAGAAAAGCTATAGAAACTGCAAAAGAGGCTGATATAATACTTTTTATGGTAGATGGTAAAAAAATACCTGATGAAAAAGATAAAGAATTATTTTATGAGCTTCAAGCTTTAGGAAAAGAGTTAGCTTTAGTTGTAAATAAAATAGATAATGATAAAGAGAATGAAAGATTGTGGGAATTCTTCGAATTTGGAATTTCAGATGAAAATCTTTTTGGAATCTCTGTATCTCATAATAGAGGAACAAAATCTTTATTTGAATGGATTTATAATCATCTTCCTGCTGTAATTGAACCAGAACTTACAGAAGAAGAAAAAGCTAAACTTGAAGCTGCTTTAGAAAATCAAGAAGATGATGAAAAAGCAAAAAGAGAAGAAGTAGATGAAAAAAATATCAAAGTTGCCATCATTGGTAGAGTAAATGTTGGTAAATCATCTACACTTAATGCAATAATTGGAGAGGAAAGATCAGTAGTTTCAGAAATTGCAGGAACTACAATTGATCCAGTTGACGAATCTTTTGAATACAAAGATAAAAACATCACTTTTGTTGATACTGCTGGTCTTAGAAGAAGAGGTAGAATTGAAGGAATTGAAAAATTTGCTTTAATGAGAACTAAAGATATGTTAGAAAAAGCAAATGTAGCTTTAGTTGTATTAGATGCTTCAGAGCCTTTTACAGATTTAGATGAAAAAATTGCAGGATTAGTTGATCAATATGGTTTAGGAACTATTATTGTTTTAAACAAATGGGATGAGAATATGGATACTTTCCAAAAACTTGAAAAAGAAGTTAGAAGAAGATTTAGATTCTTAGAGTATGCACCAATTATTGCTATTTCTGCAAAAACTGGAAGATCTGTTGAAAGATTAAAAGAGAAAATATTAGAGGTTCATGAAAACTATACAAGAAGAATTCCAACTTCTGCATTAAATAGAGTAATTGAACAAGCAGTTATTAGACATGCTTTACCAAGTCCTGCTGGTAACTATCTTAGAATTTATTATGCTACACAATTTAGTGCACAACCACCAAAAATTGCTTTAGTTATGAATAAGCCAAGACTTCTTCACTTCTCTTATAAAAGATATTTAATCAACTTCTTAAGAGATAACTTTAACTTTGAAGGAACACCTATTCATGTTATTGCAAGAGGTAAAAATGATAAAATTGGTGATGAGGAATATTTAGAAGAGAATAATTAATATTTAGGAGTACTTTTGAATGCAGTAAAGAATAATATTTTTGCAGGAATTACTGCTGCTATTGTTGCTTTGCCATTAGCTTTAGCCTTTGGTGTTGCAAGTGGTGCTGGTGCGATTGCTGGTCTTTATGGTGCAATAATCTTGGGATTTTTCGCTGCAGCATTCGGAGGTACATCTACTCAAATATCTGGACCTACTGGTCCTATGACAGTTATAACTGCAAGTGCAATTGTTGCTTTTCCCAATGATTTTTCTTCTGTTATGACTGTTATACTTCTTTCTGGATTAATTCAAATATCTTTTGGAATTGTTGGTATTGGTAAGTGGATTAAATATATTCCATATCCAGTTATTTCTGGTTTCATGAGTGGAGTTGGAGTTATTATTATAATACTTCAAATTAATCCTTTTTTAGGTGTTGATTCTCAAAGTTCTGTTGTTATGACAATTAGTCAGATTTTCACTACATTAAAAAATATTAATTATGATTCTTTTTTAATTGCTTTAATTACTTTATGTATTATGTTTTTTACACCAAAAAAAGTTTCTCAAAAGATACCTACAGCACTAATAGCTTTAGTTTTAGTTACTTTACTTAGTTATTATCTTAACTTGCAAATTGATAAAATTGGTGAAATTCCTATGGGTTTACCACAAATAACTTTACCTTTCTCTTTTGATTTAGCAAACTTAGATACTATATTAACTCTTGCTATTACTCTTGCTTTATTAGGTTCAATTGATTCTTTATTAACATCTTTAGTAGCTGATTCTATGACAAAGACTAAACATAACTCAAAAAAAGAGTTAATAGGTCAGGGTATAGGAAATAGTTTATGTTCTTTTGTTGGAGCAATTCCTGGTGCTGGTGCTACTATGAGAACAGTAATAAATATAAATAGTGGCGGAACATCAAAACTATCAGGTATGGTTCATTCGATTACACTATTATTAATAGTTTTAATATTAGCACCATTGGCATCTGAAATACCTTTAGCTGTTTTATCTGGAATTTTAATAAAAGTTGGATTTGATATATTAGATTATAGATTTATAAAGATTTTATCAAAAATAAAAAAACAAGACTTTTTGATTATGATAACAGTTTTTTTATTAACTGTTTTTGTAGATCTGATTATGGCAGTTGGAGTAGGTATTACTATTGCATCAATTTTGGCAGTTTATCAGGTTTCAAAAAGTACTAAAATTAAAACTCAAAGAACAAAAACTTCTTTTGATATTGATTTAGATAACAGTAAAATTGAAATAATAAAAATTGATGGTTCACTTTTTTTTGGAACAGCATCTGTTTTAGATAAAAAAATTGAAAAATTGTCAGGGATTAAGTATGTAATATTAGATTTAAAAAATGTTGCTTATTTAGATATATCTGCAATTTTTATGATTGAAGATTTAATAGAAAAATTAAATAGTAAAAGTATAAAAACAATATTTGTTTTAAAGTATGCTCATAGAAGAGCTATTCAAAAAGTTGACATAAACAAAAAATTTAAAGATAGTAAACTTTATCATGACATAGATGAAGCAATTAATTTTACACAAGAGTTAGAGTTGAAAAATGCATAGAAAAATATATTTATTAAATAATTTAAAATATGATGGGGTTGAAAATTTAGAGGTTTTTAAAATAGAGTATATAAAAAAAGATATTGATTTTGAAAAATATGATGCTTTAGTATTTACATCAAAAAATGCTATTTATTCAATAGATAGTTTTAGTTCAACTTGGAAAAAGATACCTTCATATGTTATTGCACCCAAAACAGCAAATATTTTAGAAAAACTTGGTGGTGCTTTAAAATTTACAGGTAACTCTGGACATGGAAATGATTTTGCTTATGAATTAATACCAAATTTAAAAAATAAAAAGGTTTTATATTTAAAAGCAGAAAAAACAGTTTCAAACTTAGTTGATATATTAAAAAACAATGAAATTAAAATTGATGATGAAATAGTTTATAAAACATCATGTAACAAAATAGAAAAAGATTTAGAAAAAAATAGTGTAATAATTTTTACATCTCCCTCAAGTGTTGAGTGTTTTTTCAAAAGTTTTAATTGGGATGAATCTTATAAAGCAGTTGTTATTGGAAAGACTACATTAAAATACTTGCCTTTTGATATAAATGCACATGTAAGTGAAAAAACATCTGTTGAAGAGTGCATAAAAGTGGCTTCTACATTATAAATTTAAACTCAGATTTAATAAGTTTCGCTAAAATAAGATTATCTAAGTAGTTCGGGATTTCCATTGTTGAGGGTCCGATACTGTATTTATGTGTGTAATTGTAGATACGTGGTGTGCAGCATTTCATTATGTTTATGCTCCTAAAGCGTCGCTCTTACGTGCAGTCGTTGGCTTTTGTGGGCCATTTGATGGTTAACGGCTACTTGGTTATTTAACATTAAACTAACAATACAAGGAATTATCGTGAATATATTGATACTAGGAAGTGGTGGTAGAGAATACTCTATTGGATTAGCAATATATAAAGAAAATGCTCATAACTTATTTTTCATGCCAGGAAATGGTGCAACTTCGCAATTAGGTACAAATATTAATATAAAAGATTATAACGAATTAGCACAGTGGGCAAAAGATAATTCTATTGATTTAACAATTGTAGGACCAGAAGCTCCATTAGTAGATGGTGTTGTTGATATTTTTAAAGAGAATGATTTAACTGTATTTGGACCAAGTAAAGCTGCTGCTCAACTTGAAGGTTCTAAAGTATATATGAAAAATATTCTTAAAAAGTATAACATACCAACAGCAGCGTTTATAGAAACAACAAATGAAAAAGAAGCTCATGATTTTATTGATACTATGAGTGAACCAATTGTTGTAAAAGCAGATGGTTTATGTGCAGGTAAAGGTGTAATTATTGCTCAATCAAAAGATGAAGCGAAACAAGCTGCATCTGATATGTTAAGTGGTTCTTCATTTGGTGATGCAGGTACATCTATTGTAGTTGAAGAGTATTTAGATGGATATGAGTTATCTATTTTTGCTATTTGTGATGGAGAAAACTACAAAGTTCTTCCAGCAGCACAAGATCACAAAAGAGTAGGTGATGGTGATACAGGTCCTAATACTGGTGGAATGGGTGCATATGCTCCAACACCTTTAGTGAATGAAGATATTTATAAAAAAGTTGAAGAAAGAGTAATTAAACCAACACTTGAAGGTATGAAACAAGAGGGTGCTCCTTTTGAAGGTGTATTATTTATTGGTGTTATGGTTGTAAAAGGTGAGCCAATTATTTTAGAATATAATGTAAGATTTGGTGATCCAGAGTGTGAAATTTTAATGCCTTTATTAGAAACACCTGTTTCAGATTTATTCTACAAAGGTGCTACTAAACAACTTGATAAATTAGATATTAAGATTAAAGATGAATTTGGTGTTGCTGTTGTAATGGCAAGTGAAAACTATCCATACTCTTCTTCAAAACCTGCTGAGATTATAATTGATGATATTACAGATGAAGAATTAAAAGCTAATTCTCATATATCTTTTGCTGGAGTAGAAGAGATTGATGGTAAATTAATGGCTACAGGAGGAAGAGTACTTCTTTGTGTAGGTTTTGGTAAATCAATTCAAGAAGCAAGAGATAGAGCATATGATTTATGTGGATATGTTCATTTTGCTGGGAAAAAATGTAGATCAGATATTGCATACCAAGCTTTAAAATAGAGATTAGATAATGCAAGAAAACAGTTCAAAAGATCTTCAATTAGCAACACTTAGTTCAAGGGCAATGGCTTTTGTAATTGATGATTTACTTGTTACTTTTTTAATTATCGCAATGTTTTGGGATAAAATTACTAATGCGGGTAATTCTATGGAATCAATGGTTTACTTAATGAAAGTAGAAATTGTTGGTCCTTTAATTATGTTAAAAGTTGTTTACCATACTTTTTTTGTTTGGTATTATGGAGCAACTGTTGGTAAGATCATTACTAAAATTAGAGTTATTGATCATAATACATTAGGAAGAATTTCTATTTTTTCATCTTTATTAAGAGCAATTGGTAGAGTTTTTTCTGAATGGTTTGTATATATAGGATTTATATTTGCATTCTTTAATGATGGGAAAAGAACTTTCCATGATTATACTGGTAGAACATTGGTTGTAAATGCTTAGAAGTGTAGTAGCCCCATTAATCTTATTATCAACTCTTTCTTACTCTAAAGAGTTGAATAATGAACAATTTCAAATTCTTGCAAAAAATATTGATACTAAAGATAATACGGTTATAGCAAATGGTGATGTAGTTATATTCTCTAAAAATTACTACATCTCAGCAGATAAAATAATTTATGATAAGAAGAAAGAGACATTTGAACTTTTTGATAATGTATTGATTTTAAAAGATAATAATGTACAAACTCAAAGTAATTATGCCTTTTTAGATATAAATGATGATACTTATGAACAAACACCTGTTTTACTTATGGAAAAAGAGAGTAATTTATGGGTGAATTCAAAATCTTCAAAAAAGAATAAATCAGAAATTGAACTTGAAGACTCTATTATTTCTTCTTGTGATTGTGTTGATCCAGTTTGGAGTATAAAAGTTTCATCAGCTTCTTTTGATACTGAAGATAAATGGTTACATACATATAACACACGTTTATATATCAAAGATGTGCCAGTTTTCTATACTCCTTATTTAGGTTTTCCAACTGACAAAACAAGAAGAACAGGTCTTTTAACTCCTACTATTGGTTATTCAAAAAATGATGGTGGTTTTTATTCTCAACCAATTTATTTTGCACCTGCAAAGAATTATGATTTTGAGTTTATCCCTCAAATAAGAACACAAAGAGGTTCAGGACTTTATGCTTATTATAGATTAGCAGACTCACCATATTCATTACTTAAATTAAAAAGTGGATATTTTGAAGAAAAAGATGAGTATCGAAAAGAGTTTGATTTAAAGAATGAAAAACATTATGGTTGGAATATTGATTATGAAAGAACAAAAGTTTTTTCAAAAAAAGACTCCCACCAAGATGGTCTATATGCTTCTATTAATTGGCTAAATGATATTGAATATAAGACTGTTGAAGATGAAGAAGATGCTGTTTCAACAGAAAAAAAAGTTGAATCAAAACTGAACTATTTTTATAATACACCTAAATATTATGGTGGATTATATGCGAGATATTATATTGATACAAAATTAGATTCTAATGATGCAACTTTACAAGAATTACCTCAAATTCAATTACATTCATATAATAAAGATTTAGGTATCAAAAATCTAATTTATTCAATTGATGCTAAAGCTATTAATTATGAAAGACAAAAAGAAATAAATGCAACTATTTATGAACTAACTTTACCAATTAGTTATACGACTTATTTTTTTGATGATTTTTTATATATAAATTTAGAAAATAAAAGTACTATTAGTCAATATCAATACTCTAATTTTAATACAAATTATGAAGATGGAACATTAGTTCAAAATGAATCTTCTATTACTTTAGGTACAGATTTAATAAAACCTTATAAAGACTATCTTCATACTATTAATTTAAGTGCAAAATATTCTTATCCTAAGAATATTCAAACAGATGGTGATTTATATGACATTACAATTGATAAAAATAGTATAAAAGGACAAGAATTAGAATCTTTTCCAATTACTCAAGGTAGAAAGAATATTAAGCTACAGTTGAATCAATCTTTATATAAAAAAGATAGTTTAAAACAGATAATTAATCATAAAATATCTCAATCTATTTTATATGATGAAAATAATGATGCAAAGTTTTATGATTTAGAGAATTTTGTTAAATACAATTATTCTTATGGAACTATCACAAATAAGATCATTTACAATATAGAGGATAAACATTTTACAGAAAACACTTCAAGTTTTACATATAAATATGAAGATTTTGATTTATCTTTAGGTTATTATAAATCAAAAGATACAGAAAATTCAAACAAAGAAGAATTAGAGTCGTTTAGAATTAATACATCTTATGATATTTCAAATGATTATAAAATCTCTTATTATGAAAACTATAATATTGAAGAAAAATTAAGAAATAGACAAGGTATAGGACTTGATATTTATGATAGATGCTGGAGTTTAGGTTTAAAATATGAAAAAGAAATTGTTCCATCTACTAGTACTAATGTTGAGGGAATTAAACAAAATATTTTATATATAAACTTGGAATTAAAACCACTAGGTGGTATAAAACAAAAGTACAAATTCAAGGATAGTAATGAGTCCTGAAAATAATATCTATTTTAAAAATAGAGAAGTTGCTGCTTATAGATTATTAGATGTTATGCCTATTGACAAAATGAAACTTGAAAATTGGACAGTAATATCAAGCTCTTGTGGTGGTTATGAAATTGCTAAAGTAATCGCAGATACATTAAATGCTAAACTTGATATAATGATAAATGAAAAAATTGAAGCACCTTCTAATGAAGAGTGTGAAATTGCAATTGTAACTGAGCATGAAGAAGTTGTAATTCATGAAGAACTTGTTAAAAGTTTTGATATTAGTTTAGATTATATTTATGCTAAATCAAAACAGGTTTATGAAAACATTGTATTAAATAAAGTTAATAGATTACGACATGGCAGTCAAATCGAAAATTTAAACTATAAAAATGTATTAATTGTTGATGAAGGTATTAATACAGGTCTTACTATGATGGCTTGTATTAAAACTGCTATAAATTTAGGAGCAAAGTCAATTTCTGTTGCAACTCCTATTTTACCAACAGCTAGTATACAAACAATTGAGTCAATTGCAGATGATTTGTATTATGTAAAAAAACTTGATCATTTTATATCAATTGATTTTTATTATGATAGTTTAAATGATATTGAATTTGAAGATTTAGAAAAAATAAATAAAGGATAAAGTAAGTATGTCAACAGTATGTGAATTCGAATTAAATGAAAAAGAAGAGATTTTTGAGTTTGGCAAAGTTGCTAAACAAGCTAATGGTTCGGTATTAGCAAAAATAGGAAATGCAGTAGTTTTAGCTACTGTAGTAAGTGAATTTGACAATCCAGTGGAAGAAGACTTTACTCCATTGACTGTTCAATATGTTGAAAAAACATATGCAGCAGCAAAACTTCCTGGTGGATTTATTAAAAGAGAAGCAAAACCAAGTGAGTTTGAAACTTTAACTTCAAGAGTTATTGATAGAAGTTTAAGACCATTATTTCCAAAAGGTTATGTTTATCCTACAACTATTACTGTAATGGTTTTAAGTGCTGATAAAGATGTTGATTTACAAACTTTAGCTTTAAATGCTGCGAATGCTGCTTTATATACTTCTAATCTTCCTATTAAAAAATCAGTTTGTGGTGTAAGAGTTGGTAAAATTGAGGGTGAGTATGTTGTAAATCCTACATCATCTCAATTAGAAGACTCAACACTTGATTTATATGTTGCAGGTTCTAAAGATGAACTTTTAATGATTGAAATGAAATCTATTTCAAGCTCAGAATTAGTAGAAGTTGATATTGAAGCATTTACTAAAGTTCATCATGCAAATGAAATGAGTGAAGAAGAACTTGTTGAAGCAATTGCTGTTGCTCAAAAAGCTTTATATGAAGCAAACAAAACTTATGAAGATGGTTTTGAAAGTGTGTGTGCTCCTATAAAAGATGTCGAATTAGTTGAATTTACAATAGATGAAGAAGTAATTGACTATGTAAGAGACAATTACTCTTCAAATATTAAAGATGCAATTAAAAAACTTGCAAAAAGTGAAAGAGCAACAGAGTTAAAAGATGTAGCTAAGCTTATTGCTAAAGATGAAAATTGTGTTTCAAAAGAGATTGAATATAGTACAGTATATGAAGCAGTATCTGTAGTAAAAAGAGAACTTGTAAGAGATATGATTGTAAAAGATAAAGTAAGAGCAGATGGAAGAGGACTTAAAGATGTAAGACCTATTTCAATTGATACAAACATTTTACCTTCTGCACACTCTTCTTGTTTATTTACAAGAGGAGAAACTCAAGCTTTAGTTGTTGGAACAATCGCTGGAGCAAAAGATGGACAAATGTATGAAGTTTTAACTGACAAATCAACTTCAATGGAAAACTTTATGGTTCATTATAACTTCCCTGGATTCTCAGTTGGTGAAGCTAAACCAATGTTTGGAGTTGGAAGAAGAGAGTTAGGACATGGTAACTTAGGTAAAAAAGCTCTTGAAGCTACAATTGATAAAGATTATACAGAAACTATTAGATTAGTATCAGAAATTTTAGAATCAAATGGATCTTCTTCAATGGCTACAGTTTGTGGAGGTTCATTGGCACTAAAAGCAGCAGGTATTCCTGTATCTGATTTAGTTGCAGGTGTTGCAATGGGTATGGTTGTTGAAGGTGATGAGTATGCTGTTTTAACTGATATTATGGGATTAGAAGATCATGATGGTGATATGGACTTTAAAGTTGCAGGTACTAGAACAGGAATTACAGCACTTCAAATGGATATTAAACTTGGTGGAATTGAGCTATCTGTATTAAAAGAGGCATTACTTCAAGCAAAAGAGGGTAGAGAACATATTTTAGGTTTAATGGAAGAAGCAGCAGAACAAATTGTACCAAGTGATGCTTTGCCTTTAGTAGAGCAATTTGCAATTGATCCTAGTAAAATGATGGTTGTTATTGGAAAAGCTGGTGCAACTATTAAAGAAATTATTGAGAAATTCTCAGTTGCAATTGATTTAGATAGAAACTCTGGTAATGTAAAAGTTAGTGGTGAATCTAAACAAAATGTATTAGATGCTTGTGAGCATATTAAATCTATTTCAAATAATGCTCCTGCAAAAAAAGAGTCAAAAAATATTAACTTTGAAGACTTATATAAAGCAGAAGATATTCTAACAGGAAAAGTTGAAAGAATAGTTGACTTTGGTGCGTTTGTTTCTTTACCAAAAGGTGGAGAAGGATTACTTCATATTTCTAAAATCTCTAAAAAAAGAGTTAATAATGTTTCTGATGTATTCTCAGTTGGAGATAATGTAGAAATTAAAGTATTAAATGTTAAAAAAGACAGAATAGAACTATCAGCAGCTTCACTTTAAAATAAAAAGACTTAGGTCTTTTTATTTACTTACAAAAAATAAATAATTTTAAATCTTACCTTAATAGTAATAAAAAGTAACAAACAATGTTTGGTATTTATAACTTTTATGATATAATATAAAACAATGATATAGCAATATATGCTAAACTTTGTCATTCAGATGTAATATAGTAAGAATTATTTTAAATTATAAACTTACATTAATATTTCTTACGATAGTATAGTAAAAATAATTTTTTTAAAAAACTAAGGGGTTTTATAATGGCTAAGCTTTTAATTGTAGATGATTCTACTATGCTAAGAGATATGCTAAACTATGCATTAAATGAAGGTGGATACACTGATGTTACAGAAGGTATCGATGGTGTAGACGGTTTAGCAAAAGCTAAAGCAGAAGAGTTTGACTTAATTATCACAGATGTAAATATGCCAAATATGGATGGATTAACATTAATTGGTGAATTAAGAAAACTTCCACAATATTCAAAAAAGCCTATTTTAGTTCTTACAACTGAAAGAAGCGATGAAATGAAAGCAAAAGGAAAAGCAGCTGGTGCTACTGGTTGGATTGTTAAACCATTTGTTCCAGATCAATTACTAAAAGCTGTGAATATAGTTTTAAGTAGATAATAAAAAAGGGGTTATCATGTCATTTGATATTTCTAAATACAGAGAAATGTTTCTTGAGGAGGCTGAAGAGCTTTTTGAATCTGCAGATAATGTTTTATTAGAAGCAGAAAACAATGGAGCATTAACTGATGATGAAATGGGTCAACTTTTTAGAGATGTACATACTTTAAAAGGTAGTGGTGCATCTGTAGAATTGACTATGTTTGCTGAGTTTACACATGATGTAGAAAACATGATGGATAAACTAAGGAATCACGAAATAGAATTTATTCCAGAAATGGCAAGTACTCTTATTGATGGTTTAGACGTAATGAGAGAAATTCTAGACTTAGAGGTTGCAGAAACTCTTACAAGAGAAACTTTTGAAGATATGACAAAAGATCTTTTAGAAGAGATTAGATCTTACTCAAGTGGTGATGTACCTGTATCAAAAGAAAAAGCAGCAACTGTAGAAGTTAAAAAAACTGTTGAAGAACCAAAGCAAGAGATTAAATCTGTAGATCATATAGAAATCGACAATGACAATATTGGATTTTTTGATGATGACCTAAATGAACAAAAAAATAGCAATGCCTATGGTATTTTTGAAGATGATTCAATTGATGAAAAACATAAAAATTATGGATTCTTTGATGATGATTTAGAAGAGTTAGCTATTAGTATGGATGATTCAGAAGAAGATATGATTGATACTAATGATGACAGAGAAGATTTTGGTTTCTTTGATGATGTTCCTTCAATTACACCTGATTCAGTTATGGAAACAAACAGTGTTGAGCAAAATACAACAAAAACTGTTGAAGTTAAAAATGTAGAAAAAGCAGATACTGTTACTGCTGTAACTGAACAAGTTGAAGAGAGTAAAGAAGAAGTTACTTCTACTGAAACTAAAGAAAGACCTTCAAGAAAACCAAGAGATCAAAAAGAGGGTGCTAAGAAATCTGCAGCAAGTAGTAATATTAGAGTTAATCTTGATAAAATTGATTTATTAATGAATAATGTTGGAGATTTAGTAATTACAAATGCAATGTTAACTCAATTCGCAACTACAATTGAAGCAGCTAAAACTAGAAATTCTGTACTTGAAAGATTAGAGCTTCTTGAAAGACATATTAGAGATATGCAAGATTCAATTATGAGTATTAGAATGGTACCAATGGAATCTATTTACTCTAAGTTCCCAAAAGTTGTTAGAGATATTTCAAGAAAACTTGGTAAAAAAGTTGAATTTATTCATTATGGTGATAATGTTGAGATTGATAAAGCTATGATTGAGGGACTAACTGATCCTTTAATGCATATTATTAGAAACTCTCTTGATCATGGACTTGAAACAACTGAACAAAGAATTGAAGCTGGTAAATCAGAAGTAGGTTCTATTACTATTTCAGCAGAGCAGGCTAATGGTCAAATGATTATTACTATCGAAGATGATGGTAGAGGGATTAATGCTGAAAAAGTTGCTCAAAAAGCCTTAGATAACGGGCAAATTGATGAAAATCAATTTAAAACTATGAGTGATAAAGAAAAAGCAATGCTTGTATTTGGTGCTGGTGTTTCAACAGCAGATCAAATTACTGATATTTCAGGTAGAGGTGTTGGAATGGATGTTGTTAGAACAAACATTCATAAATTAGGTGGAGCGATTGAATTAGATACTAGTGTTGGTGTTGGTACTACTATTACTATTATGCTTCCTCTTACACTTGCTATTCTTGATGGTCTTGACATTGCTGTTGGAGATAAAAAATATATTTTACCACTAAGTTCTATTGTTGAGTCATTACAACCAAGTTCTGACATGATTAAGAAAATTGGTGATGGAACTCAAGATCTTTTAATGTTAAGAGAAGAATTTATCCCAGTTGTTAGACTTCATGACTTATTTGGAATTGAGAAAAGTTTTGAAAAACTTGAAGAAGGTATGTTAATTGTTGTTAAATCAAGTAACACAAAAGTTGCTTTATCAATTGATGAATTCCTAAATCAACACCAAGTTGTTGTAAAACCTTTAGATAAAAACTTTAGAAGTGTTCAAGGTATTGGTGCAGCAACAGTAAGAGGTGATGGAAGTATTGGACTTATTTTAGATGTAGTTGGTATTATCAATGCACAAATAAAAAGAGAGAAAGATATGAGCTTCGCAAAGAAGGCTTCATAGTAGAACCTTAGATGAAAAAATATAGTACTCAAGATGCTCATGATAGAATAAAAAAACTTCTTTATTCTCTGACAGGGATTACTCTGGCAGACAATAAAGATATTATGATTTCAAATAGAATTGATAAATTAAAAAGAGATTCAAAATATCAAGGTGATATTATGGATCTTTTAGATTTAGTTGAGAGTGGAAGTTATGTTTCTGAGTTTATTAACTCATTTACTACAAATAAAACTCACTTTTTTAGAGAAGATTTTCATTTTTTAGATTTAAAAGATAGGGTACTACCTCAAATAGCAAAAGAGGGTGGTAAAATACAAATGTATTGTTCTGCATCTTCTACAGGAGAAGAGCCTTACTCAATGGCCATGACTGTATTAGAAGCAAAAGAAGAAATGAGTAAATTTATAGATGCTTCTATAATTGCTACTGATATTGATACAAATGTTTTACAATATGCAGCAAATGGTATTTATAGATTCTCAAAATCTTCTAAAGAGTTTCCAAGTTGGATTAAACCTCAAAAATATTTTAAAAGAAGAGTTCAAAAAAATCTTGCAGGTGAAGAAGTTTTAATTAAGGTAAAAGACGAATTAAAGAAAATGATTACTTTTAAAGTAATGAATTTAAATGATAGTTCGTATCCTTATCAAAATAACCAATTTGATGTAATTTTCTGTAGAAATGTTTTAATTTACTTTTCAGCAGAAGATCAAAATAAGATTCTTAAAAAACTTTTTAGACATTTAAAAATTGGTGGGACTTTATACTTAGGACACTCTGAAAATCCTCAAGATCTAATTAATTATGTTAGTAGAGTTGGACAAAATATTTTTGTAAAACAAAAGGAAATAAATTGATTGTTATTGGTCATAAAGATGGTAGTATCGAAAAAGCATCAGCTGTAAGATTTACTCAGAAAACAAAAGGTTTGTTAACTCATACAGTAATTGGTGGAGAGTTTGCAGTTGGAAGTGATATTGAAAATATTGCTTTTAAAACTCTTTTAGGTTCATGTGTAGCAATTATGTTTTATGATAAAGTAAAAAAGATTAAAGCAATGAACCATTTTTTATTACCAACAACAAATAATACAAATGATGATATGAAGTATGGTTTATATTCTGTTGAGGCTATGCTAAATGAAATGTATAAATTAGGTTGTGCTAAAAATAATATGGTTGCAAAGATTTCAGGTGGTGCTGATATTATGCAACTTAATATGTCTTCATTATCTATTGGACATAGAAATGTTGAGTTTGCTAAAGATTTTTGTAAATCAGAGGGTTTTAAACTTATTAGTGAACATACAAGAGGTGAGCACGGTAGATTGATTCTTTTAGCTGATGAATTTCAAACTTTTATTAAAGTTACTCAGAAAAGTGAAACTGATAGTAAAATTGCTACTGAAGAACAATCATTACAAAAAGAGATTACAAAAGCACCAGTTATCAAAGAATACGTTGGTGGTGTTGACTTATTTGGTTCAGATAAACAAGAAGCTGAACCTCAAATGGAAATTGATCTTTTCTAAAAAAGGTAGATATAGTAGTGTATACAGTTTTGATTATTGACGACTCTCCTTCAATGAGAAGAGTCATAAAAGATATGATAGATTCAATTGATGAATTTGAAGTTATTGCTACAGCAGTAGATGCTTATGATGCAAGAGAAAAAATTAAACAGTATGAACCTGATTTAGTTACTATTGATATTAATATGCCTAAAATGGATGGAGTTACATTTTTAAGAAATCTTATGAGACTTCACCCTATGCCAGCTGTTGTTATATCTGGTGAAGGTGTTAGAGGAAATGATATTTTTGATGATGGCGCAGTAGGGTTTATTCCAAAACCTGAAGTTGGGGAATCAATGATGTCTTTTCATGAAAGAATAAAAGATACATTACTTAATTTAACGTTTCTTTTAAAAAGATATACTTTAAAGAAACCAAAACCATTAAAACAAGTTAAGGTTACAAAACTTGAAGTTCATCATAAAGTTCATCCTGATGAAGTTATTCCATCAAGACCAGCATTAATGCCTGGGAGTAAAGTTATTGCAATTGGTTCATCTACAGGTGGAGTTGAATCTTTACTAAAAGTATTTAGAGATTTACCAAGTGGTTTACCTCCAATTGTTATTACTCAGCATATTCCTTATGGTTTTTCAAACTCTTTTGCCCATAGATTAAATGATAATTCTCAAGTTAATGTACATGAGGCTAAAGATGGTGAAATTTTAGAGAGAGGTTGTGCATATTTAGCTCCTGGTAATATGCATTTAACTATTGAAAAAATAGGTTCTGTTTATAAAACTAGATTATTAGATACAACAAAAGTGAGTCAACATAAACCAAGTGTTGATGTTCTATTTAGATCTGTAAATAATAGTGTAGGTTCTTCTGCAATGGCTGTTATGATGACTGGAATGGGTGATGATGGTATGATTGCTATGAAAGACATGTTTGATAATGGTGCTTACACAGTTGCTCAAAATAAAGAATCTTGTGTTGTATTTGGAATGCCTATGAAGGCAATTCAAGCAGGTGCAGTAAAAGATATAATACACTTAAATGAAATAGCTCAATATATTGTAGAGTTCTCAAAAGGGAAAAGAAGATAAATAAAACTTTTCTTCTTTTTTAATTATTTTCAAAACATAATTTTGTTATTGTTACATAATTTGTTAGATAAATATTATTAGTTAGGATTTTTTTTGAAAAAAGAAAACTATTTAAAAGAAGAACTGTATAATTTAATAAGAGAAGATATTTCAATTTTTGAGTTTATTCAAGAATCAAGTTTAGATGGAATCTGGTATTGGGATTTAGAAAACCCTCAAAATGAATGGATGAGTCCTAAATTTTGGCAAATTCTTGGATATGACCCTACTGAAATGAAACATAAATCATCAGAATGGCAAGATATTATATTTAAAGAAGATTTAGCTTTAGCTATTGAAAATTTTAACTTACACATACAAAATCCTGAACATCCTTATGATCAAATTGTTAGATACAAGCATAAAAATGGCTCTACTGTATGGATAAGATGTAGAGGTATGGCAATAAGAGATAAAGATGGAAATGCAAAAAGAATGCTTGGTGCTCATAATGATTTAACAACTATTATGCAGTTAAGAGAAAAACTTGAAGAAAAAAAAGCCTTAGAAGAGGCAAATGAGAAGCTTTATAAAAAGGCATATGAGGACTACTTAACAAAACTTTTTAATAGAAGAGGTTTTATAAAAAGAGTTAAGCCTATTATTGAACTCTCAAAAAGAGATAATACTCCACTAAGTTTAGCTATATTAGATTTAGATTTTTTTAAAAAAGTTAATGATACTTATGGTCATTTAGAAGGTGATGAAGTAATTAAAACTATTTCAGAAATTTTACTTGATACTTGTAGAAACAGCGATATTATTGCTAGATATGGTGGTGAAGAATTTATAGTTCTTATGCCACAGACTGGTAAAGAAGAAGCTTTTATTGCTGTGGAGAGAATTAGACTATATATACAAAATCATAAGATTGGAAAAATGGAAAATCAAACAATTAGTTGTGGTTTGACAAGTACTTCTCTAACAAAAGATGATAATGTTGATGATGTTTTAGATAGAATCATAAAAGAAGCAGATGATGCATTATATTATGTAAAAAATAATGGAAGAAATAGTGTAAAACATTTTAATGATTTATAAAATAAATTACACTATTTAATATTATTTAAAAAATGTCAGTTGTTTTTTCTAGTTTATCTTTATCAAAGTGAGTATAAATTCTTGAAGTATTAATATCTGCATGACCTAAAGACTCTTGCACTAAAATTAAATCTTTATTTTTTTGATAAAGTAGGGTAGCAAAAGTATGTCTTAACATATGTGCCCCATTCTTTTCTTTTCTTATTCCAACACTAAGAAGAATTTTCTCTACAATGCTACTTATATATGCTTGGCTTAAAGCTTTTCCTTTTTGATTGCAAAATAAAAGATTATTTTCACAACATTTTATATCTAACCATTCATTTAAATCGCTTTTTATGATATTTTCTTTTATCATTACAACTCTAGGTTTATTTCCTTTTCCTCTTACTTGTATAATATATGCATCACCATCTTTGTTGAAATCTTTTAAATCTATATTTATAGCTTCACTAACCCTAATGCCTGTATAAAGAATAGTTTTTATTACTAGTCTATTTCTTGCTGCAACTTTTGAACTAAAAGGATACTCGTTTATACCTTCAATAAATCGTTTAACTTCATCTTTTTGCATGAAAGAGGGCAGTTTAGTACCACTTTTCCCAGATAATCCACCCCAGTTTTTAAGCTCAATTCCATATCTATAAACATAGCTATTATCTTCTTCATTTTGTTTATCGATATAACCAAAAAAAGTAACAAGGCTTATTCTATAATTTTTTTTTGTAGCATCTGATAATCTACTTGTTTCAGTTGCTAGGAAATCACTTAACAGTTCTTCATCAATTTCTTTCATTGAAGAAGCACCAAAGTTAATCATAAATCTGTATAGCTTTTCAAGGGGTATATAGTATACATGAATACTATTTATCCCAATATTCCTAACTTCTTTAACTGTAAGTTTTAAATCATCTATAGATTTATATCCAGTAATTAGTTCTTTTAGAATTATGGCTAATCTATCTTTATCTTTAACTTGTCTATTAGATAAACTTGTGATTTTACTTCTTATAAACCTTGATAACCAGAATAAATAAGTATCACTAAATGTTGTTTCACAATCTAATGGATATTTCACTATATACCTTTAATTTAATATTTTACTTTTGGAAACTATAATTTCCAAACTTTTATATTTATGCTTTTGGTTACCTCTTTAATAGATTGCAGCTTACCAAAAACTTCCTGTTTCATAAGGATTTTCTTTTTGTGTGTCTAATTCTAAATATATATTATCACTATAATCCATGTATAAACTATAATCCCCTATGTAAACACTTTTTTCGATTTGTGATTTATTTAAATAAGCATCTTCGCTATATTCGCTTAAGTTCGTAAGATAGTATTCTACCATTGAAGGTGCCATATTATTTACGGCATCTTCTAGGCAGTTGAAGTCATTAACTCCAAAAGTATTATACAAAGAATTTTTATTTAATAGTATTGTCATTTTATCTTTTCAATTTATTTATTAAATCCATTTAACAATGAGGCCATTCTATTCAAATCAATTTTATTGTCATTAGAGTCATCTTCTTTACGCTCTTCCACTTTTAAGCCAAGATTATCAAAGGAGCTTAAGGCACTATTATTTGATTCACCCTCTTCTTCATCTTTATCATTATCTTGTTGTGTGTTTTGTTTATTGTTAAAACTACTTGAGTTATTGTTGTAATTATTTGAACTATTGTTATTTGTAGAATTTTCATCTTTTTTGTCTTTATCGTTATCATCATCACTTTTTGAGTTTAATAAAGATTCAATTTTTCCTAACATAGATGAAATATTTGAGTTGTCTTTTTCTTTATGTTCATTGAACTCTTCTAAATTACTCTCTAATTCCATTTTACTTAACTCTAATTCTTCTTTAGCAGACTCTAATTCTAAAACTTCATCTTCTAATTCAGTTATTCTATTTTTTAAATTTTCATTATCATTTTGAAGCTCTTCATATGCATTTATTAGTGTATTTAAAGCATTGTTTAATTTTGAAATTGTTTCTGCATTTGTCATTGTTATAAAATCCTTGTTTGTATTATAATTAAAAGTGTATTATTGCAAATTTTAGCTAATAATTCCATCAATTTTTAATAAAGAATCAACACTTGCTTGTCTTTGTGCAAAATCAAAGAATAATTCATCCATATTTTTTGAACCACCCTTACTTAATATTGTATCTTTATACTTAACTGCAAGCTCTTTGTTAAATACATTTCCTGAATCTAAGAACATATAAAATGCATCTGCACTTAAAACTTCAGCCCACTTATAAGAATAGTACCCAGCAGCATATCCCCCTGCAAAAATATGAGAGAATCCATTTTGGAATTTATTGTACTTAGGTGGTGTAATTGCAGCAAACTCTTTTCTTACATTATCTAATACATCTTGAACTTCTTCTTCAGTTTTGTATAGCTTTTGATGTACTTTAAAATCAAACAGTGCAAATTCAACTTGTCTTACTAATGCTAACGATGATTGGAAGTTCTTAGCTTTGATTATTCTTTCTATAGCTGCATCATCTAAAACCTCTTTTGTTTCATAATGTTTTGCAAATAGTTTTAAAATATCTTTATCATAAGAGAAATACTCTAAGAATTGTGATGGAAATTCAACAGTATCCCAAGCAACACCTGAAATACCACTTACATATGCTTCAGTAACCTCACTTAATAAATGATGTAGAGCATGTCCCATCTCATGAAATAGTGTAACAACATCAGAGTGTCTAAGTAGTGATGGTGTAGTTTCAGTTGATTGTGGGAAATTACATACAATATAAGCAGTAGGAAGATGAGTTATACCTTTTGAATCAGTATAGTGTGAATGCCAGTTATTCATCCAAGCACCCCCTCTTTTATCTTTTCTTGCTTCTAAGTCTAAATAGATTCTAGATTTTAGTTCTGAATTTGAACTTATATTATAAACTTTAACTTTTTCATCCCAAGCAGGGGCATTAACTTTTTCAAATTTAATATCAAAGATTTTATTTAAGAAATCAAAGAAACCATTTAGAACTGATTCTTGTTCAAAATATGGTCTATAATACTCTTCATCTAAATCATATTTAGCTTTCTTTAATTTTTCTGAGTAATAAGCCATATCTGATGATCTAAATTCATCATTAGAGATACCATCTTCTAAAGCTATTTGTTTTATCTCTTCTAACTCTTCTTTTGCTTTAGCTTTTCCTTTATGACCCAACTCTTCTAAAAATGATACAACTTCTTCTTCTGTTTTTGCCATTTTTGTTGATAAAGAGTATTGAGCATAACAATCAAAACCTAAAATTTTTACTTTTTCATCTTTCAGTTCTAATATCTCTTCAATAATTTTTCCATTTTGGGGTGCTCTTGTACAATAAGCTTTATAAATCTCTTCTCTTTTCTCTCTAGAAGTACCATATGTAATATATGCTAAGTAAGATGGAATTTGTAAAGTAAATTTATATTTTGTTTTTCCATCTTCTTCAACTTTTGCTAATTCTAAATCTGATTTTGGAATCTCTTTTACATCTTCAAAATCTTCAATTATCATTTCCCATGAATTTGTAGCATCTAATAAGTTTAGAGAAAACTTTTGTGATAGTTCTCCTAGTTTTAAATTAAGCTCTTCAAGTCTTTTCTTTTTATTATTATCTAAGTGGCAACCTGATAATTTAAAGTCTCTAATTTCATTTTCTAAAACTTTTAATTGTATATTGCTTAATATACTTTTTTCTTTAGACTGTATATCTATTAAAGCACTATAAATATTTTCATTTTGACCTATTTCAGTTTCATACTTTGAGATGATAGGAAGACAATCTTCATATACTTTTCTCGTTATTTCTGAGTTCTTTACTGAATCAATATGAAAAATAGGAGTTAAAAAATCATTAATACTCTCCCCTATTTCTTGATATGGTGTAACAAAATTTTTATATGTTTTTTCTTCTATATTTAATAAGTCATTTATTTTTGTTCTACTTTCATTAAGTAGTTTTTCTAATATATTTTTTGAATCTTCTAAGTTTTCTAAATTAAAATCTTTAAACATTTATTCTCCTTTTATTTTTTAAATTGTATTGTGAAACCTCTATCAAACTTTTCATAGTCTTGATAGAAACTATATTCTTTAATATTAAACTTTTTGAAATACTCTTCTAATGGTTTCTTTTGATCATATCCCATTTCACATAATAAATACTCAATATCTCTTTTGTTTGTTTCATCTATTATGTCTTTTAGAAGCTCATCTCCAATCTTTCCTCCAAATAATGCATTTGAGGGTTCATATTTTACATTTTCAGGAAGTTTATAATCATCTGCAATATATGGAGGGTTTGATATAGTCATATCTATATTTTCATCAACCTTTTCATATAGATTACTTAGTCTAAACTCTATTTTATGTTCAACATTATGTTTCTTTGCATTTTGTTTTGCTAATTCAATTGCTTTTTCATTTATATCTACAGCAATTATAGAAATATCTTCTATTAATAAGGCTAACATCACTGAAATTATTCCAGAACCTGTTCCTATTTCTAATACTTTAAAAGCTCTATTTTCTTTTTTTATAATTTCTACAGCATTTTCTACAAGAATTTCTGTTTCTGGTCTTGGTATTAATACACCATCTTTTACAATGAAGTTTTCACCATAAAAAGTGGCTTTATTTATTAGATACTCTATTGGATAGTTTGTTTCTCTTTTTTTGATTAGTTTTTCTAACTCTTTTTCTTTTGTAAACTCTTCATTATAATTTAAATGAAGCCAAATAGTATTTCTATCTAATAAATGCATCATTAATATCTCTACTTCTTTAGCTGGAATATGTGTTACATATTTCAATCTTGAAGAGTATTTTTTAATAGTTTCTTTTATTGTCATAATTTTTCAATCCTTTAAAACTTGTAATTATAGTAAAAACAGTTTTTATTACCCTAAAATATATAAAGCAAGCTCATCTGAAAGTAAAAACTCTATGTTATATATCCTATTCTCTTTTCTCTCAAGTTTACCATACTCTAATAAGTCTTTTATTTTCTCAAGTTCATTTTCGTTAAATATTGATAAGTCAACACCATTTGAACATCTAAATCCTAAAAGAGTTTTTTCTGTTTTTATATCATCTAAACTTAACTCTTCAAGTTCAATATTTAGTGGATTCTCAATATATTCTTCAATTGATTTTGTTGGATATCTTCTTTTATTTTCATAATAACCAACAGCTCCTGCTCCAATACCTAAATACTCTTTATGTTCCCAGTAACCATAGTTGTGTTTTGATTCAAACTCTTTAGCTTTAGCAAAATTTGAGATTTCATATTGTTTAAAACCTTTTGAATGAATATAATCAAAAATCTCTTTTGATAACTCTTCATCATCAATCTTTACACTACTTCTATCAAAGAATTTTGTACCTTCTTCTATAGTTAAAGAGTATGCACTTAAATGAGTTATAGGTAGTGAAAAAGCAGTATCAAAATCCTCTTTCATTGAAGATAGAGTATCTCCTTGTACACCATATATAATATCGCAATTAACACCATTAAAACCTATACAATTGGCATTTTGTATAGCTTTTATAGCACTTTTACTATTATGCGAACGACCTAGAAACTTTAGTTTATCTTGATGGAAACTTTGTACTCCAAAACTAATTCTATTTACTCCTAAATCATACATTCCTTTTTGCCATTCAAAGGATGCAGAGTTTGGATTTGCTTCAGTTGTTATTTCAGCATTCTTTTTTAAATAAGGTTTTATTAACTCAAAAACCTCTTCATATTCGTGGAATTTTATTGTTGATGGAGTTCCTCCTCCAATAAAAACAGTTTCTATTTCTTTACTATTTTTATCAACATAATTTTGTAACTCATGTTTTAATTGTTTTTTTAAGGCCTTCATATACTCCTTTTTTAGGTGAAACCTATCTGTATAGGAGTTGAAAGCACAATAAAAGCACTTACTGTCACAAAATGGTATGTGTATGTATAAAAGCAATTTTTAATCCTAGTAATTATATAATATCGGGCTAATTATAAGGGAAAATATATTTATGACTGATAAAAACGAGAAAAAAACAAATAATGAGAACAAAAATTTTAGACCGAACGTAGCAGCAATTGTACTATCAGCAAAATACCCTCATACATGTGAAATTTTTATTGCTTCAAGGACTGATGTAGAAAATGCATGGCAATTTCCTCAAGGTGGTATAGATGATGGAGAGAGTGCAAAAGAGGCATTATTTAGAGAACTAGAAGAAGAAATAGGCACAAGAGAAGTAGAGATTATTGCAGAGTATCCAAAATGGGTATCTTATGAGTTCCCTCCTGCAATTGCAAAAAAAATGCAACCTTATGATGGTCAAATACAAAAATATTTTTTAGTAAAACTAAAAAAAGGTGCAAAGATAGACATAAATACAGAAATTCCTGAGTTTAGTGAATATAAATTTGTACCAACAAAAAATATATACGATTATATAACCTTTTTTAAAAGAACTGTTTATAAACAAGTTTTAAAATATTTTAGAAATGAAGGTTATATTTAAGAAGGATAAAGAGTTAGATGTTAAAAGTACTTAAGTTTGGTGGAACAAGTGTAGGAACACTTGATAGAATTCAAAACGTTGCGAATATTATTAAAAAGATTAAAGACGAAGGTCATGACGTAATTGCTGTAGTTTCAGCTATGAGTGGTGAAACAAATAAGTTAATTGAATATGCTAATAGTTTCTCTAATGATCCTAAGGCTGATGAAATGGATATGCTTTTAAGTTCAGGAGAGAGAGTTACATCTGCCCTACTTTCTATTGCATTAAATGAACAAGGATACAAAGCTTGTTCTATGAGTGGTAGACAAGCAGGTATTGTTACTGATAATGCTCACACAAAAGCTAGAATTGAAGCTATTGATACAAAATCAATGAAAGATGCTATTAGTGATGGTAATGTAATTATTGTTGCAGGTTTCCAAGGTGTTGCACAAGACACAAATAGAGTTTCTACTTTAGGTAGAGGTGGAAGTGACTTAACTGCAGTTGCTATTGCAGGAGCAATTAATGCAGATGTTTGTGAGATTTATACAGATGTTGATGGTATTTATACTACTGATCCTAGAATTGAACCAAAAGCTAAAAAACTAGACAAGATTTCATATGATGAGATGTTAGAATTAGCTAGTTTAGGGGCAAAAGTTTTACAAAATAGATCAGTTGAAATGGCAAAAAAATTAAACGTAAATTTAGTATCAAGAAGTAGCTTCACTCCTGAAGTTGAAGGTACATTAATAACAAAGGAAGAAAATATTATGGAAAAACCAGTTGTAAGTGGTATTGCTTTAGATAAAAATCAAATAAGAGTAGGAATGTATGGTGTAACTGATAAACCAGGTATCGCAGCAGCTATTTTTACTTCACTTGCAGATAGTAATATTAATGTTGATATGATAGTTCAAACAGTTGGTGTTGATGGAACAACTGATTTAGACTTTACTATTCCAACAACAGATTTTGAAGCTTGTAAAAAAGTTATGGAAAAATTTAAGGGTGATGCACAAAATATAGATTACAATGACTCAATTTGTAAAGTATCAATTGTTGGTGTTGGTATGAAATCACACACAGGTGTTGCTTCTAAAGCATTCTCAACATTAGCATCTGAAAATATCAATATTAGAATCATCTCTACTTCTGAAATTAAAATTTCAATGATAATTGAAGAAAAATATGCAGAACTAGCTGTTAGATCTTTACATGAAGCATACGAACTGGATAAATAACAGTGCAAGAGTTTTTAAACTGGACAGTTGATTCAATTAGGGAAGATAGACTTATCTCTCCTTGGTTGGAAGAAAAAAAGTATGAATGGACACCTTTAGTATCAAAGAATATTGTAAATCTTTTAGAAAAAGGATGTTCAGTAATTGTTTTAACTGATAATGAAAGAGAATGGTACTTAGAGTATATTTTAACTCACATTAACTCTCCTAAGTTAAATAGACCATTTTTGCCTTTTTATGATTTTAAATCATTTTATAAATATATAGATAATATAAAATCAGATGATGATATTGCATATATTAAAGATATGTTAAATATCTCTTTTCCTAATGGGTATGTATTTTGGTATATTGGAAAAAGCCAAGATCCAAGAGCAATAATTCCAAAGGTTTCTAAAAACTCATTTTTATGGTTATTTGATGAAGAAAAGCAAGATGCTTTTAATCTAAGAAGTACTGACGAAGCATTAGATATGAAACTACTGCAAATGTTTAGATTATATAATAAAACAGTAAGTGCAGCACTATTCGCACAAATAAATGTGGAAAATTAAAGTTAATGATTACTGAAATAATTGAAAACTCAACTATACTTATAGTTAATGATTTAGAAGCTACTCTAAATGAGCTTGTTCCTTTTTATCCAAAACATCTTGTTAGGATAATTAAAAATGAGGAAAAAGATGAGTTTTTAATTGCACAGGCAAATTTAGCTATTAAAGAAGCTTACATAGCTTCAAATGAAAAAAAGTTTATATTTTTATGTGGTTCAGTATTTAGAAATGAAGCACAAAACTCTTTATTAAAAGTTTTAGAAGAACCTCCTAGAAATGTTGTTTTTATTTTAATAACTACTTCTAAGTCATCAATACTGCCTACGATTTATTCTAGGATGCCTTATAAGTATTTAAAAAAATCTATAGCAAAAGAAGTTTCTTCTTTAGATATTGCAAAACTTGATTTAAAAGATATGTATAATTTTTTAAAACAAAATCAAAAAATTTCTAAAAATGAAGCTAAAGATTTAATTGAATCAATTTTGCTAAAAGTAAAAGAACAACAAATTTTACTGGATGAAGCTCAATTAAATATATTTTCAAAATCTATAAAACTAATAGAACTTAATGCTAGACCTATTAATGTTTTAACTACCCTACTTTTATCTTTATCAAAACAAAAAAAATCTTTTTAAAGGATTTGTATGCAAACATACAAAATATCAATAAATGATGCTAAAAAACTATTTGCACAATTAAATTGTGATAAAGGCGGAGTGAATATACTCTCTAAAAAAGCAAAACTTCATACTTTATATATAAAACAAATGCATGTTGGCGCAGCAAATATATTAAAGCAAGATGCTTTATCTATTGGTGCAGATTTAGCTGTTCCAACTGGTGTTATTACAGCAAAGCAAAAGTATGTTGATGGAATATTATTGGGTACTACAAAACACTTTGAACTTTTATCAAGAAAAGAGTTAGCTCAACCTTTTGGTTTAAAAGATCTAGCAAAAAGTCTAAAAGAGTATATAAAAGAGCAAAAGTATAAGACTAAAATCATGGGTGTTTTAAATGCAAATGAAGACTCATTTTTCAAAGATAGTAGATTTAGTTCAAAACAAGCAAGCCAAAAAATTGAATCAATGATAGAAGATGGTGCTAATATTATAGATATAGGAGCTGTATCTTCAAGACCTGGAAGTGTAGCTGTTGAACCAAAAGTTGAGCTGGAGAGATTAAAAGATATTGTAGATACTATTTATGAAAACAAGTATTATGAAAAAGTTGAGTTCTCTATAGATTCTTATGAGCCTTTGGTTATTGATTATGTCTTAAATAAAGGTTTTAAAATAGTAAATGATATTACAGGTTTAGAAAATGATGAGGTATGTAAAATAAGTGCTAAATATAATGCTCAAGTTGTAATTATGCATATGCAAAATGATCCTAAAACAATGCAAAATAATCCTGAATATAAAGACGTAATGATAGATTTAGATGAATATTTTGCAACTCAAATACAAAAAGCTAACTCTTTTGGAGTAAATGACATAATTTTAGATGTTGGGATTGGTTTTGGTAAAACATTGGAACATAATCTTACTTTATTAAATAACTTAGAACATTTCAAACATTTTGGTTATGAATTATTAATTGGAGCTAGTAGAAAATCAATGATTGATTTAATTTCTCCTTCAAAAATAGAAGAAAGACTTCCAGGAACTTTAGCAATTCATCTTAAGTCTATAGAAAATGGAGCTTCTATTATTAGGTGTCATGATGTAAAAGAACACCATCAAGCAATCAAAGTTCAAGAAGCTATAAATAGTATAAATTAATTACGGAATGATGAGATACTTTTTTAAAGTATCTCATGTAAGCTATTTGCTTTTTTCATCCACTCTTTTAAATCATCATAATCTTGATTTTCAACCATATTTCTTACTTTTTTCATATGATCTTCAAATAAATCAATAGATTTTAATAGGTTTTCTCTATTTTGTTTAAAAATATCTGTCCACATTTCAGGACTTGATTTTGCTATTCTACTCATATCTTTAAATCCACCAGCAGCAAGTGCTATAATAGATTTTGGATCTTCATGACCCATAACTGTATTTGCTAGTGAGTATGAAATAGCATGAGGTAGGTGTGACATATAACATGCATGTATATCATGTTCATCTGCATCCATAACTACAATTCTCATTCCAATTTCTTGGAATACTTTAAATGCTCTATTTACATGAATGTTTTCGTTATCTTCAAGATTACATAAAACTACTGTTTTACCTTCATATAAATCATCAATAGCAGCTTTTGGTCCAGATTTTTCTGTTCCTGTCATTGGATGAGCTGCTATAAAATTTTGTCTAATAGATTCTGGAATATTTTTAACAATAAAATCTTTTGTAGAACCTAAATCCATAATAGTTGTATTATCTTTAATATCTAAAAATTCAGGAAGTATTGAAATAATATTGTCAACAGGTATTGCTAAAACAATTAAATCACACTTTTCTTTCAATGTTTTAATATCTACCAACTCATCCACAAGATTTAGTTCTGCTATTTCTTTTTTTGTTTTTTCACTTCTTGCGTAACCGTATACTTTTGTGGCTATTGCATATCTTTTTACAGCCTTTGCAAAAGAACCACCCATTAGTCCTAAACCAACAATTCCTATATTCAAATTTGTACCTTTAATTTTAATAATTTCGAGATTATATCTTAATATTTATATAAACAATATTTACAGAAAAAACACGATTTTAAGGGAAATATATAGTTATTGTGCTTTTTTTGTGTCAATTAGATTAATTATAATTCTCTTTTCTTCTTTTTGTGGAATCCATTGATAATAAATATTTTGAGTTATTGTAATATTTTCATGTCTTAGCATATAAGATACCCATTCTATTCTTTCACCATATGAAAGTTTTAAACTAGCGAATGTATGTCTTATTTGATGTATTCCACGCTTTTTAATATTTAGCTTGTTTAAAAGATTATTGAAATAATAACTAATAGTTGATGTATTATTAATTAATTTACCTTTAATTGAATAAAAAACATAATCTTTTAGTCCAGTTCTTAACCTTTGACTAATAAAATACTCTTTTGCTTCATATGGTAAATCAATAACTGCATTTGAAGCTTTTGTTTTTGCTTTTTGTTCTATACCGTTATATCTTCTACGAGATATTGAAATCTTATTATTTACAAAATCTATATCAGACCATTTTAAAGCAATAATTTCACCAAATCTCATACCAGTATAAAAAGCTATACAAAACATATTTCTATAAAAATTATCATCATTTAGAATTAAACTTATTTCTTCTAAATTGAAAGGATTAGGTTTATAATCACTTTCAAATTTAGGTTTTGTAATATCTTTAGTTGGGTTATGTGTTATAAAATTCTGTAAAATTGCATTTTCAAAGGCTAAATTTACAATAACTAATGAACTATTTAAACTACTTCTATTATCAAATAGATTAAAATATTTTTTCATTAAAAGAGGTGAAATATCTTCAACATATATATCTTTAAAAAATGGTAGAGTATATATATTTGAGCAAGACTCATAACAATCATAAGAATTATGTTTAATCTCTTTTTCTTTTTCTGCTAATGCTTTAATGATAAGATCATTAAAAAGGTGCTTATCTTTTTTAACAGTATGTTTTAATAAGAACTCATCATCTTTAAGATAATTTTGTATTTTTTTTCTATTTTTTGGAGTATCTTCCAAGCCTGTACTGAAACGATTTCCATTTAGCCTATAATATAAAAGGCCATTTTTAGGATATTTTTTTGATTTACGATTATAAAAAGTCATGTTTACCTTTATCTCTAATCGCACTTTCTATAAATACAATTCTAGTACTATTTTTATTAAGTACTCTTTTATAGTGTATATCTTTTTTAAATCTACCCTCTTCTATCATATTGTATAAAGTTTTATTAGATATCTTTAGATATTTAGCAACATTTGTAGGTTTTGACAAATCAATCTCTTTTTCTTTATTATTTAGCTCTTGTATTTTTTCTTCTATTTTTTCAATTTTAGTTAATAGTAAAGGTATGAGATCTAAATTTTCATATGGTACATTCATTCTAAGTATCTCCTTTTATTTTATTAAATTTATTTACATATTGTTCAAATCTACTTTTTAGATGTTCTTTTGCTTCATCTATAGATTTAAAGCTTTTAAATTTTGTTTCTTTAAATGTGTAATCAAAAAATACAAATGTTGCATTTTCTGAAAGTCTTATTTTTCTTATTTGAAAAACTATTTTGTCTTTTAAAATGTAATAGATTGTAGTTTCATCATTTTTTAGTGTATGTTCTTTTAACATCTTAAAATCCTAATGACTCTATAGTCTCAAATGTTTCATAAGGCATAGAGTTTATAAGTTCAAAGTTTCCGTTAACTAGTTCAAGTTTTTTATTATTAAACAGCCCTCTTTTAATCATTTCATTTTTAGTTACTTTGTAATGAGGTATATTTAATTGATCTATTGGTTTATTATCAAGTTCATTGAAGTAATCAGTTAATATTTTATTTGTCATTCTTGATGGTATAGGGATTGGATTAAATTTTTTTAGTTTATTATCTATACTTACATAATCAACACCATCAACGATAACATGAGGATTTCTAATTTTCTTTTTATATTTTAGTTTTAAATCAATTCTAAAAGGTTTATCTTTAGAAATGGTATCTTTCTTTTTTCCAAATGATTTAATTAGTTTATTTTTGTTAAAAACCTCGTAAGTACCGTTATGGTATCTAAGTACCCTGTCTTGTTCATCTTGAAACATAAAATAGTCATTCTCTTGATTCCATGAAGCAATGCCAGTTTTTATAATATCTGTTAGATAATGCCAGTCTTTTTCAATGATTGCAGTTTTTCTATAAACCCATGCAGGAACTAAAGAGTGAGAAGTAACAACTCTTAAAATTCTATGTTTAATATACCAACATTGTAATTCATCTAGCTCACTTTCATTCTCTACATCAAGAAATGATTTAAATAAATATTTTAAGATATATGCAGGAGCTGATTGAATATCCCATTGGAAACCATTTAGTTGACCTAATTTACAGTTTTTTAGTTTTTTAATATTTTGAGGTGCTGGAAAATACTCTCTATAAGCTTTTAAAAGGTCATTCTTAAACTGTACAGGAACATATAACATCATATGAATATGAGGTACACCATCTTTTTTATGAGGTTCTGCAACTCTTATATAGTGGGCTTTATATCCTGCTTTTTTGATATTTCTATATTTTGATGAACTTTGAAATCTGTATATTTGAAAGTTTAAAACATTGTATAAGTCTTTGATGGAAAAGTTTAAACCTTCATAAGCTTTATCTAGTAACTTACCAAATCTATCATTATTAGGTAAAATCTTTTTTTGTTCATCTAATATTTTATATTTTTTAAAAAATTTATCAAATTTACCATATAAAAAATCTCTATAATATCCATCTAAAGTAGCTGTTATAAAAATATTAGAATATTCTACAAGCTCACTTGATACTATCTCATTCATTGTATTTATTTTATTTATAATCTCTGAATAGTATCTTCTTGAATGATTAGCTGAGAAAGAAACATCTAAAAGTGATTTATATTGACCTGTTGAACCTATAAAGAATTTGTCTTTTAGATATGCTCTTTGTATTTCGTGTTTCTTTTGAATAACTTCTAAATCTTTTGTTGTTATACCATATTTCATTTTTACCCTCTTACGACAACTTTTGTTAATTTGACAAGGAACACTTTTTTTTGTTCGCTTCGCTCACAAAGAAAAAGTGTTCTTCTCACTAATTAAATCCCTATAAAATAAAGATTTAAAACCTATTTTTATTGATCTTCAAATTTGAAGATATACTCATTAATGTAATTAATTCTAAAATTCAGCTCTTGATTAAATTCTTCTGTAAAAACATAAAAATTATCATTTATTTGTTCACTTATTCTTTGCATATTTAAATATTCGTTTTTTATATCTTGGAAAAACTCTTCATCAGTTCTTGGGTCATCTTGTGCTGCTTTTTCCATTTGTTTAAAAGCCTCTAATGATTGTTTAACACTTGCTATTGATAAAATAACTCCTGCATAAGGAAGTAAAGATATTGGAAAATCAACTGAACTAATCAGGTTATTGGCTAAAGCTATATTGTCTTTAATTTTTTTTATCATGATATATCCTTTGTAAATTTGTTAAACATTTGTTTTAAACCATGAATTATTAAAATCTCAATTACTGAATCTGGAATCAATAAAGGAAATAAATTCCCATCAAGATGATTATGAAAATATGAATGAATTTTAATTGAATCTGTTCTAAAAGATTTTCTATACTTGTTTTTTATTCTTAGTTTAGTTTTTGACATCATTAACTCCTTTTGTTAATTTAACCACTAATGACAAGTGGAACTTTTTGTTTTCTTTGATATATCCATTAAAGGCCTCTCCTATTATTGGTAGTTGAGAAAGTAGCGGATAAGAAAGAACATTTTTGTTTGATTGTGAGTTTAAACCAGAGAGAACAAACATTTCATCTTCTTTTAGTATGAAACTAGTATTTAAATCATTTGTGTATGTAGTTGGAATACCTTTTTTATCAAAATCAATAAAGTTTGAAAATGACAAATTCATATCAAAATAAACAGAGCCATTTTTAAGAAATCTAGGTTTAATTTTTATTGAGATACCTACTTTTTTAAAGTCTGTTGATTCTGTGGTTTTATTTGAATTATCTTTATCCAATTGAGTTATTGTCTTTGTATAAGGTATTTCTTGGAACGAATTAAAATTAAGAGCTTTATTATTAAAGACTTTTAAAGATGGCGAGGACTTTATTTGTACATCAGAGTTTTTATCTACATATCTTAAAAATGATTCATAACTATTTCTACTATATTTTATTGTTGTATCAGCTGCAACAGTAAAAGGGTTAAGTATTTGTAAATATTTTGTATCAAACTTAACTTCTTTCTCATTGTTTTTTGACATATCGTTTTGAAAGATTGAGATATTAAGAACCATATTTTGAAGTACATTATCTATAAGAGTTAGTTTTTTAATATGCTCTTTACATGTTTTATTTGTTTTAAAATAAACTACATTTGTGTCTTTAAAAAGTGTATATTTTAGTGCTTGGAATTTAAAGTAGTTTTCTATATCAGTAAAGCTTGAATTATTTACTTCATAAGTACAAGTTAATGAGAGCTCATTTTTTTCAGTAACTAAGTAGTAGTTTGGTTTTCTAACAAGTATTAAGTTATTAGCTCTTAAAACATCTGATAAAGTGCCTAAGTCTTTTTCTATATTTTCTAATTTTGTATTTATAAAGAAAGAGATCTTTTTATCTTCTAAATCTTTTGGAACTAAAACATTTATATTTAGCAAGTTTGAAAAAAGCTTTATATAGTTCTTTAGTGTTAAAGTATCTGTATCATTATTTGCTAGAATAAGTGTACTTAGTATCATCAGTGACATTAATATCTTTTTCATCATTTACCCCTTTGTATTGAAATAGATTTATAAATGCAGGTTTAGTTGCAACAGTTGTTGAGTAACTACTTTTAGTAATAGGTGTAAAGCTAATTACCTCAAGTATTTTCTTTTTATATAGGACCTCTAAAAGTTTAGAACTCATAGAGAAGTCAGAGTTAAAGCATTTTGTTTTATTACAAACTAGTTTTATTAGAATAAAGCCCTCAAAATCTGTAATATCAAATAGTTTTTCTTCTTTTATAGTTTGTAGTGATGTGTCCTGCAGCGTACTATTATTTTGAGTTGGTACATTTACAGGTGTACTATTTACTTCATTTATATTTGGTGTTTCTTGTTGTGGTGTCATATTTGAAACAAGAAAATAAAAAGCAGTTATTACAAGAGCTAAAAGAGCTGCAGAAGATATTAATATTTTTTTAATAGCGTTATTAGTAAAAACTTTACCACCACTTGTATATGCTTTAAATACAATATCTAGCTTTTTAATTTTTTCTGTTTTATAAAGTTCTTTTGCAGACATTCTTGAAGATGGAAAGTATTTATAAACAAAGTTTCTTGATACTAATTGAAAAGTAGAAGGAACGGCTCTTACAAACTGTTCACAAAAACCTTTATATTTATAGTTAACTAATGAAAGGTTTTGAGTGATAAGAAGTACTTCACAATGAAAGTGTCTATGATAAGTAAAAAAGAATAATAAGGCTTTATCAGCTTTATCTAGGTAGTTATGACACTCATCTATTACAAAGAAAGTATCAGCTATTCCAAAATCTTTTGCATGATTTACAAGTTCTTTTTCAGATACATTATCATCTAAATAGTAAGCATGAAGTAACAGAATCTTTTCATAAAACTTTTCAAATTTAAATGAAGTATCAGTATCTTTTTCAATAGTAAAAGAATCTTTATTATAAGGTATATTAGTTCTTAGGTATTTAATATCTTTATTGATAATGAACTTAGATTTTAGGTAAGTTTTTGTTTTAGAATCTTTACCAAAGTAAGCATATATTCTACATATAGCTTCATAAGACTTCCCTGCTCCCATTACTCCTGTACCAAACACAACCATTAGATAAACCTTTTAGCAATATCAAGGGCTTTTTTAGAGCTATAAGCAGTAATAAGAATAAGTATATAGTTTTGAATACCTTGAATAAATCCAAAATAAACTAAGTAGTTTAAATAAGGAAAAGTAAGTATTAAAGGTTGTACTAAATCAAAGATTTTATCAAGTATTACAAACTCTAAAGTTATTAAAAATGCAACTACAGGAACAGTAATAACAGCTTTTTTAAAGAACTTACCAATAAAAGAAAATAGCTTTTCAAAGATAGATACAAAAAATCCAGTTAGAAAATTCCACATTAGTTATCCTTTGAACTTATTACAAATCTAAAAGCATGTAAGAATCCAAGAACAGAGAAACCAAATATAATTATCTTTGCTAATTTATCCATATGTAATTGTTTAAACATTTCTTCATCTAAAAATACACCTGTAAAGTTTCTACCTGCAAGGGTAAAATTATAAGGAACTCCAAGAGCTGTTGCACCTGATGTATTAATAGAAAAGAAAGTACTAAAAAGGTCTAATAATTGATTTTTAAATATATTAGAGTAGTTTTCAAAATATCCATTTGCAGTATTCTTTAAATCACTTGTTAGTTCAACATCTTCGGAAAAGTTTGTTTCATCATCTAAGATAGTATCTAATTTATCAAGTTCAGATTTCCCACCATCTGCAGGAGGTGTTAATAAGTCTTTAACATCTGTTAATAATGAATTTGATTTATTTTCAGCTTGTAAACTATTTCTTTCAAGTTTTATAAGTTCATCTAGTCTTTTATTAGAACCAATAAGGTTATTATTCATAGCTTTATAGGCTTCATTATTAGACTTTTTTAAATCATCAACTGCAGTTGGAAAAGTACCGTCAGTATCTTCTAGATTATCATTCATTTCACATAAAAGCATTTCTGTTAATGTAAGTTGTGTTTCATCACAGTTACTAGCAGTATTACCTTCAGGTAAAGTATCAACTGGCTCAGGTACTATTTCATCATTAGGAAATGTATGATCTGTTACAGGTTCATCAACTTCACCCGTAGAGCCACCACCTGTTGAAGTACCTGTTCCAGCAGTTGCAGGTGTTCTATCATCATCAGGATTTGTTGGGTCAATACTTCCAGTACTTCCACCTGTACTTGTTCCTGTATCTGGATTAGGATTTGTTGGGTCTGTTGTTGTACCACCTGTACCCGTACTTGTATCAGGGTCTGTTGGACTAGTTGGAGAAGTACCACCACTATCACCTGTACCAGTTTTAAAGTCTTGAGTAATTTCAACAGTACCAATCTCACCGTTATCACAAGAGTAAGACAATGAGTTATAACAACCATTTGTATCAGGTGCAATAGTAGAAGAATTTACACCACTTTTACATATATTACCTAAAATATTAAGTGCGTTTTGTCTTGAGCCACAATATGAGTTATCAGGTTTTTCCTGTTTTGGTGTACAAAAGCTTTCACCATTAATGATAGTTATTTCATAGCCATCACCACAAATAGGTGCACCATCATTATCAAAACCTGTTTCACCAGCACCTAAGTTTGTACAAACACCTATTTTATAATCTTGATTAGAAGAACATGAACAAGTATACCTACCATCTAAACCAAGAACACAAGTTTCATTCGTTTCAGGTTTTATATAACTAGGTCGTTCAGGTTCTACATGTCCATCGTCTATATCATGACAAGTTCTAATTACTAAATAATATGTAACTTTGAAATTCCAACCTAGTGTAGAAGAGTAAGTACATGAAGTAGTTGAATATTTAGAATTTGAAAGATAAGTTTGTCTATTACTATTACAATGTGATTCAGTATTACCGCTCTTATGCATTACTCGTTTTACATAACTATCTACTTTTAACTCTTGACCATCAGGACAAGATGAAAATGCAAAACTATTAATTAATAAAAGTAAAAATATTGATTTTTTAAGCATAAAAACTACCTCATTAACCTAATAGCTGCAAAGATAGGAAGTGCATATAATGTTAGTGTCATTGGAATACTTGCGAAGTAATTAAATGCAGCTTCGTTTGCTATTATTTGTATATCTAGTATTGGCATTATGCTAACCTTATTAGTTGAGAAAAGATTGCAATGCCAAAAAGGCCACCTATTATTGACATAACTAAGTTATAGTCTTGTTCTGTCATTCCTAGTTCTTTAGCTTTTGATTTAATACATAGTTCTTGATTATTTGTGTCATATTTTAAAATATAAATATCTGATGAAATAGGAGTTGTATTTACAGATAATCCAGTTTTTACAGATGTACTAGGATTTGATGAATAAATCACTTCATAATATGCACCATTTGAATATGTAGAATAAGCGACAATACATCTATCATTATTAAGAAGCATATCAGCATTTAGAGAAGCTAAGAAAAAAAGTGTTAATAGTAATAGTTTCATTTTTATGCCCTTTTTAGTAAATCTAATGCTTTTACAAATCCAAATTTTGCTAAGTAGAAAACAACAACAGAAGCGAAATAGATATTTAAATCAGTAAGTAAAATCACTTTAAATCCAGTCTGTATCAAAATCACCAAAGTTATCAGATGATTCAAAATCATTAAATAGATTTTCTGCGTGTTCATCTTGGTCATAACCTAGTAAAGACTCATTTGTCATTTCATAGGCAATATCATTAAGGTTTGTTTCTGCTACATAGTCGATATCATTATTTCTTACAAGTTTTTCTTCAAAAGGTCTTTCATATTTTTCACCTTTAAAAGCAGCCTTGAAAGAGTTAAAATAATCAGTAGAAAAAGAGTTTGTGTACTCTATTTCTTTATGATGTGTTTTAGAAAGGTTATTAAAAATATCATCACTTAGTGATGGTGCTCCCCATACTTTAGTTGCCATAATCTAGCCTTTTAGATTGTTTGTTTTAACTTCAAATAAGATTGAGTTATCTCTTAGAGATACAACAACAGGTATTTCTATATCAGCACCTACTTTTGCAGCAGGTATTAGATTTTGAGAATATACATCAATGATTTCAATATAATCATGGTTATTCATAGTTTCAAATTGGTATATATGGTACATCTTGCTATTTTGAGAAGATGTTCTTGAAAGATGTTGTTTTAGTTTTCCAGTTAGTATTATCTCTGTCATTTTAAATCCTTTATAACTTATATAAATCAAGTTTTTATTAGTTTAGATAAGGTATAAAATAGAGGGGTTAACCTCTATTTTGGAAGATAAGAAGTATCTTATGCACTTCTTAAAAGTTGTAGTGCTTTTTGTACACCTTTGATTACTAAATAACCTGTAGCAATAACTCCAGCAATTGCCATAAACTCTGTCATATCAATAGAAGCATCTACTGGTAATAATGCTGCTTGAGCTTGAGAAGCTGTTAATAAACCTGCTGCAATTAATGCACCTACTTTTGCTTTTCCACCTTTGAATATAGCTTTCATCTTTTTTTCCTTTATGTTTGCCCTAACCTAGAGCCTTAGTTGAATTTGTGAAATACACAGCTAGAAGATATGTACTTCATCAAGGCAACTATCGTTTTATATTGCTTTGCTTTCTAGTAAGCTTTTTGTTTAGTTTAGGTATTTGGTTTCTGCCCTAAACGCACTCTCGTTTGTTTGAACATTTTTAAATTACGGGAGGAGTTTTATAAAGTTCGTATTTATATCTCTACCCGATAATTTAAAAATCGTCCCAATTGTTCTTTACTCCAAGTTTTTATTTATCATTTGGCTTTGAAGTTGGAGCTTTTAACTTTTTTAATTTTTCAAATAACTCATCTGCTTTATCTGTAACTGTTACAGTTGCATATTCTGATTGAGGATATTTTCTAGGAAGTCCACCATTAAAAGGCACGATTATTCCGTTTGCTTTTAAATCTCTAAAAAGTCTATTTAGTTCCCCTGCTTGTACATTTGTGTCACAAGGAATTTTAAACTCTAACAGTTCTTCTCTATCTACTTCCCCTAATTCTTCATCATATTCACTAGTTAAATTAGAAGTTCTAATTTTTAAACTTGCAGGATATGCGTGTCCATTATCCATAGTTCCTGAACCACCTACTTTGATAAGTCCCATCTTTTGTAAAGTATAATTTACTTCAAAACCTTGTTCGATTAGTTGCATGTTAACCCCTTGCTAATATTTTTAATTTAATTACCCCTTTAAACTAACGAACTAGGCGGGGTAAAGTGCCTAGCCGAGTGAGAGAACAATCATGAAAACCCACTATAAAATGTATTGAACAAATACACTCGAAGAGAGTTTAAGTGCTATTTTTTGGCATTAAATGGTTCTGAAGCTGTGGCTAAACTTCACACTAAAACAGAAATTTTGAAATTTATTTGATTTTGTATTTAATCCATAAAGGACTATGGACTTTGTTTATTAGAATAATTTTGATAGAATAATAAGTTAGACTGTATAAAGAATTGCATTTTGTTACCCCATAATTAAAATGTAATTTATAAATGAACAAGATAATTATACAGATTTTCTGAATATAAGTCAATAGGAAATACAGAATTTATGGATAAATTTGAAATAATCGTAAAAAAACTAAAGAAAGCCCTTAATATAGGCACTGATAAAGAACTTGCATCAAAACTTAAGATGTCTGCAACTACATTTAGTGAAAGAAAAAGGACTAATTCAATACCAAATAATGAAATTATTGAATTATGTGTTACAGAAAAACTGGATTTAAATGAAATTTATTCAGAAAAAGTGAATACAACTAATATAGATTATAAATTGGAAATAATCAATAATTTAGAAAAACTAAATGAACAACAAATCAAATACATTTACCACCTAACAGAAGCAGAAAAACTAAAACAATAATCAAATAATAATTGTATATGTTGCATAATCCTGTAAAATATACAATTCAGACTCTTTTTATCTTGTTATTAATTCATTTTATTTTTATTTTATTTTTGTATTATCAAATAAAAAATAGGTTCTAGATGCAAAAAATTAAAGTTGAATTTGAAAAATTAATTAATGAGAGTATTGATAAATCTAATAATTTAACTAAAGAAAATAATACTTTAACATTAGAGAATATTATTTTCGATAAAGATTTTTTTATTCTAAATAAAACTGGTGTAAGTTTAGATTTATATTATGATAATAATAAAATTAATATCAATTGTAATGAACTTATATTAAACAACTGTGAAATAAATAAATTTATAATTAATAATATAGTTAGAAATATTTCAAAGTTGACAATTAAAGATAATTGTAAAATTAACGAATTAGAGTTTATTAATAATCTTGCATTAAATATAGATATTCAAAATTCAAAAATTCAAAAAATAAAATTTGAAGATATAAATAAAAATATTTCCCCATCGATACTTAAAACTCATCAAAATGACTATAACACAAAAATAAATTTTGATAATAATACTATAAAAAATATTGAAATTTTAAATAGTGATTTTTATGGAAGGTTTTATTTCTCAAAATTTAACCATTTAGATAAACAAGAAGATAAAAAAAATGATATAAAAAATATAAAAATTATAAATAGCAATTTTTATAATAATTTTAAATTACACAACTCAACTATTGAAAAGTTTGAAATATATAATACAAATTTTGAAAAAGATGCAGATTTCTATAAAACTAAGTTTTTAGCAGAAGATAAAAAAGAGATTTATTTTAAAAGTTGTATATTCAAAGGACTAGTATTATTTGGTAGTAGTATTTATAATGAAAAGGTCATATTTGAATATGTAACATTTAAAGAGCATGGTCATTTTAAAAATGCTGTTTTTAAAAATGGGATTGACTTAGAACTTGCAATTATTGAAAAAGAGATAAACTTTTATGGAATAGAAATAAAAAAAGAATCAAATGTTTCTCAAGAAACCTATAGAATAATAAAACATCAATTAGAGAAGCTAGGTAATAAAATTCAAGCTAACAAATACTATTCATTAGAATTATTAAAAAGAAAACATAATTTACCCTTTTACTCTCCAAATAAATGGGCTTTACAATTGCATCAATGGAGTTCAAACTTTTATCAATGGTGGTTTTTAGCATTTTTTTGGATATTTTGCACGAGTCTTTTTACTGCTATGTATATACATAACCAATCATTTTATGACATTTTTTATAATGTAATTACATTTAATGAATCATATATTAAAACAGGTTTATCAAAAATCATTAATTATATGTCAATTATAAATATGAATAAAGAGTTTATAGAATCTAACTTTATAGCCTTTGCTTTGAATAAATTGTTTTTAGGATATTTATACTTTCAATTCATTACATCATTTAGAAAAGATGCAAGAAAATAAAAAGGAATCTATATGAATTTAATAAAAAATAAAATATTTATTTCATCGATAAGGTATTTAACTGTTTTTCTTTTGGGTTTTTTAACAGCAACAATATTACTTGGATATAGGTTTTTAGGATGATTAAAAAGTTAATAATGATTGTATTAATAAACTCATTTTTATTTGCAGGAACACATACTGTAAATGTTCATAAAAAAAGAGATATTGTAAATTCATTGTTTGAAGCAAAAGTATTAAATATCACAAAGTTTTCAGATTACTACAGGGTTAGAGTTCATAGTAAAGAGTTTAGAAGAGTTACTTTGAAACTAAGTAAAAGAGAACTTGGATATACAAAAGAAAATGACAAAGTACATATCAAATGCAGAAAAAAGCAATTTGGTGCTTTGGTTAACTGTATAGTTTATTAAAATTTAAAGGATTAAAAATGGAAAAAGAAGAAAAAGTAATAACATCAGTAAAAGCAACAGCTGGGAAAGAGATAAAAACATCAACAAAAGTAGCAGCTGGTGGAGTTGCAGTTACTGCACTAACAGGTGGAGTTACTGCTGCAGCTGTGACAGGTGGTTCTGCTGCAACAATAATGTCTGCTACAGCAGGAACATATATAGCTAGTGGTGCTGCAGTAGCAGGAGCATCTGGAACAGCAGGAGCTGCAGCAATTTCTTCTGGGTTAGCTGCAATAGGAGGAACTGTAGGAGGAGGTATGGCTGCAGGTGCAATAATTACTGCTGCTGCACCTGTTGCTGTAGTTGGAGCTGTAGCTTATGGAGTATTTAAACTTTTTGAAGATTAATATAATTAATGGAAGATAAAAATGATTTAAGCACTCAAAGAAGAAACTTAATGCTGATGAATGTATTAATGTTTCTTCTAGCAATAACTGATAAAGATATTACAGAATTTAAAATATTAAATATTGAATTTAATCTAAATAAGGAACTACAGTTTATTGAAAGTTTCAATGATTTACTTGTTATTATATGGATTTATTTTTTAATTAGATATATATCAAGTGTATTTTATAAAATAATGGAAGAATTAGAATTTAAAAAGGAAAAAGATGAATCTATTAACTTTAAAACATCAAAGTTCTTTGTTAACTTAACAAATAAAATTATTCAAAATTTTACAATACTTGTTTTTAGTAAAGACAACCAAAATGCATTTCCCATAATTTTAACATTAGCCATTTTAGGAAGTTTTTATTTTAATCCTTTCACTTATTATACTATAGTCATTTTATTAACAACAATAACAATATTACAGTACTACAATCTTAAAGTTATAAAAAAAGAATTAAAAGAAAAGCTGGAAAATGAGAAAAGATTTTACAATATTGAAGTAAAGAAACAAAGAAAGATTTATAAATTAAAGAAAGAGAAGTTTCTTGATAAAAGAATTAAAAAATAAACCCATACATATTTAAATGTATGAGTTGTATTATATTTAGTTATTTTTTAAACTATATTCAAAAACTTCTACAATCACTTTTCTATCATTAGCTAAATTACCTGTAGATTGCTCGTTACTTATTCCAAATGTTTCAAATCTAAAATTATCTAAATCCAATTCTTTAGAAAGTAATTCATTAACAAAATGTTTCTTTATATTTTCTGCTCTTGCAATAGATAAAGAATAATTGTCATTAATTTTATTCTTACTTTTTTCAATATTATCTATATCAGAGTAACCTACAATTTTAATGAAATACTTTTTATTATAATTAAAAGACTTTGTTAAAGTAGAGACTTTTTTTATATGTTTGTCATTTTCTATTGAACCAGAAGTAAATAAAAAAATCTCTGATTTATCTTTTTTTAAGGAAATAGATTGTTTATTTATAGTTAAATCTTCATTCACTAGATTATTATAAAAATACATACTTGAAATATCACTATTATTAAATACTTGTAATCTTGTATAGTTATGATCAAAATTTTTTACTAAAAAAACACTTACAGAAGAAGTACTACTTATATATTGAAAGTTATCTTTACTATTGAAAGAGTCGATATTTCTAACCAATTTCAATTTTACTTTATTTAAATTGTGCTCATTAATTAATTTGAGTGCATAAACAATTGGTGATAGACCTATAACAATTAACGTTGATACTGAAACAAGAAAAATATATTTTATATAAGAAAAAGTTTTATTCACTTTTAAAGGCAAAAACTCTACTGAATATAAACCAAAAATAAAATGAGCTAGGAAACAGAAGAAGCTATACGAGTATTTTTTTTCAATTACCATTAAATAATAAAGTAAAAATATGGATAAAATATATAAAATAAAAAACCCTATAGAAAAATAGAAATGTTTGTTTTTTAATAATCTCTTATTTATATTATTCTCATAGTTTATTTCAAAATTTTGCTTATCTTTAACAAAATATATTATTATAGTCATACAAAAGATACCTAAAATAAATACTATAAAAATATCATTTGAAATCCAACTCATTATTAAATCTAAAGGATCAACAAAATTAAATATATCAAATTCAAAATACTTATTGTATAAAATATAATTGTAAAGAAACCCCAGAAATATTGAATATGACAAAATTAAACTTCCTACAATCTTATAATTATCATAAATCATATAAAAAGTTTTTGATTTTTCTTTTTCTATTTCTTTTATATTATTATTTAATATAATTGATCTATCTATATATAAGGTTATATAAGTTTTAATGTCACTTAATATATTAGTTAATTTAATATTTTGTTTCAAATCTTTTAAATAAATTTCTATACAGATATTAGACTTATAACTTTTTTGAATAAAGAGACTCCATATTTGAGACAAATACTTATCACTATAACAATCAAAACTCTTTCTTAATTTAATATCTTCATATATATCTTCTAATTGTTGAAAGTAAAACCCTTTAATATTTTGTAATTGATGCCGAGAAAGTTTCATGCTTTTATTAATATAATAGTTTTTAACACTTAAACTTTTATATTTTTCAGAAAAAGACAATAACTTATTCGCTAGCTTATTACATAATTTTTCATATTTTAAATTTTCTTGATAATTATTAAAGAGATCATAATCATTTAGATTTTTTTCATAATTATTAAAAATCTCATCAAAGTTGTTTTTTAAATTTTTATATTCTTCATTAACATGATAAAAGTCTTTTTCATTTAAACTATAATCATATAATTTGTTTTTCAATTCTTTTTTCTCATGTTCTAAATAGTTTATTAAATCATCACAACAGAATTTATTTTCTTCATTAATCTCAACCAGCTGATCTGTAGTACTATAAATAGATTCAAGTAATTTATTTAATTTATCTCTTAGTTTCTCATTTGTTAAGTTATTTTTTTCCTGATTAAGTATGTCTTTTTTTATTTTAAGTAATTTCTCTAATTTTCTTAAAGATTTATTGTATTCTAAATTTTCTTTTTCTAATTCTTTTAATGTCTTTTTATTAGTCATGCGCGACCTTAACAAAATTAAATTCTTTTCTATGTCTTTCTAGATATTTTTTATGTTCTTCTTTTAAACCTACAATTTTAGAATTTATATCTATTCCTAGTTTTTGTATAACATTTGAGTCAATGAATTTTGATACTAATAATTTGCCTTCATCTGAAAAAGATATGTATCCTTTATCAAAAAGTTTATCTACATCAGGAGAGAATGGAAAGCCATTATATTTATCAAGTTTTTCTTCATCATTTGAAAGCTGCCAAGATACTATATGTGAAGCGATAAGAAGTTCTTTTTTATTTATTTTAGTAATTGGACATGTATTATTCCAAAGTTCTAATACTTCCTCTCTAAATATACCCTGTCCTACCCTTGCTTTTACGATTGCTTTTCTTTGTCTTTCTGTAGGTTTTTTTCTTGATTTATTAGTTCTAATATTTTCTTGAATTTCTATTGACTTTTCTGTTGTATGATTTAAAATAAGTGCTGCAGCACCATTTGGAATAGATATTAAATATTGTTGACTAATAGTTCCTGAATCAGCAACTAATTTTGGAGAACATTTATCATTAAAAATATTTTTTATATCATCTATAAAAAGTGATCTATCAATAGGTGTATCAAGTATAGTTAGGTCCACATCTATTTTATAACCTTCATTTTTCCATTTCTCAAACTTTCTACTTGCTGGCCGTTGAGATGGATAAGCATTTTCTTTAGCTACTGCTATAAAACAAATATTTTTTTTATGTTGACAAAAGATAACATCACCTTTTCTTACTTCTGGAACATGTTTCCAACCTGCATTTACAGTTTTCGTTTGTCCATCTTTTAAATAAGTATATGCAGGAGCCCATAAAAAGCTATTATCAAGTACTTCTTTATAAGATCTTCCAATATTTACCCAATAGAAGTTTACTTCATTTTCCCATTCTAGTAATTCATAAGTATTTGGATTTGTTCTTTTAAAGTATTTTGTTTTTTGAGTATTCTTTCTATTAGTATTTTCAGAACACCTTTCTATATTGTTTCTAACAACTGAATCAATATTTTCTTCTTGTGCACCAAATAAATAAAGTCTATTATCATCAATAACTTTTCGTATATCTTCTATTGAAGAAGGCCTATTTAACAGTCTTAGTGCTTTAATCGCAGCTTTTACAATAGTATCTTCCATATTACCCCTAAAAAATAAAATAATTATATTTAAATACTATTAATATATTATAAAAACATATTTGATTTATATTTCAAAATGTAATATAATTACAATATGAAATATTTAGAGATTTATGAAATAAAAGATTTTCAGAATTATTGTCGAAATAGATGTACTAAGATAGTCAAAGAGTACGATAATGAAAAGCTTTATTATTATAGAGGTTTATACAAAGGTTACTTATATGGTATCAATGTATGCAATCATCTAATAAAGATAAATAAAAAAATTTCTAAAAGAGATTTATACTTTCATTTTAAAGAACAAAATAAAAAACCTTTATATACATATGATTCAAGAAAAGGTTTTACAAGAGGTATGACAAATGCTATTTATGACATGTTAAACTATATAGGTAGTATATAAAAAATTGTGTCATTTTTGTGCCCTACTTTTACAAAAGTTTATATGAAAATAAAAAAAATATAAAGTTAATAGTTAATAGAAAGTGCGATTTTATAGTTTTTTACATTTAAAAAAATGTAAACTTTATAAATTATTCTTAAACAATATTTAGCTATATTATTGCCTTATTAAGAAATTAAGGAAAGTCGTGAAAAATAAAGCAGTACTATTTTCTTTAGCGTGTGCAACAGCACTTAGTGCAAACACGATAAAATCTATTGAATATAAAAATTTGAATAAAATATCGCCTAAAATTGTAAATGAAACTTTAGGCCTAAATGCTGGTGATAAACTTGATAATGAAAAGTTAAATAATGCTATAAAAAAGTTTTATGACTTTGGTTACTTTGATGATATTATAGTTTTAAATAATAATGGAAATATTGAATTAGTTTTTAAAGAGAAACCTTCTATTGCAAAAGTTGAGATTAAAGGTTACAAAACTAGAGAAAACGAAATTGAAACTATTAAAGATTTCATGAAAGTTAAAAAAGGTGTTATGTATACACAACAAAGACTAGAAGATGGTAAGAAAGTAATTCTTGATCTTTTAGAAAGTGAAGGATACATTAACTCTGTTGTTGAGATTGAAACAGAAGAACTTAACGAGAACTCAGTAAAAGTTACTTTTAATGTAAATAAAGGTGATGAAATCATTATTAAAAAAGCTAACTATTATGGAGCTGATAAACTTGATGGTGATGATTTTGAAGATGTAACTGCAAATAATGAAAAAGAGTTCGCTTCATGGTGGTTTGGTCAAAACAGTGGTGAAGTAAAAGTTGATGAACTAAAATATGATGCAAGAAGAATTAATGAACTATATTTTGAAAATGGATATTTAGATGCACAAGTTAAAAAACCTTATTTAAATATTGATTTTGCTTCAAATCAAGCTAATTTAGATTTCTTTATTAGTGAAGGGACTAAATACACAACAAATGATATAAAAATTTATGTTGATTCTACAATTGTTGATCCTAAATATCTTCAAGAAAATTTAGATCTTATTATAGGTAATACATTTAATATTAAAAAATTAAGAGCTGACCAAGACTACATCAAAACTCAGGTAGCTAACCAAGGTTATGCTTTTGCCCAAGTTAAGTTTGATATAAAGAAAAATACAAAAGATTCAACAGTTGATGTTATTTTTAATGTAATTCCAGGGAATAAAGTTTATATTAACGATGTAAAAATTTCTGGGAATTCAAGAACACTTGACAGAGTTGTAAGAAGAAATATACATTTAGCTCCAGGTGACTTATATAATGCTACTGACTTAAAAGACTCAATTTCAAAACTTAGAAGAACAAGAAGTTTTGATGATGTAAAAATTGAAGAAAAAAGAGTATCTGAAGATAAAATTGATTTACTTGTAAAAGTTGTTGAAACTTCAACTGGATCAATTATTGTTGGTGGAGGATATGGTTCTTACGATAAATTAATGATCAATGCATCAGTTAGTGACTCAAGTATTTTTGGTTCAGGAATTGGTGTTGGTGTTGATGCTGATTTATCTGCAACTAGAAGTAAGTTTGCATTTAATGTAAAAAACCCTGCTATTAATGACAGTGATTACAATGGTAATTTTGAAATACATAATAGTGAAGATGAAATTACAAGAGATACTTATGATTTAGATAAAACCTCTTTAGGTTTTTCTTTATCAGTTGGTAAAGAAGTTGTAAGAGATATGTATGTTGGATTAAGATATAGATTAGATACAATAGAAGAAGATTATAAATACGATGATACTTCTAAAGATGGCAATCCCAAATACTATCAAGATGCTGAATATATCACAAGTTCTATTACTCCATATATGAACTTTGATAATACAGATGATTTTTATGTGCCAAGAGAAGGTTATAAAATGGCATCTTCTTTAGAGTTTGCAGGGGTTGGTGGCGATTCTCAATATTTAAAATCAACAACATCATTTAAATATTTCCATTCTATTGAAGATATGACTGAGCTTGATTGGATTTTTAGATTTAAAACTCAAATAAAAGTTTTAGCTGATTTAGGTCAATTAAATCCAGGGGATTCTTTATATATGGGTGGTGTAAGATCACTTAGAGGTTATAAATCATATGCTTTTGGTCCAAGTAATGATGAAGGTATTAAAGAAGTGCCTTATAAAAGGTTATGGACAAACTCTTTAGAGTTAAACTTCCCATTATCTGATAGTGCAAAAATGAGATGGGGATTATTCTATGATTATGGTATGACAGGTGTTGATGACTTCACTGATATACAAAGATCAAGTACAGGTGCCCTACTTGAGTGGATTTCACCAGTTGGACCACTACAGTTAATCTTTGCACAACCACTTGATGATGAAGCAGGAGATGAGACTTCATCATTTGAATTCTCACTAGGAGCAAGTTTTTAATGGTTAAGAAATTTGAGAATAAAATAGATAAAGATATTATTAATAGAAGAATATCAAATGAAGAGGCATTAGATTTAATTCAAAATGCTTCACTTTTAGAATTAGGTGAGTTAGCATCTTTAAAAAAAGATCAATTACATCCAAATAAAGTTACAACTTTTATAGTTGATAGAAATATTAACTACACAAATGTTTGTTGGGTTGATTGTAAATTCTGTGCTTTTTATAGACATGGAAGAGATGAAGACTCGTATGTATTAAAATTTGATGAAATTGATAAAAAAATTGATGAACTACTTGAAATTGGTGGAACACAAATTTTATTCCAAGGTGGAGTTCATCCAAAATTAAAAATTGATTATTATGAAGAGTTAGTTGAGCATATTCATACAAAATATCCTCAAATTACTATTCATGGTTTCTCTGCTATTGAAATCCACTTTATTGCAAGAGTTTCAAAAATATCTAAGCTTGAAGTTTTAAAAAGATTACAAGCTAAAGGTTTAAGCTCAATTCCAGGAGCTGGAGCTGAGATTTTATCTGATAGAGTAAGAGATATAATAGCGCCAAACAAAATGGACTCAGAAGAGTGGCTAGAAATTCATAGACTTGCTCACTCAATTGGTATGAAAACAACTGCTACAATGATGTTTGGAACTGTTGAAACAGATGAAGAGATTATAGAACACTGGGAAATGCTTAGAAAACTGCAAGATGAAACAGGTGGATTTAGAGCCTTTATTATGTGGTCTTTCCAAGGTCAAAATACACAATTAGCAAAAGAACAACCTAATATAAAACCTCAATCATCAAATAGATACTTAAGATTACTTGCTGTTTCAAGATTGTATTTAGACAACTTTAAAAACATGCAAAGCTCTTGGGTAACACAAGGTTCTTATATAGGTCAAATGGCTTTAAAATTTGGAGCAAATGACTTAGGTTCTACAATGATGGAAGAAAATGTAGTAAAAGCAGCAGGAGCTGCAAATAGAATGAATCAAGAAGAAATGATTAGATTGATTAAAGATGTTGGTGAAAAACCTGCAAAAAGAAATACTGCATACGAGATACTAGAAAGGTATTAAGTCTAATGAAATTTTCAAAACTTTTATTAGCAACAATGATTATACAAGGGAGTTTAATGAGTGCTGTAATAAAGCATATAAAAGTAGATGATATTAAAATACCTGTGATTTTTGAAGAACAAAAAAGTTTGCCAACACTAAACTTACAACTTGTTTTTCAAGATTCAGGATATATTCAAGATAAAGAAAAAAGTGGATTAGTTAGTCTTTCTTCTAAACTTTTAAATGAAGGAACAAAACAATTAGGTTCAACAAAGTTTGCTCAAAAACTTGAAGAAAATGCTATTTCATTAAATGCTTCTAATGGATTTGAAACATTTGTAATTGAGCTTTCAAATATTAAAGATGTTAGTGATAAATCAATAGATTTATTAACTCAACTTTTAAGTTCACCAAATTTCGATGATAATGTTTTAGATAAGTTAAAAACTATACAAATTGGAGCATTAAAAAGAAAAGAGAATGATTTTGATTATACAGCTAGAAATCTTTTAAAAGCTACACTTTTTAAAAATACTTCATTACAAAACCCTAGTTCAGGTAGTATTGAATCAATTTCTAAAATTCAGCTAAAAGATATTAAAGAGTTTTTAGATGAAACTTTAGTTTTAAATAAGCTAATTATAGTTGCTGGTGGAGATTTTGATTATGAAGAGTTTAAAAAGTTAATAAAACCTGTATTAAAGACTCTTAAAAAAGGTGAAAAACCATCTCTTGAGAAAGTAAGTTTTAAATCAAAAATTCAAGAAGAAACTATAATAAAAGATACACAACAAGCTTATATTTATTTTGGTAGTTCTTATGATGTTGAAACAAAAGATAAAGATTCATATATGGCAAAAGTTGCTTCATTTATTTTAGGTGGTTCAGGTTTTGGTTCAAGGTTAATGGAAGAAATAAGAGTAAAAAGAGGATTAGCTTATAGTGCTTATGGTTACATTTCAGTTAATAAATCACACTCATATTTCACAGGATATTTACAAACTAAGAATGAGACTGCAAATGAGGCAAAAGAACTTGTATCATCAATAGTAAAAGATTTTGTAAAAAAAGGTGTAACAGCCCAAGAGTTAGAAGCAGCTAAAAACTTTTTAACAGGAAGTGAACCTTTAAGAAGTGAAACATTAGCACAAAGATTAAATAGAGCTTTTACTCTTTATTATAGAGGTTTACCTCAAGATTACTCTAAAAAAGAGTTAGAAAAGATTCAAAATCTTAAACTTGAAGATTTAAACGATTATATAAAATCTCATAATGAGATTAATAAATTAACATTTGCAATAGTAAGGAAATAGATTTGTTCAGATTTGCACCAAGTCCAACAAGAAGTATGAATTTAAGTGACTTAAGAGTTGCTATTTTTAATTATATAGTATCAAAACAAAAAAATGAAGATTTAGTTGTAAGAATTGAAGATATTGATAAAGATAAAGTTATTGAAGGGAAAGATAAAGAGATTTTAGAAATTTTAAATCTATTCTCTATAGATTACTCAAGAGCAGCTCATCAAAGTGATTCTTTAAAATATCATCAAAAAATGGCAATGCAATTAATGGCACAAAAAAAAGCATTTGCTTGTTTTTGTGGTGATGTAAAACTTGACGAACTAAAAGAAGAAGCTCAAAAAGAAGGAAAACCATTTAAGTATGATGGTTTTTGTCAAACTTTGTCTGATGAAACAGTTTTAAATACAAATGCACCATTTACTGTAAGAGTAGTTGAGCCTTCAGCAAGTATAAGGTTTACTGATTTATTACAAGGGGATTTTAAATTTAAACCATTAGAAATGGACTCTTTTGTAATTTTAAATCATGATAAAACTCCTACTTATGATTATGCTTGTGCAGTAGACGATATGATAATGGATATTTCTACAGTTATTAGAAATGATGAGTATTTAAGTTCTACAGCAAATCAAATACATATTAGAAAATGTTTATCTTATGATAAAAAAATAGATTATATTCATATCCCAACAATAGAAAAAGCAGATGAAATATCAATCAAAACTTTAATTGAAGATGGGTTTTTACCAAGTGCTATCGCAAACTATTTAGTTTTATTAGGAAATAAAACACCAAAAGAGATTTTTACTTTAGAAGAGGCTATTGAGTGGTTCGATATCACAAAGATTTCAAAAGAAACAATTTCATTTGATTTAGATAAACTAAAGCAAATAAATAAAAAACACTTAGAAATTTTAGATGATATGAGATTATCAAAAATTTTAGGGTATGCTGACGTTGATTTAGGAAAACTTGGTAAAATTTTCTTAGAAGATTGTTCTACTATAAAAGAATTAAAATCAAATGTAGATAATCTTTTTGCTCAAAAAGTAACTTATGAAGGTTATGAAAAAGAGTTCGTTGAAATAAAACTTTGTATTCAAGATGCACCTTTCTTTGAAAAACTAGATGATTTAATAGTTTATGTCTCTAAAAAGACTGAATTTAAAGGCAAATCTTTAGAAAAGCCATTGAGTTTTATTTTAACTGCTCAAGATGATTATTCTAAATTAAAGAGTATTTATCCTTTAATTAAAAATTACATAGGAGAGATTGCAAAATGATAGATGCACTTGTAACATCAATTTTTACTGTTGTTTTAGGGATTATATTTTTATATAAATGGGTTATTATTATTTCTGCAATTTTAACTTGGGTTAAGCCAGATCCATATAATCCAATAGTTCAAATGTTATATAGATTAACAGAACCAGCATATGCTTTTGTTAGAAGATATATTCCTACTGTATTTGGTGGAATGGACTTAGCTCCAATCATTTTAATTTTTGCTTTAATATTTATTGAAACATTCTTAAAAAGTCTAGCCTTTTAATCATGAAAAGGCTAGCAACTTCACTAATTTGTTTTTTTACTTTAACTTCATCTACTCTTATTGCTAATGAAACACCTTTTTTAAAAAAAGATTTTAAGCCTACTCTTTCTTGGTTAGAAGAAAAACCAGAATCTTATGCAAGAGATTTTTTTATTATTCAATATTTAAATCAAGATAATATTACTGTTGATGATGCAAAGAAAGCTTATGATTTAGCAAAAAGAAAATCAAGTAGAGTAAATAAGGCATATAAAAAATATACTCAAGATATTCCTATTGAGGATTTAAAATGTTATAGAGCTACATCAAAAGAACTTTTTTTAGAAGATGACAGATGTCTAGCTTTAGGACTTACTTTAAAAGAAGCTACAAAATTACCTACTTCATATGTTAAAGAAGCAATAAAAAGAGTATCTTCATACCCTACTTTAATGAATGATTTAGAAATTATTGCTGCTAATCAACCTTTTTTAGCAATTTTAAAAACCTATCCCCATAGATTTTATAGAATCTTTTTTGATGTGGGTGAACAGTATAGATTAAAAGAATTAAATCATCCAATGCCTAAAGATTTTGTTGATAAATTGTCTTTAGAAAAAGATTTTAATAAATTTGTTAGATATACAGTGCCTAATCCTAAATATAATTTTATTCAAAGGTCTTTATTTCAAGTAGAAGATAATAAAAATTTATCTCATCAAACAACTTTTTTTCTTGCAATGAATGCATTAAGTCATCATAAAGAAGAAGTGGCTTTGAAATATTTAGAAATAGCTTCTAAAAAAGCTTATTATAAAATGGATAAGGACAAAGTTCTTTTTTGGAAATATCAAGTAAATAAAGATAAAGCTGTATTAGAAGAGTTAAGCAATAGTTGGGATATTAATATTTACTCTTTATTTGCAAAGGAACTTTTAAAAAAAGATATTGATAATATTTTTTATGATATAAAAGTATCTAATAAAAAGAGTACTTATGATATACATAATCAATTTGAATGGATAAAAGTTTTAGATGATATTAAAAAAGGTTTAGACGAAGAAAAACTTTTAAAATATAAAAATAAAATATTTACAAGTGATGATACTAAGCCTCATTTAGCATTTTTACTTGAAAAATTTAACAATTATAAAATTGAACATTTTTTAACACCATATAGAAAAGAAGTTCAAAAGTATAGTTTAGATAATCAAATATTGATTTATGCCTTAGGAAAGCAAGAAAGTAGATTTATCCCCTCTTCAATTTCATTTGCTACTGCTCAAGGTATGATGCAAATCATGCCATTTTTATCAGAAAGTTTAGCAAAAAAACTAAATATGCCATATAATATTTATGAACAGTTTATTCCTGCAATTAATATAAAATTTGCAAATAAACATTTAGAGAGTTTAAAAAAGCAATTTAATAATAATCCTTTATTTATAGCGTATGCTTACAATGGTGGTGCTGGATACACAAGAACTCAGTTTGAAAGAGGATTATTTAAAAAGATAAATAAAAAGTATGAACCTTTTTTAAGTATGGAATTGATTTCTTATAATGAAACAAGAAAATATGGTAAAAAAGTTTTAGCTAATTATTATATATATAATAATTATTTAGATAAGAAAAATAAGAAGAGTTTATCTTCTATTTTTCAAACTTTAAAGATGCCTTAGCATTTTTATTTTGTAATTCAATAGTTAAGTTTGTTTCTTTTTTTAAAGTTTCAAATTTAACTAAATAGTGTTTTCCCCAAGATCTATTTTTAAGTATATTATTATATTTACTATCTTCTTTTATTTCTTCAAAACTAATTGGATTAATATTTTCATTTAATACTATTTTATAATCATAATCACTAAAATCTTGTATTTTTTGATTTATAAAATATGTAGAAATAATAAAAGTTTCTTTGTCTAACTCTTTTATATTATTTAAATATGTAGCCCAAAATAAAACTTTTTGTTCATTGTTTTCTATAATATCTGCTTTTTTTGTATGTTGAACAGCTCTTGCTTTTTGTTTATCTGCGTCAAAATATTTTAATGCATTTGTTGATGTACAGCCAATAAATATTGTTGAAAGAGTTGCTATTAGTATAGTTTTATACATGTTTTCTCCAAGTTTATATGAAAACTAATTTTACTTTAAATATCTAAAATAGAAATTAACTTACAGATTTTATATATAAAACTTCAATAAAATATTGTATTATTCCAAAAAGGATTAAAATGGATACATTATTAGTAATAGCCCACGGAAGTAGAGTTAAAGACTCAAATGAAGAGATTATTAAATTTTGTGAGAGTATTAAAAGTTTAATTGACGATGATTTTGAAGTTAAATATGCTTTTTTAGAATTAGCTGAACCTAATATTTATGATTCACTTGAAAGCTGCCTTAAAAATAATTTAGACTCTAAAATCAAAATTTTACCATATTTTCTAGCAAGAGGTAAACATGTAAAAGTTGATATTCCTATGGAAATAGAAAAAATAAAAGAAGTTTATAATAATGCAAATATAGAAATTTTACCTCACTTAGGTAAGATTGATGGTTTAGCACAATTAATTATTAATAACTATTGCTTAAATAAAAAATAAACCAATCTAAATATACTTTAACTACAATTTGGATAAAATCCCCACTATGAATAATAAACGATTAGTAGTGGCTTTATCTGGCCCATCAAATAGTGGAAAAACTACTGTTATTGTTAAACTATCTAATCTGCTGCAAGAAAAAGGTTTTAAAGTTTGTATCATTAAACATGATCCAAAAGATAAAGCAGTTTTTGATGTAGTTGGAAAAGACTCATATAAATTCAGTCAAACAGGTGCTAGTGTAGCTGTAGTGAGTTCTACAAGAACAACACTATTTAAAAAGCAGACTTCATCGATTGATGATTTAATTTCAATGTTTGATGAATTTGATTATTTACTTGTAGAAGGTTTAAAAACTTTAGATTTACCAAGAATTTCTATTTTTAGAGATAAATTGGAAGAGTCTTATTTCCCTTTTACTGATGCAATAGCTTGTGATGAAACTATTGATAAAAAAGAAATCCCTACTAATATTTATAAACTAGATTTAAACAATCCAGAAGAGATAATCTCTTGGATTGATAAAAACGCAAAAAGAGTGTAATAATGCAAGATATAATTAAAGCAATTGAAGAAGCAAGTATAAAAATCAAAGATCTTATTGAAACAGGTGATACTGGAAAAAGTGAACAAGAAAACTCAACAGGTGATACTCAGTTAAAACTTGATATTGCAAGTGATGAGATTATTGAAGATATTTTTAAAGGTGTACCATCTATAAAAGCTATAGTTTCAGAAGAACAAGAAGAAATAGTAAATTTAAATGATAATGGTGAATATTTAATAGCATATGATCCATTAGATGGTTCTTCTTTAGTTGATGTTAATTTATCAGTTGGATCGATTTATGGTATTTACAAAAATGAGTTTAATGCACAAAATATTGTAGCATCGATATATGTAGTTTTTGGTCCAAGAGTAGAAATGGTTGTAGCAACTGATGATGTTAAAATGTATAGACTTTTAAAAGGCAAATTTGAGTTTATTCAGAACATTGTTTTAAATGAAAAAGGTAAGTTAAATGCTCCTGGTTCAACTCAAAATTGTTGGGCACCTTTCCATAAACAAATGATTGATGATATATTCCAAGATGGATATAGATTAAGATATTCAGGTGGTATGGTTCCTGATTTACATCAAATCTTATTAAAAGGTGGAGGACTTTTCTCATATCCAGGTACTACTGATAGACCAAAAGGTAAACTTAGACAATTATTTGAAGTATTCCCATTTGCTTATGTTTATGAAAAAGCTAATGGTGGTGCAGTTGATGGATTTAAAAGAGCATTAGAAGTTGAAACAACTCATATTCATGATACAACTCCTTGTTTCTTTGGTTCAAAAACAGAAATAAATAGAGTATTAGAAGTATATAAAAACAATGGATAATCAAGAAGAGATAGTTATTGATGAGTGGCAAATAAAGCTTGATCAAAAACTACAAGAGCTTAAGACTTGTCAAGAATCTAAAAGCTTAAAAACTTGTACTCCTTGTGAGCAATTTTTTGATTGTGAACTTAGAAAAAAATATGTAATTGCTGTTTATGAGTCTATGAATAAAGGCTCTGGCGGTGGATTTGAATTTTAAAAATTATTATAAATTATAAAAGAGGTAAAGAATGGAAGAATCTTGTAAAAATGTATATATAACAACACCAATTTATTATGTAAATGATGTAGCACACATAGGTCATGCATACACAACTATTATTGCAGATATGTTAGCTAGATACTCAAGACTAACTGGTGCAAACACTTATTTTTTAACAGGAACTGATGAGCATGGTCAGAAAATTGCTCAAAGTGCTGAACAAAGAGGAAGAACTGCACAAGAATATGCAGATGAAGTTTCTGGTAAATTTAGAGCATTATGGGATGATTTTAATATTACTTATGACAAGTTTATTAGAACAACTGATAGTGAGCATAAAATTGGTGTTCAAAAAGCATTTGAAACAATGTATAACAAAGGTGATATTTACAAAGGAGAATACGAAGGATTCTACTGTGTATCATGTGAGACATTCTTTACTGAAAAACAATTAGTAGATGAGCAGTTCTGTCCAGATTGTGGAAGACCAACATCTATTGTGAAAGAAGAGAGTTATTTCTTTAAATTATCTAAATATGAAGATAAATTAATTAAATGGTATGAAGAGAATGAAGACTGTATTTTACCAAGAAGTAAGAAAAATGAGATTTTAAACTTTGTAAAAGGTGGTTTAAAAGATTTATCAATTTCTAGAACTTCTTTTGATTGGGGAGTTAAGCTTCCAGAATCAATGAATGAACCAAAACACGTAATGTATGTATGGTTAGATGCATTAATGAACTATATTACAGCTTTAGGTTATGGTGCAGATGAAAAAAATATGAATCATTGGCCTGCGAGTGTTCATTTAGTTGGAAAAGATATTTTAAGATTCCACTCTATTTATTGGCCTGCATTTTTAATGTCTTTAGATTTACCTTTACCAAAGCATATTGCAGCACATGGTTGGTGGACAAGAGATGGTGAAAAAATGTCTAAATCAAAAGGGAATGTTGTAAATCCTAAAGAAGTAGCTGATGCATATGGTTTAGATGCATTTAGATACTTTATGTTAAGAGAAGTTCCTTTTGGTCAAGATGGAGATTTTTCTCAAAAAGCATTAATTGATAGAATTAATTCTGATTTAGGAAATGATTTAGGAAACTTATTAAATAGAATTTCTGGTATGTCTGGTAAATATTTTGATTTTAAAGTAACTTCTAAAGATGTTGAAAAATATCATAAAAAAGAGCTTGAAGAAGTTGAAGCTATTTTAGAAAATATTGAAGATTATCTATATAATATGCAAATTAATAGATACTTAGAAGATATTTGGAAAGTCTTAACTGTAGCTAATAAAGCTATTGGTGATTATGAACCTTGGGCTAAGATGAAAGAAGGTAAAGAAGACGAAGCTATGGCTTTAGTTGCTTTAATTACTAATATTATGGCTAGAGTTGCCCTACTTTTAGATTCTGTAATGCCAGAAAAAATTGGTAAAATTGCACAATCACTAGGTATAGAAATAACAACTGAAAATTATAATAAATTATTAAAGAACAAAGAACTTCTTGATGATACAACTATAACTAAAGTTGAACAATTATTTCCAAGAATTGAAGAAGTATTGTTAGAGCAAGCAAAACCTGCAGAAGTATCTAAAAATGAAGTTGAAAAAAAATCAGAGTCTAAAAAAGAAGAGAAAACTGAAGAGTGTGATAATTTAATTACAATTGATAAGTTTTTTGAAACAACTTTAAAAGTAGGAACAATTGTAGAAGCTGAAGAAGTTCCAAAATCTAAAAAGCTTTTAAAACTACAAGTTGATTTAGGTGAAGGAAGAAATAGACAGATTTTAGCAGGTATTAAAGAGTTTTATTCTGCAGAAGAATTAGTAGGTACTCAAGCTTGTGTTGTTGCAAATTTAAAACCTGCAAAATTAATGGGTATGCTTTCAGAAGGTATGCTAATGGCTGCTAAAGATGAAAATGGTTTATCTTTAATTAGACCAGAAGCTCCTAAAAAAATAGGAACAAAAATAAGCTAGTGCAAATATCATCATTAATAGATATAATTGGAGGGAGACTTTTAAACTCTCCTTCTATCTCATTTATTTACTCTTTTAAAACAGATCCTTCAAAAGTAAATGAGGGAGATTTATTTATAGCAAGAACTATAAATGATATTCCTTTAGCAGTACAAAATGGTGCTTTTGCTATTGTAACTCAAGAAGTTCATCCTATTATTGATGATGAAATTGCATGGATAAAAGTTATTGATGTTGATCTTTCAATAGTACAGCTAATTAGATTTAAATTAGCAAACTACTCTTTAAAAGCATATACTTGTAATAGTGCAAGTTATGATTTTTTAAAACTATTTTCTAGTAGTTCATCAAAAAGTATTAAGTTTTTATCTAACAGTTTAGATGATTTTATAAAAATTATTGATGATGTAGAAGATGGAGATTTTTTAATTTCTAAAAATAAAGAGTTATTAGAAAAAATATATCCTAATATTAATTTATTCAACAAAAATAACTTAATCTATGAAAACTTAGTAGAACATTCTCTTTTTGAAGTTTCATTTACTTATGAAGATGTCTATTTTTCTAAATTAAGATTACCTAAAATTTATATAAGTGATTTTTTAGAAGTCTATAATTTTTTAGATTTAGATATTGATCTTTCAAAACTTAGATCATTTAAGCATTTTAAACCACTTTTTTTAGATAAGTCTTTAGAGATTATAGAGTTTGGAAAAAGTGATAAGTTTATTATAACTCAAAGTGATGAATCATTAATAAGAAATGAAATTACATATTTAAAGAATAGATTTAAATATGCAAAGACTTTATATATTACATCAAAATATAATTCTTTTTTAGATGAAAAGCAAATAATTGTAAATTCTATAGATGAATTAAAACAAACATTAAAAGATACAAGTTTTAATGCAGCATATATAATTGGGTTTGATTATAGTGAGATTTCAAAAGAGCTTCAAAAATTAGAAAAGCAAGCATCTCTTTTCTAATTTTTTGAAGTATTAGTATACCATTCCAAAAGAACTTACAACTTTACCTACAATTTCAATATCGTTTTTATTCAAAATTTGTGAAGGGTAATCTTTATTATCAGAAATAATATCTAAATCGCCATCAACTCTTTTTTGTATTCTTTTAACAAAAAGTCCATGGTTTGTTGTAAATGCAAATATACCCTCTCTTGAAGGATCTTTTTTTGTTTTATCAACAAATATAATATTATCATCATTTAATGTTGGTTCCATTGAGTCCCCTATTACATTGATAGCATCAATGTTTTTAAGATTTTCTTTCCCTCCAAGCATATCAATAAAATATGGTGGAACTTCTAATGATTCATAATTGTCTTCAGTTTCATATGCACCACCACCTGCACTTACATTTACTGAAGGATAGTATTTAATCCAGTATTTATCTGTAGAATCTACAAGTGAATCAGGGTTTTGATTGTATAGTAACCAGTTTATAGATATTTTTTTAAGCGCACAGAAATTTAAGATATTTTGATAAGGTATTTTTCCTCTATTTTTCATAGTTGCAAAGTTTGCTTGACTCAATTCTAATGAATTAGCAACATCTTTATCAAAAACTTTACCATTTTTACCATCAGCACTAATAATATCTTTTAATTTGTCTATAATTTCATTAACATCTAACATTTTAACTCCTATTACATACTAGTTACACAATTATATTACAAAATGAAATATTTTTCAAGGGTTTTTAAAAAATATCATAAAATTTGAAATATTTTTAAAAAAGGATAAAATATGGCAAGAAAAATTGTAGAAACAAAAGATAATCTTCTTAATTTTTTTCAAAAACTTGACATATTGATTTATAAATTTGGTGATAAAGTATTATAAACTACTAAAATATTCAAAAATTTATAAATTTAATACAAATAAAAGATAAGTATAAATGTTAATAAAGCTACTTTTATATATTATTACAATAATAATTACATGGTGGTAACCACGGAGAGTATTATGGAAGTAAACTTAGTCACAGAAGCACTAAAGTTCATGATGCTAGGGATGGGAGTTGTTTTCTCATTTTTAGTTATCTTAATTTTCGTGCTAAAAGCACAAGCGGCTTTAATTACGAAGTATTTTCCTGAAAAGGAAAAAAAACCTATTGCAAATAAACCAGTTGGTTCATCTGCATCTAACAATTCTGCAAAGACGGCTGCAATTATCGCTGCAGTTCAACATCACAAAAATCTAAAAGGTTAATATATAATGGCTAAAAAGTATATCGATGTTATGGATACTACCTTTAGAGATGGATTTCAGTCTGTCTTTGGAGGTAGAGTTTTAATGGATGATTTCTTTCCTGCTGTTGAAGCTGCGAAAGATGCTGGTATAACACACTTTGAGTTTGGTGGAGGAGCAAGATTCCAATCTTTATTCTTCTATCTACAAGAAAATGCATTTGAAATGATGGACAAGTTCAGAGAAATTGTTGGTCCAGATGCAAATCTACAAACACTTGCTAGGGGTATTAACACAGTAATGTTAGATACAGGTTCTAGAGAACTTGTTGATTTACATGCTAAAATGTTTGCAAAACATGGTACAACTACAATTAGAAACTTTGATGCTTTGAATGATGTTCAAAATTTAGAGTATTCTGCAGAATGTATTAAAAAATATGGTTTAAATCATGAAGTTGTTGTTACATTAATGGATTTACCTCCAGGATGTGAAGGTGCTCATGATGTTCCTTTCTACGAAAAAACATTAAGACAAATATTAGATAGTGGAATTCCTTATGATTCAATCTGTTTTAAAGATGCATCTGGAACTTCATCTCCTCAAAAAGTATATGAAACAATCCAAATGGCTAGAAAGTTAGTTGGTGATGATACTCATATTAGATTACATACACATGAAACTGCAGGTGTTTCTGTTGCTTGTTATTTAGCAGCATTAGAAGCTGGAGCTGATGGAATTGACTTAGCTGCTTCTCCTGTTTCAGGTGGAACTTCTCAACCAGATATTTTAACAATGTTACATGCTGTAAAAGGTAAAAACTACGATTTAGGTGGTTTAGACATTGAAAAAGTATTAAAGTATCAAGAAGTATTAAGTGATTGTTTAGGTGAATATTTTATGCCACCAGAAGCAACTCAAGTATCACCTCTAATTCCTTTCTCACCAATGCCAGGTGGAGCATTAACTGCTAATACTCAAATGATGAGAGACAACGGAACATTAGATAAATTCCCAGAAGTTATTAAAGCAATGAGAGAAGTTGTTGAAAAAGGTGGATATGGTACATCTGTAACACCAGTTTCTCAATTCTATTGGCAACAAGCATATGCAAATGTAATGTTTGGTCCATGGAAACAAATTGCTCCAGGATACGGTAAGATGGTACTTGGATACTTTGGAAAAACTCCAGTTCAACCAGATCCAGAAGTAGTTGCACTTGCAGCTGAAAAACTTAAAATGGAACCAACTACTGAAAATCCTTTAGATATTGCAGATAGAGATGATAAGAAAAAAATCTCTGTATGGAAACAAAGATTAGAAATGGAAGGTTTAGAAACTTCTGAAGAAAATATTTTCATTGCAGCAGCATGTGATGAAAAAGGAATCGCATTCTTAAAAGGTGATTCACCATTAAATGTTAGAAAAAATGATACAACTCAAGGAGAAAACTCAATGGCTAATGCAACTGGAAACTATACTGTAGTAGTAGATGGACAAAAATTCAATGTAAGTATTGCTGAAGGTGATGCTGATATTCAAGTAACACCAGCAAGTAACTCATCATCAAATGCAGCTCCTGCAGCAGCTACAAGTGGTGAAGAAACAGAAGTTCCAGCAACAGTTAATGGTAATGTATGGAAAATCTTAGTTAATGAAGGTGAAAAAGTTGAAAAAGATCAAAAAATCATGATCTTAGAAGCTATGAAAATGGAAATTGATATTACTGCACCAGCAGCTGGTACTATTACTAGAATTACAGTTGGTGCAAACGAAGCAGTAGATGAAGGACAAACATTAGCTATTATTGGCTAATTTTATTGGAGTTGAAATGAAAAAAAGTCTATTTATCCTACTGTTTACATTTTTTAGTGCATTTTCAATAAATGCACTAGCAGCATCAGCACCAGTAGAGCCTGCTGCTGAACAACAAGAGTATCATTCAAAAAGTATGAATGAATTAGTTCAAGCTTTTTATAATACGACAGGTTTAAAAGCTATTCTTGATCCTCAACCAGGTCTTAAAGGACCACACGGTGAGGAATTAACAGAGTTCGCACAAAGCTTTGGTAGAGTAATAATGATTATAATCTGTTTTGCTTTATTTTATTTAGCAATTAAAAAAGGATTTGAACCTTTATTACTTATTCCTATTGGTTTTGGTGGTATTTTAGCGAATATTCCTATAGCAGAAATTGCTGGTGAAGGTGGAATGTTAGGTATTATCTATAATATGGGTATTGCAAATGGTTTCTTCCCTCTTTTAATTTTTATGGGTGTTGGAGCTATGACGGATTTTGGTCCTTTATTATCAAATCCTAAAACTGCATTACTTGGTGGTGCTGCTCAATTTGGTATCTTTGGTTCTTTAGTTGCTGCTATTGTTTTAGCACAATTAGTTCCGGGAATAGATTTCACATTAGAACAAGCTGCTGCAATTTCTATTATTGGTGGGGCTGATGGTCCAACATCAATCTTTATTGCTACTGCACTTGCACCAGAATTACTTGGAGCTATTGCTGTTGCCGCGTATTCGTACATGGCATTAGTACCAGTAATTCAACCTCCAATTATGAGAGCTTTAACAACTATTGATGAAAGAAAAATTAAGATGAAATCTACTAGAAAAGTTTCTAGAACAGAAAAAATCATTTTCCCAATCGTAGTTGTTGTATTAACATTATTAATCTTACCAGATGCTGCTCCTTTAATTGGTGCATTCTGTTTTGGTAATTTTGCTAAAGAATCAGGAGTTGTTGATAGATTATCTGATACAATGCAAAACGCATTAATCAATATCGTTACAATCTTCTTAGGTCTTGGTGTTGGTTCGAAACTTGCAGCTGAGCAATTCTTAGTTGCAGAGACTATGGGAATTATGGCTATTGGATTATTAGCATTTGCTGCTGGTACTGCAATGGGTGTTATTATGGCGAAAGTAATGAACATGGTTAGTTCTAAGGAGAATCAAGTAAATCCGCTTATTGGTGCAGCTGGAGTTTCTGCCGTTCCTATGGCAGCTAGAGTTGTTAGTAAAGAAGGTCAACAATATGATCCATCAAATGTATTATTAATGCATGCTATGGGTCCTAATGTTGCGGGGGTAATTGGATCAGCAGTTGCAGCTGGTGTTCTATTATCAATTTTTAAATAGAAAACAAATTTTATATAGTAGGAAAGTTAAATTATGTCTGAAATTAAAGACGCTTTAGGTCTAGAAAATGTAGGTGAAGTTAAAAGGAATCTTGATGTAGATTCTTTAATTAAAGATGCAGTAGAGAATGAAGGAGCAAGAGTTTCTTCAACTGGTGCTTTAATGGTTGATACTGGTATTTTCACGGGAAGAAGTCCAAAAGACAAATTCTTCGTGAACCAAGATCCTTCAAATAAATATATTGCTTGGGGTGATATAAATCAAAAAGTTTCTAAAGAAGTTTATGAAGATTTATTAAAAAATTCTAAAAAGCAATTAAGTAACAAAGATTTATATGTTACTGATGTTTATTGTGGAGCTTCATTAGATTCTAGAAAATCTGTAAGATTCATCACAGAAGTTGCATGGCAAGCACACTTTATTCAAAATATGTTTATTGTTCCTCAAACTCAAGAAGAACTTGATAATTTTGAACCTGAGTTTACTGTTTATAACTCTTGTAAAACTTGTGATATGTCATATGCTAGCCATGGTTTACATTCAGAAGTGTATGTAGTATTTAATGTTGAAGAAAACACAGCAATCATTGGTGGTACTTGGTACGCTGGTGAGATGAAAAAAGGTGTATTCTCAATGATGAATTACTGGCTTCCATTAGAGGGTAAACTTCCAATGCACTGTTCTGCTAATATTGGAAAAGATGGTGATACTGCATTATTCTTTGGATTATCAGGAACTGGTAAAACAACTTTATCTACAGATCCTAATAGAGCTTTAATTGGTGATGACGAACATGGTTGGGATGATAATGGTATCTTTAACTTTGAAGGTGGATGTTATGCTAAAGTAATTAACTTAGATGCAGAATCAGAGCCAGAAATTTTTGGAGCTATTAAAAAAGGTGCAATTTTAGAAAATGTTGTTGCAGATGAAAATGGTGTTGTTGATTATTCTGATGGTTCAAAAACTGAAAATACAAGAGTTTCATACCCATTAGATCATATTGAAAACCATACTCCTGATATGAGAGGTGGTCATCCAACTAATATTATCTTCTTATGTGCTGATGCATTTGGTGTTTTACCTCCAGTTGCAAAACTTGATAAACAACAAGCAATGTACTACTTCTTAAGTGGATATACTGCAAAAGTTGCAGGAACTGAAAGAGGAATTACGGAGCCAGTTGCTACATTCTCATCTTGTTTTGGTGAAGCATTCTTACCTCTTAACCCTACTAAATATGCAGAGTTATTAGGTCAAAAAATTGATAAACACAATGTAAATGTATATTTAGTAAATACTGGATGGACTGGTGGTCCTTATGGTGTTGGTTCAAGAATGAGTATTAAAAATACTAGAGCTTGTATTAATGCTATTTTAGATGGATCAATCAATAATTCAGAATTTGAAACATTACCAGTATTTAATTTATCTATTCCTAAAACTTTAAATGGTGTTGATACTGAAGTATTAAACCCAAGAAATACATGGGAAGATAAAGCTGCTTATGATGATACTAAGAAAAAATTAGCAGCAATGTATATTGAAAACTTTAAAAAATACTTAACTTTAGAAAGTGAATATGATTTCACAGCTGCAGGACCAATTTTATAAGGTATAATTCTACTATAAAAGTTTATTGTTAAAAGGAGTGAATTTTTTCACTCCTTTTTTTCATTAAATAAAATAGGAGAAATACATGAAACTATCAGAATTTTTAGCTGACATTAAAAATACAGAAGAAGAAGTAGTTTACTACTGTTGTAATCATTTGTTATCAAAAAAATACAATGTTGAAGAAGACTCTTTAGATGAAGAGACTTTAAAGTCATTATTTGTTGATTATGATAACTTTACAAGAGCATTAAGTGATAGTGCTGGTACTATATACAGAAAGTATGAAGCTGAGCTAAATGATGTTTATAAAACAATTTGTAACAGATTTAATGAAGATTTTGATAATAAATCTCTTTTTGAATTTAGACTTGCAAGAGTTTCAAACCAAGAACCAAGACAATTCTTAGATATTGAAGATAAAGATACTCAAGAAACAGTTATTCAAAAATATGAAGATAAAATTAATGCAATTTTAGAATCAAAATATTATAAAGAGAATGAAGATAAATTATCTAATGATTTAGTAATTCCTCAAAAAACATTAGATTTAATTAAATCAGCAGCTGGTTTAGTTTAATCAATATTTCAAATAGAGTTTAACACTCTATTTGAATTTCTTCTACGATTTCTAATCCAAATCCTTGAAGTCCAACAAAAGAGTGTTTTCCTCCACTAGTCATAAGTTTGATTTGTTTAATATTTAATGAATTAAGAATTTGTGCACCAATACCATAATCTTTTTGAGATTCTCTTTTCTTCTCATCAGATAAGAATATAAGTACCCCACCCTTTGATGATAAAAAGTTAATTGTTTTTAACATAGAGTTTAATTTTTCATCATTTAAGAATAGTTCAATATCTGGTACAATAGTATGGAATTTCACATGTGTAATTTCATTTGTATTTCCAAAAAGAATTGCAGTATGAACATTTCCTAAATGATCTTGGAACTCTTTTTTCTTTACATCTGTATTAAAAAACTTTATATCTGTACTACTGATTTCTTCGATAAGTTTTTCATGTGATAGTCTATATTCTACTAAATCAGAAATATAGATTTGTTTCATATTATGTTTTTGGGCAAAAATATCTAAATCATCTCTTCTTGCCATAGTACCATCTTCTTTCATGATTTCACAAATAACAGCTTCACCATTTAATCCAGCAAGTTTACATAAATCAACACTTCCTTCTGTATGACCAGTTCTAACTAATACTCCACCATCTTTTGCAATAAGTGGGAATATATGTCCTGGTCTTACTAACTCTTCTGCTTTTGAGATTGGATTTGCTAATATTTTAATTGTATCATCTCTTTCCCCTGCACTAATACCAGTTGCTGCATCAGCTGCATCAACAGATACTGTAAATGCAGTTTCATAAGATGAAGTATTTGAACTAACCATTGGATAAAGATCTAGTTTTTTTGCAGTTTCAGTTGTAACTGATACACAAATTAAACCTTTTGCATGAGTAGCCATAAAGTTTACTTTTTCAGGTGTACTTAATGCAGCAGAATAAACTAAATCACCTTCATTTTCTCTATCTTCATCATCAAGCATGATAACCATATTACCTTTTTGGATCTCTTCAATTGCTTCTTTTACTCTTTGTATTGCGTTCATATCTCTTCTTTTTAATAATTTATTTAATATATAATATATTATATCAGAAATTTTGAAATTTCTTCTAAAACCTCTTGACAAATATTAGAATTTCTACTATAATTTCGTCACTTAAAAGATGGGGTATCGCCAAGCGGTAAGGCCACGGTTTTTGGTATCGTTATTCGGGGGTTCGAATCCCTCTACCCCATCCACTTTAAGTTATTTCAAGTTCGCGGAATAGAGCAGCTAGGTAGCTCGTCGGGCTCATAACCCGAAGGTCACAGGTTCAAATCCTGTTTCCGCAACCAATTTAGCCATAGTGTCAAGGTAGCTCAGCTGGCTAGAGCGCTGGTCTCATAAGCCGGAGGTCGAGAGTTCAAGTCTCTCTCTTGACACCACTTATAAAATTGTGTAAACAATTTTCAGGAATTAAAATTTATTTTATTCCAAATTATTTTTGGAAGCTGGTGTAGCTCAGTTGGCTAGAGCAGCTGATTTGTAATCAGCAGGTCGGGGGTTCAAGTCCCTTCACCAGCTCCACTCTAAATTTCACAAAGTAATTTTTATAATAAATACAAACAATTATTTCAAAAGCGCGATTTTTTTCTATTATACTTTGTACATATTTTGGGAGTAATCCCAAAATATTAACAAAAACTACTCTGTTGCATTATGAATAGCTTCTTTTGTTCCTTCGTAAACTTTTTTAGTTCCTTTTTTTGTTGCACTCCAAGCATCAGAACTATCTTCTTTTACACCTTCCCATGTTGCACAACCTGTAAATACAAATATTGATGTAATAGTTATTAATAAAAGTTTTTTCATATTAATTCCTTTATTTATGGATTTGGATTTTCAAAGAAAATATAGTTTGTTGAATAGTCAGAAAATTCAAAATATACTTTACTTTCATTTGCATCTTTTTTAAAGTTTAAATTCTCATCAAGTATTCCATAACCAAATCTGTATGGTCTATTAAAACTTCCTTCTGTTGCTACAGCAGTTGAAAGTTTATCAATTTTAATAAATCTTTTTACTAGTTTTTCTCCTGCATAAACTTCTAGAACGCCATTTACACCTGTCCAATTTTGTAAATATCTATTTATTTTATTTTGTTTCTCTTCACAACCATTGAAAAAAAGTGCAGTTGCTATTAACGAACTTGTAATTAATATTCTTTTCAATAAAAATCCTTTTATATTAAGCTTTTCAAAGTAAAAGTCTACTACAAATGTACTAAAAGGAAGGTTTGATTAAATATTATATATGAGGAATAATTTTTTGTGAGTTAAATATGATATAAATAGGCTTATGCCTATTTATATTTTGTTAGATAGTAATTTCTTTGATATCAGCAATTTTTCTAAACTCTTGATATACTTTACCAATAATATTTTTTCTATTTGTTTTTATTGTTTCATCTTCATGATTTACAAATACATTATCAAAGAAGTTGTCTAATTGAGCTTTTAATCCAAATAATGCATCTAATTCATCTTCATAACAATTGTAATTTACTGATACAACTTTATTAATTGCTTCATATAATTCTTTTTCAGCATCATCTTCTAATAAAGTTTCTTTTACAGATAATTCGGCGTTAATATCTAGATCTTTAATAATATTTGCAACTCTTTTAAATGTAGCTGTATACTCTTTAAAGTTATCACTTTGAACTATTGGATTTAAAGCACAAAGTTTTTTAGAAATTTTATAAACATCTGTTTCTTGTGAACCTAAAACAGCTTTTAATACAGATGGATTTACATCAAAAATTTTAAATAATCTTTCATTAAAGAATTCAATTAATTGAGCTTTATCTAATCCTGGATAATTTGAAGCTAAAGTATCTATGATTTGTGATAAATCAACTGGAAGTTCATGTTCAATAGCAATTTTTACAATACCAGCAGCAGCTCTTCTTAAACCAAATGGGTCTTTTGAACCAGTTGGAATTTTACCTACAGAGAATAGCCCCATTAAGTTATCTAATTTATAAGAAAGTGCTACAATCGAAGAGAATTTATTTGATGGTAAATCAGAATCTTCTCCATCTGGTAGATATTGCTCTTTAAGAGCAGTATATACTAACTCATCTTCTCCAGCAAGTTTTGCGTAGTAGTATCCCATTAAACCTTGTAATTCAGTAAATTCAAATACCATTTCAGACATTAAGTCTGCTTTACTTAACATTACGGCTTTTTCAATAAGTTCTTTTTCTTCAACTTTGAAAGTATCTGCTAAATAAGAAGCAATTTTAGCTTCTCTTTCACATTTTTCATACATTGAACCTAGACCTTCAACGAATGTTAATTTTTTTAGTCCTTCATTTGAAAGACCATTTTTTATATCATTTTTCCAGAAGAACATACCATCTGCAAGTCTAGGTCTTAATACTTTTTCATTTCCTTGAATAATATAACCAAAGTCATCTGTTTTTGAGTTCGAAACTACAATAAAGTTATTAGTTAATTTATCATTTTTGTAAACAGCAAAATATCTTTGGTGTTCTTTCATTGATGTAACAATAACTTCTTCAGGTAATTCTAAAAATTCTTCATCGAATTTACCAATTAAAGCTGTTGGATATTCAGTAATTGCAACAACTTCTTCTAATAGTTCTTGGTCAATTTCAATTTTTACACCATCTCTTTGCTCAATATTTTTCATTTGCTCTAAAATGATTTTTCTTCTTTCATCTGGATATAAAATCACACCATTTTTATCAAGTTTACAGAAATAATCTCCTGCAAAGTCAAAAGTGAAAGGTTCATATGAAACCATTCTATGCGCAAATGAGTAGTTTGATGCTTTTACTCCAAAAAGTTCACCCTCAACTACTTCTTCTCCTAACATAATTGTTAAACTTCTAATAGGTCTAATAAAACTATCTGTTCTTGAAGCCCATCTCATAGATTTTCCAAAATTTAAAGATGAAATAAATTCATTAACCATTTCATTTAATAATGCTTTTGCTTCTGTTCCAATAACTTCTTGTTTGAAATATAGAACTTCACCTCTTCCTTGGTCTATTTTGTCTAATTCAGATACATCTACACCACATTTTTTAGCAAAACCAAGTGCTGCACCTGTTGGTTCACCATCTTTATATGCTATTTTTACAGGAGCACCAAACATTTCTTGTACTGAGTCTTCTTGTTTAACTTGAAACTCTCTATGCCATAATACTAATCTTCTTGGTGTATAAAAAAACTCAAAATCACTTAATAATCTGTTCTTTTCTAAAATATCAGTCCATTTTTTCTCAATATTTGGTAACTCTTTTAAAAATGGAATTGCTGGTAATTCTTCAACACCAATCTCTATTAATAATGGTTTATTCATCTACTGTTTCCTTATTAGAAGTCTTTTTTTCGTTTTCTTCAATTTTATCTTTATATTTATTTATTTGTTGTCTATTAAAGTTGATTATGAAAAGTGCAACCATAATAACAAACATAATTAAAATAATTATATCTAATATCTCTTTCATATTTTTGCCTAATGTTTATATAAAAGGTAATTATATTATCTAAGGTTTGCTTATTTTTTGGTTAGTTATTTTTTACTCAATAATTGAATTGTAAATAATTCCATCAATTTCTAATGAAGCTATTTCTTCAAGTTCAATATCGCTTTGAATAACTGCCAAAATCTTAGAGTCAAACATATAGTTTTCTGCTACCTTTTGAATTTTTGATGCTAAGTCTTTTTTAGCAATAATATATTTTGCGTTTAAAGCATTTGCATATATTGATTCTTTAACAGAACCTACAACTACTGCACTATTTAATTCATTTTCAAATGTGTATTTTAATAACTCTTCGTTGTAACCAAATGAAAGAGTTGAATTGCTTTTTGTATTTTTTATATCATCAATAGTATTGATTTTTGAAATATCTTCAAATGGTACAAGTTTATCACCAATTAATATCATTCTTCATCCTATTTATTATTTAAACACTCTTCAGAACAGTAGAATTTACCGTTACTTAAGATTGCTTCATTCTGAGAAACATATGTTTTACATGTTGGACACTCTACCATTTCATCAGAAATATTTTCATTCTTTTTTGTTTCAACGATATCTTTTTCTCTTCCTTTTTTAAAGAAAATTAAATATACAAGAAAAAGTACGATTACAACAGCTAATATTTTAAAAATCATTATTTACCTTTTATATATAAATAGTTTCTATCTTTTCTATTTACTAATGTATAATTATTTACTTTAGCTTCTTCTATTTCTTCTTGAACTAGTGACCCTTTATAGAATAAATAAGAACTATTTTCTTCTTTGATATTCTCTGTAATATCTAAAAGTAAATTTGTATTTGTTACAGCCCTTGAAGTAATAAGTTTCACCTCTAAATCTTCTACTTTTTCTACTCTATTACAAATTACAGTTAAGTTATCAAGTTTTAAACTTGCTTTTACAAAGTTGAGAAATGAAACTCTTTTAACTCTTGGTTCGATTAAGTAAGCTTTAGTATCTCTTAGTGCCATTGCTAAAATAAGACCAGGATAACCAGCTCCTGTACCAATATCAGCAAAACTCTCATAGTTATCTATAAATTTTAAAGGATAAACAGAGTCTAAAATATTTTCATTAATATCATTTATTGCAAGACTTCCTGTTAAGTTGTGAACTTGTCCCCATTGTCTTAATAGTTTTGTAAAAACTTCACAATCTTCGTAAAATTTATCATCTAATTCTAAGCCATTTGATTGGCATAACTCTTTTAAATCTATCAAAGCATATGTCCCATTTGATCTTTTTTTGTTTTTAAATAATGTTCATTATAAACATTAGATTCTGTTATTGCTGGAATTCTTTCAACAATAGTAACACCTAAACTTTCAACATAATCTATTTTTTTTGGATTGTTTGTTATAAGTTTTATTTTTTTTACATTTAAATCATTAAATATATATTCAACAACAGAATAGTCTCTATCATCTTCACCAAATCCAAGTTCTAAATTAGCTTCAATTGTATTTCTTCCTTGGTCTTGTAAGCAATAGGCATTAACTTTATTTAATAAACCTATATTTCTTCCTTCTTGTCTATGATAGATTATTAAACCACCCTGCTTTGCTATGAAATCAAGGGATAAATTTAATTGATTTTGGCAATCACACTTTAGGCTTCCTAAAGTATCTCCTGTTAAACACTCTGAATGAATTCTTACATATGGAGCTTCTATATTTTCAAAATCTTCACTCATTATTGCTAAATGTTCTTGGTTATCTTGTTTATATGCTTTTATTCTAAACTTTCCATGTTTTGTAGGTAGATTAGCTATATTTGATTGTATTATATTCATTTATCTTTAAACCTTATATTGTTAGAATTCGAGATTATAACCAAAAGAGGTAAATAGAATGTTTAAACGATTTAGAAGACTAAGAATAAATGAAACTTTAAGAAATTTAGTACAAGAAACAAAACTTTCAACTGATGATTTTATATATCCATTATTTGTAAGAGAAGGACAAGGAATTAAAACTGAAGTTTCATCAATGCCTGGTGTTTACCAAATGTCAATTGATGAAATTTTAAAAGAGTGTGAATACTTAATAAGTATTAACTTAAAATCTATTATATTATTTGCTATCCCTGATACAAAAGATTCTGTAGGAAGTGAGTGTTTATGTGATGAAAGTATTATTTCAAGAACAATCAGAGCAATAAAAGAGAAATTCCCTGAAATGTTTATTGTTACAGATTTATGTTTTTGTGAGTATACAGATCATGGACACTGTGGTATTTTAGATCCTAAAACACAGACTGTTGATAATGATAAAACATTAGAAATTTCAGGACAACAAGCAGTAGTACATGCAAAAGCTGGAGCAGATATGATTGCACCATCTGGTATGATGGATGGAATTATTGAGACATTAAGAACAGCTTTAGATGAAAATGGTTATGAAAATTTACCTATTATGTCTTACTCTACTAAATTTGCAAGTGCTTATTATGGTCCATTTAGAGATGTTGCTGAGTCAACTCCATCATTTGGAGATAGAAGATCTTATCAAATGAACCCTGCAAATAGATTAGAAGCTATTGAAGAGTCATTAGAAGATGAAAAACAAGGTGCGGATATCCTAATGGTTAAACCTGCTCTTTCTTATTTAGATGTTATTAGAGATATCAGAAATAATACTAATACTCCACTTTGTGTATATAATGTAAGTGGTGAGTATGCAATGCTTAAAAATGCAGGGGCTGCAGGTTTAATTGATTATGAAAAAGTAATGATGGAAACTCTTTTGTCTTTCAAAAGAGCTGGAGCAAATCTAATTATTACTTATCATGCAAAAGAAGCTTGTGAACTATTATTAAATAAAAATTAATTTCTTCAATATATTATATAGACCTTAAATTAAAAGGGTCTATATAATCTTATATATCTTAAAAACACCTATTTTTTAAGTAAAAAATAATCCAGAATTAAATAGAATGTTCCTTTTTATTAATTTACAGAGGAATTATTATGAGACATTTCTTAACATTAGCAGACTATTCGAAAGAAGAGATTTTAGAGATTCTTGATTTGGCAAAACAAATCAAAGATGAGACTAAAAGAAGAGAATTTAAAGACTATATGCCAAAACAAACATTAGGTATGATTTTTGAAAAAAGTTCTACAAGAACAAGAGTTTCTTTTGAAACAGGAATCTACCAATTAGGTGGTGTAGGATTATTTCTTTCATCAAATGATATTCAATTAGGTAGAGGTGAGCCTATGAGCGACACTTCAAGAGTAATATCAAGAATGGTTGATATGGTAATGATTAGAACTTTTGAACAAAGTAAACTTGATGAGTTTGCTAAATATTCTAAAGTTCCTGTAATAAATGGACTTACAAATGAGTATCACCCTGTTCAGTTAATGGCTGACTATATGACAATTCAAGAAGCAGGATTAGAAGATAATTTAGTGGTTGCATATGTAGGTGATGGAAACAATTTAGCACACTCATGGCTTAACTTAGCAGGTAAGTTAGGTTTTGAACTTAGAATCGCTACACCAAAAGGTTATGAAGTTGATGCACAAATTTTAGAAAAAGCTTTAGAATTTGCAAAAGAATCGGGTGCAAAAATTACTATAGGAAATGATCCAAAAGAAGCTTGTAAAAATGCAACTGTTATTACAACTGATACATGGGTTTCTATGGGACAAGAAGATGAAAAAGAACAAAGAGTTAAAGATTTCGATGGATATATTGTAGATGATGCTATGATGGAACTTGGAGCTTCTAATGCAATTTTCTTACACTGTTTACCAGCATACAGAGGTTATGAAGTAAGTGAAGAAGTTATTGAAGGTGAAAAAAGTTTAGTTTTTGAAGAAGCTGAAAATAGATTACACGCACAAAAAGGTGTAATGGTTTGGTTAGATAGACAAAGAAACGCCTAATGATAGATTTTAGTAAGTTTAAAAAATATTCTAGACCAGGGCCAAGATATACTTCATATCCAACGGCTCCTGAGTTTTCTGAAGAGTTTACACAAAAAGATTTAAAAGAGTACTATTCAAAGCAAAGTGATAATAGAGCATTATCATTATATATACATATGCCGTTTTGTAGAAGTGCTTGTTACTTTTGTGGATGTAATACTATTTTTACATCTAAAGAAGATAAAAAAGTAAGATATATACAGTATTTAAAAAAAGAGCTAAATATCTTAAAAAATCATTTAAATACAAATAGAATTGTAACTCAAATGCATTTTGGAGGAGGAACTCCTACATTTTTTTCTCCACAACAATTAGAAGAAGTAATCATAGCTATAAAAGAGATATTTCCAAACTTTTCAGAAGATGCGGAAATCTCATGTGAAGTTGATCCAAGATTCTTTACACAAGAGCATATGGATGTTCTAAAAGCTGGTGGATGTAATAGATTAAGTTTTGGTGTTCAAGATTTAGATGAGACTGTGCAAAAAACAATTCATAGAATTCAACCATTTGAATTAACTCAAAATGTAATCAAAATTGCAAGAGAAGCTGGAATTCATTCTGTAAATACAGATTTGATTTATGGTCTTCCTCATCAAACAAGAGAGAGCTTCAAAAAGACTTTAGAGAAGATGATTACTTTAGATACTGATAGATTTGCAGTATTTAATTATGCTCATGTTCCTTGGCTTATGAAAACTATGAGAAAGTTTGATGAGACTACATTCCCTGAACCACAAGAAAAATTAGAGATGCTAAAAGATACAATTGATTTCTTTACTTCAAATGGTTATAAAATGGTTGGAATGGATCACTTTGCAAAGCCAGAAGATGAATTGTTTAAAGCTATTGAAAAAGGTGAATTACATAGAAATTTCCAAGGTTATACTACAAAAGGTGGAGCTGATTTAATTGGTATAGGATTAACTTCTATTGGAAATGGTGTTGATTATTATTCACAAAACTTTAAAGATATTCCTTCTTATGAACAAGCTTTAGATAATGGAGACCTACCTGTATTTAAAGGTTATAGATTATCTGATGATGACCAATTAAGACAGTTTGTTATTATGGAGCTTATGAGTAACTTCTCTTTAAATATTACAAGAGTTGAAAAAGAGTTTAATGTTAATTTTAAAGAGTATTTTGCAGATGCAATTGATGCACTTGCTGAATTTGTCGAAGCGCAACTTGTAGAAATAACAGATGAAAAAATTCAAGTTTCTCAGACAGGAACTATGTTAATTAGAAACATTTGTATGCCGTTTGATGCATATTTAAATAAAATTCCTGAAGATAAAAGAAGATTTTCTAAGACTATATAGTCTTAGATTCCTCTTTTATATAAGCTTTATCTGTAAAAACTCCATCAATACCTATTTCAAAAAGTTCATCTATGATTTTTGAATCGTTAACTGTATAAACTAAAGTTTTTATTCCCTCTTTTTTTAACTTCTCAATTAATTCTTTTTCTACTAGCTCTTTATTAATATTATAGGATTGTGCTTTAATTTTTTTTAAACGATTTATAATATTACTAGGTTGTTTATTCTCACATAAAAGAGCTAATGATACTGTTTTATCTTTTGCTCTAATAACTTCTAAATATCTATGAATAAAAGCAGAGATTAAAACTTGTTCTTCACATTTATATTTGTATATTAATTCTAGAATTATATCAATTGCTTTTCTCTCACGTAAACTTTGAGGAATGTCTTTTATTTCTAAATTAAAATAGATATGATGATTATAAGCATATACCAAAAAATCCTCTAGTTTTAGAAGTTTAGTTCCTCTTATATCAATATCTTTAATTTCATCAAAATAAAAGTTTTTGATATAGTATGGATATCTATCTTTAAAATCTTCAATTTTTTCAATTTCACTCATTCTTAGTAGTGTTTCATCATGATGTATAATAGGTATATAATCTTTTGTAAATTGTATATCAAACTCTAAAAAATCAGAATCTTTTACACTATTTGTTAAGGCTTCAAATGAGTTTTCAACATAAGTGTTTCTAAATCCTCTATGGGCAATTATTAACTTTTCATGATTAAAATTATTAAAAAAATTCATAGGAATATTCCTTTAAAACAGACAATTTATTAAATTGTCTTAATCATACTACAATGCGACTTTAATGCTACTATTTATAGGTTTTTAACATGAATTATTGTATATTATATAGCTTATTATATTAAATATTATAAATAAATTTTAAATTTACTAAGGGTTATTAAAAGTGTCAACAAATAAATTTAATTATTCTGCTATTGCAGATGATTGTGTAAAATGTGGAAAATGTAAGCCAGTATGTACAATCTTTAATATTAATCAAGATGAAGCTACTTCTCCTAGAGGTTTTATTGACTTACTTGGTGCTTATGAAAAAGATCAATTAGAGCTAGATGAAAATGCAAAAAATATATTTGAATCATGTTTCTTGTGTACAAACTGCGTTGAAGCATGTCCAAATGACTTACCAACAGATATGGTTATTGAACAAGTTAGATCTGATATAGCGAAGAAATATGGAATTGCTTGGTATAAGAGATTATTCTTTTATTTACTAAGACATAGAAAAACAATGGATTTATTATCATCTTTAGGTTGGATGTTCCAAACGTGTGCATTAAAAATTGATAAAGCTAAACAATCTGCACTTCCAAGATTTTCTTTACCTATTGTAAAAAAAGATAGAGCATTACCTTTTGCTGATATGAGAAGTTTTTTAAGAAAATATCCAGAGAATATTTTTGCAAAACATAAAAAAGTAGAAGAAGATAAGAAAAATAAAGTTGCAATTTTCATTGGTTGTATGAGTAACTATACTTATACAAATACTGGAGACTCACTAGTTAAAATTTTAAAGAGACTTGAACTTGATATCTTTATTCCAAAAAAACAAAAGTGTTGTGGAGCTCCTGCGTATTTTACAGGTGCTTTTGATACAGTTGATTATTTAACTAAATACAATATTGAGTACTTTGAATCATGGATTGATGAAGTAGATGCGATTATTATTCCAGAAGCTACATGTTCAGCAATGATTAACCAAGATTGGGAACACTATTTACATGATCAACCAGAATGGAAAGCAAGAGCACAAAAAATCTCTAAAAAAGTATTTATGGCTACAAAATGGTTAGAGAATAATACTGAATTAAAAGATTTACTTGCAAAATCTAATAAGAAAATGGAAGATGTAGTAACTTACCATGATCCTTGTCACGCTAAAAAGATGCAAGGTGTTTGGCAAGAACCAAGAAATCTTTTAAAACAAAACTATGTATTAACTGAAATGAGTGATTCAAATAGATGTTGTGGATTTGGTGGAGTTACTATGCAAACTGAAAAATATGAGTTTGCTAAAGCTGCTGGACTTCCAAAAGCTGCAATGATTAAAGAAACTAAAGCTCAGATTGTAAGTGCTGAGTGTAGTGCATGTAGAATGCAAATTACTAACTCTTTACATCAAGCAGATGTGCAAGAAGTTGTATTTAAAAATCCTATTGAGTTAATTGCAGAGGCATTAGATTAATAATGCAAGAGTGGCAAAATATATACTCAAATTTTGATCCTGTGGCATTTAATGTCGCAGGAATATCTGTACATTGGTATGGAATTATGTATGCCCTTGCCCTACTTTCAGCTATTTTTGTTGCAAAATGGTTTATAAAAAAAGATAAATTACCAATTTCAAATGAACTATTTGATTCTTATATTTGGTGGGTTGAAATAGGTGTAATTTTAGGTGCAAGATTAGGATATATTCTTTTTTATGATACTAATACAATGTATTATCTAACACATCCATGGCAAATATTTAATCCTTTTGTAGATGGTGTATTTGTTGGAATTGCAGGTATGAGTTATCATGGTGCATTTATTGGATTTATTATTGCTTCATATCTATTCTGTAGAAGAAATAAAGTCTCTTTCTGGTTTTTAGCTGATATTTCTGTTTTAGGAATTTCTGCTGCATATGTATTTGGAAGAATTGGTAACTTTGTAAATCAAGAGTTAGTTGGTAGAGCTACAGATGTTTCTTGGGGTATATATGTTGATGGAATATTAAGACATCCATCTCAATTATATGAAGCATTTTTAGAAGGAATTTTAGTATTTGTAGTCTTAGTTTATTTTAGAAATAGAAAAACTTTTGATGGGCAATTAGCAATAATGTATGGTGTTCTTTATTCTATTATGAGAATAATAGCAGAGTTTTTCAGGCAACCAGATATTCAGTTAGGATTCATTTATAGCAATTGGCTTACTATGGGAATGCTTATTTCAGGGCTTTTTGCACTGATTTGTATAGTTTTTTATGTAGTTTTAAAAAGTGGAAATTTAAATAAAAGATAGAAAAAGGAAATAGTTAGGATTAACTATTTTCTTCAATATAACCAGATTCAATAGCTAATTCGTCTATCTTCTTTTTTAATAAATCTAATCTCCATCCATGTCTATTAGCAAAATTTTCTATTTCAGCTTCTCTTTGTTCTGGTGTACAAAATACAAAAATTCTTTTTAAGAATGGTCTTGGAATTTGTATAGCTATTAATTGAAAATAGTTCTCTTTACAGCTTCTTGAACAAAAAGCTTTGCTCATAGCAATTTTCTTTTTGCAGTATGGACAATGCGACATTATTTATTACCTTTTTGAATTAATTTGTAGAACTTTGCTTTGGTGACATCTTGTAAGAATTTTGGATCAATTTCATGTAGAGCTATAATATCCACTTCCTTATCTTCCATAAGCCAACCTTTTCCTGTATCTTTTATTATTTCTTCATCGAAAAGTTTGATTAACTCTTCCTTTGATACTATAAGTTCTTCTTGCATATTATAACTTTTTTATTAACGTTTGTAAATAGATAATCTTATTTTTTAAGATTATCTATTGTATATCCCTTATTTGAATGATTTTTTACTATTTCATAATAAGTTTTTTGTCTAACTTTATTTACAATATTTCTCATAGTGTAAATTGACATATCTTTACCTTTCCAAACTACTTCTTTAATTAAATCATAGTCAACAATTTCATTTCTTTTAGAAATTAAAAGTTTTAAGAAAGATTTTTCAAGTCTAGTAAATTCAATTAGAACACCACCAGCTTTGAAGAATTGATCTCTGTATTCATCAAAATAAATTCCATGATCAAACTCGATTTTGTCACCTCTTTTTGTTTGGTTAAGACACATAATTACAGCTAGTTTAATATCTTTAGCTCTTAAAGGCTTAGATAAGAAAGTGTAAGCTCCATTATTTATAGCAGTAACAATATTTTCATTTTCATCTGAATCTGAAATAATTATTTTTGGTAAAGTAGGTGCAACTTCAGAAAGTTCATTACATAATTCTGAAAATGAAACACCTTCAATGTTTGTATCAATAACAGCCATATCATAAGTACTAGAAGTAGCTAATTGAATAGCTTCTTCTAAATTTTTTGCAATTTTCAATTCCTTGAAATATTCGTCAAATTCATTTTCTATAGTCTGATGTACATTCTCATCAGCACTAATAAAAAGTAACTTAGCGTTGTATAGTTTTCTTATATTTCTTACTGTCTTTAACATGTTATTACTCTTTATGTATTAATTTTCAATATAATAATAACAAATATTTCTTTACATGTCAAAATAAATATTATAATTTTTATTAATTTAAGTAATAATTAAGGTTATTTTAAACTTTTCCATGACTCTCCTACGCATGTAGAGACTTTTAGAGGAATTTTTAATTTATATATATTTTCCATTATTTGTGCTAAATCTGAAGTTATTTTTTCAATTTCTTCTTCTTTTACTTCAAAAATAAGTTCATCATGTATTTGTAACAACATTCGTATGTTTTCATTATTTTTATATTTTTTATGGATTTCAAGCATTGATAATTTAATTAAATCTGCTGCACTTCCTTGGAAAAGTGTATTAACAGATTCTCTTAAATATGCAGCTTTTTGCATACCATTTGCTGAATTGAAATCAAAAAGTCTTTTTCTATTAATTAATGTTTTTACATAACCATTTTCAAAAGCAAAATCTTCAATTGATTTTAAATACTCTTTTACATTTTTGAAGGCTTCAAAATATGACTCTATATAAACTTTTGCTTCTTTAGCAGGAATACCTAAAGTATCACCTAGCTTTTTAGAACCCATTCCATATAATAAACCAAAGTTAATTGATTTTGCAATTGATCTTTTTGCATCAGCTTCTTCTTCACCAAAAATTTTAACAGCAGTTTGTCTGTGAATATCTAGGTCATGATTAAATGCTTCAACTAATGCTTCATCTTCACTAAAATGAGCAAGAAGTCTTAGCTCAATTTGAGAGTAGTCAATACCTACAAGTTTATATCCATCCTGAGGAATAAAAGCGTTTCTTATTTGATTTCCAACATTACTTCTTACAGGAATATTTTGTAAGTTTGGATTTTTCGAACTTAATCTTCCTGTTGCTGTCCCTGTTTGTAAAAATGAAGTATGAATTTTATTAAATTCATTTTCAAGTGAAAGTTTTAATAAAGGCTCAAGATATGTTGATTGTAATTTATGAGCTTCTCTATACTCTAATAATAAAGGAATGATTTCATGTTCATCAATTAATTTATGTAAAACAACTTCATTTGTACTGTATCCTGATTTTGTTTTTTTAACTACTGGAAGTTGTAATGTCTCAAATAAAATACCACCTAATTGTTTAGGTGAGTTAATATTAAATTCAACACCAGCTAGTTTATAAATTTTTTCTGTTAATTCAACTAGATGAATACTATTTTTTTCTTTTAGCTCTTCAAGAATTTTTGGATCAACTTTTATCCCATTATTTTCCATATTTACTAAAACTTTAATAAAATCAAATTCATATTTAAAAGCAATATCTAAAAGTTCACTATTTTCTTCATCTTTAAATAGTTCTAATTGTTTATTGAAAAGCTTTAGTGTCATAAGAGCATCTTCCGCAGCGTAGTTACAAGCCTCTTCAATATTTACATTTGAAAAGTTTTCACCTTTTTTTACTACATCTTTATATGCAATCATTTTATGTTCAAAATATCTATCAATTTGATAATCTAAGCCTAACTTATCAGCTGTATCTAATAGCCAAGATAAAATCATAGTATCAGCATATAAGTTTAATTCAATATTCAGATTTTCTTTTACAATCACATAATCGTATTTGAAGTTTTGTAAAACTAATTTAAATTCATTTAATTTTTCAATAGCCTTTTTTGAACTCTCTAGGCTTACTTGCTCCCCTACTCCTAAATAGAAGTGTGAAATTGGTACATAATAAGCTTTATTTGTTTCATATGCAAAAGAAAAACCAACAATTTTTGCATTTTTTGCATCTATATCAGTTGTTTCTGTATCAAAAGCAACGATAGAGTCTTTTGGAATTGAGTTGATTACTTCAAAAAGTTTTGTTTCATTATCAAGTAAAATATACTCATAATTCTCTTTTACTTTTGGTTCAGGTATTTTTGTTTTATAGTTTAATCCATTTTTATTTACCCTATCAATTATTCTATTCATATCATAATCATTTAATATATCAGCTATTTTTAAAATTGGATTTTCTTCAGGTAATGTAAACTCTTCTAAATTATCAATACAATGACAATCTTGACTTAAAGTAACTAATTGTTTTGAAACAAAAGCCATCTCTTTACCTTCTGTAAGTAAAGTTTTCCATCTTTTTTTCTCAATATTCTCTAAGTTATCATAGATGTTTTCAAGCGTACCATACTCTTTTATTAAAGCTTCAGCAGTTTTAGCACCAACACCTTTTACTCCAGGAACATTATCAGCGCTATCCCCTAAAAGTGATTGGTAATCAGTAAACTGTTCAGGTTTTACTCCAAATTTTGCATAACAGTTCTCTTCATTAATTACAACTTTTTTTATTGGGTCAAATAAGTAAATTTTGTCATCTTCTATTAATTGGTATAAATCTTTATCATGAGATACAATTCTTACTTCTAAATCTTTTTGCTTTGCATCATATGCGATTGATGCAATAATATCATCTGCTTCAAATCCAGTTCTAATAGCAGTTTTAAAGCCCATCTTTTCAATCCAATCAATTGCAACAGGAAGTTGAGCTAATAAATCTTCAGGCACATCAGGTCTATGTGATTTATATTCTGGATATATTTCATTTCTAAAGGTATTACCTTTTGCATCTAATGCAAATACTAAATAATCTGTTTGAAAATCTTTACCAATATTTGATATAAAGTTCATAAAACCAGTTAGTAATCCTGTTGGAAAACCAGTTCTTGATTTTAAAGGTGGTAAAGCATAATAGGATCTAAATAAAAATCCAAATGTATCAATAACAGTAATAGTTTTTTTCATTAATTTCTTCTTTCATAGTCGTATTTAAAGATATTATATTATAATATATACACTAAAAATAAGGTTTTACACATAAGGAATTGAAATGATTATTATACCTGCAAGATTAAATTCTAGTAGATTTGAAAATAAAATATTAGTTGATATTATGGGCTTACCAATGGTTATTAAGACTGCAAAACAAGTAAGCTCTCTTGATAAAGTTGTGATTGCAACTGATAGTGAAGAAGTAGTAAATCTTGCAAAAGAGTATGGTTTTGATGCTGTTATGACATCAAGTGACCACCAAAGTGGAACAGATAGAATTAATGAAGCAGTAAATAAACTTAATTTACCAGAAGATGAAATTATTGTAAATGTACAAGCTGATGAACCTTTTATTGAGACACAAGTTGTTGAAGCTGTAATAAGTAGAGTAAAAACTGTTATTGAAAATGATGAAGATGTAATGATTACATCATGTTATAAAAAAATTAGTTCAGAGCTTGCAGATGACCCAAATCATGTAAAAGTAGTTTTAGATGAATTGGGAAATGCAATATATTTCTCAAGAGCTAAAGTTCCATATCATAGAGACCATTATGATAATTCAAGTTATTATGGACACCTAGGTATTTATGGGTTTACAAAAAAATCACTTAATGCATTTTGTAAGTTAAATCCATCAAAGCTTGAATCAGTTGAAAAACTAGAGCAATTAAGAGCTATTGATAATGGAAATAATATTGCTATGGTTCAAGTAGAGTCTAGATCTTTTGGTATTGATACGCAAGAAGATTTAAATAATGCTTTAAAAATATTTAACAAATAATTTTTTATTGATAGTTGTCATGGAAGTACTGAATATAAAGTAATTTTAAAGTATTTTTATGTAAAACTATAAAAACTAATAACATTAAGGTAAAGAATGCATTTTAATGTCTTAATAGCTGATGAGAACCTTGAGGATTACTTAGGTTTTAATCAGCACATTAAAAAATATACTAATGATATAACTATAAACTATTCAACAAATAGTAAAGAAGTTCTTTTTAATTTAGAGAATAAGAACTTATTAGTATTAAATATTAACATTAGTAACTATGAACAAATTACTCAAAGATGTAGACAGCTTGATATAGCTGTATTACTTATTTGCAATAATGAAACATCTAAAAAAGATTATGACTATATCTTGTCTCCTATTGATTATGATGAGTTATATTTCAAACTTGAACACTATAATAGTCTACATGTAAGGGATGTTCAGTTTAAAAAAGAGCAAGAACTATCAAGTTCAATAATAAATAATATTAACAATCCTCTTTTTCTTACTGATGGAAAAACAGTAATTTTTTCAAATCAATACTTTAACCAATTAACTTCATGTGAGAATGAAGAGGAAATAAACAACAAATATACAAAAATATCTAACCTTTTTGAAAATGAAAATGATTGTATCAAAAAAGGTGATGACAATTGGCTTACAATAACTGAAAAAGAAGATAATAAAGTTTGTATTATTGATAAAGATGAAAAAAAATATTTTACTATTCAAAAAATATTTTTAGCTCATAATCAAACAAATATAATTCTTTTAAATGATATATCTCATGAAATTAAATACAAGAATGATTTATATAATCTTTTATACACAGATAATTTAACTTCTTTACCTAATAGAGCTAAATTAATTGATAGTTTACAGCATAATCGACTAAATCTTGATGCAATTTCAATCTTTGATATAAACTCATTTAAAGAAATAAATGATTTCTTTGGGCATAGAATTGGAGATGATATTTTAAAAGGTGTTGGAGAATTAATTTATAGTTGTATAAAAGATTATGAACAGTTAAAATTATATAAGTTCCCAGCTGATACTTATTGTATTACTAATACAAATTTAGAACAAGATAAGTTTTTAGAAATTGTTCAAAATATATCCGAAGAAGTTTATAAAAAAGTCTTTTATTATGAACAGTATGAAATTGATGTTAGAATTACCGCTGGAATCTCTTTTTCAAATAAAAACAACAAATTAATTACAGCAGATATTGCACTACAAAGTGCGAAAAAAGACCATAAAGACTATTTAGTATTTTACGATGAACTTGATAAATTTCAAGAGTATGAAAACAATATGCTTTGGTCTAAAAAATTAAAAACAGCATTTAATAATGATAAAATTGTTGTATTTTATCAACCACTTATTAATAATAAGACTATGAAAGTGGATAAATATGAGTGTTTAGTGAGACTTATTGATGAAGATGAAAAAGTAATTTCTCCATTCTTCTTTTTAGATATTTCTAAAAAATCGAATCAATATACAAAACTTACAAAAATTGTTATTGAAAAATCTTTTAAAAAGTTTTCAGATTTACCATTTGAATTTTCTGTAAATATATCTTATGAGGATATTGTTGAACCAGATTTTTTAGATTTTATTAAGGAAATGGTAAAAACTTACAATGTTTCAAATAAAGTAGTATTTGAAATTTTAGAGGATGAGAATGTTAAAAACTATGAGTTACTTATTAATTTTGTTGATGAAATTAAAGCTTTAGGTTGTAAAGTTGCAATTGATGATTTTGGAAGTGGATACTCTAATTTTGAACACTTATTAAAGATGAATGTTGATTATTTAAAGATTGATGCTTCTTTAATTAAAAATATTGCAATTGATGAAAACTCATTTAAAATAACAAAAACTATTGTAGAATTTGCTAAGAATTTAAATTTAAAAACAATTGCAGAATTTGTAGAGAATGAAGAGATTTTTAAAATTATAAAAGAATTAGGAACTGACTATTCACAAGGTTACTATTTCTCAGCACCAATAGCTGAACCTAATTTGTACGAATTTATAGGAGAGAACAATGAATAAAGAGATTTTAGAGAACATCTCTGTTTTGTATGTAGAAGATGAAAACGATGTAAGAGAATTTACAGCAAAACTATTAGGTTCATTGGTAAAAAAAGTCTATACAGCTGCTAATGGTTTAGAAGGTTTAGAAACTTTTAAAGAATATTCAAATGAGATTGATTTAATTGTTTCTGATATAAACATGCCTAAAATGGATGGTCTTGAAATGTGTACACAAATTAAAGATATCAATAAAGAGATACCTATTGTAATCACAAGTGCACACAATGATCCAAACTTCTTAAAAAGAGCTATTGATGTTGGTGTTAATACTTATGCTATGAAACCTATTGATTTATATCAGTTAGTAGAAAGTATGATAAAAGCAATAGAGCCAATTATTCTAAAGAGAGAATTAGAGCAATTAAATGTTTCTTTGGAATCAAGAGTAGAACAAGAAGTACAAAAGTTAAAGTCTATTTTAGATGCACAAGATAATATTGTTATTGTTACTAATAATGATGCTTTAACAAATGTTAATAAAAAGTTCTTAGAGTTTTTCCAAGTAAATAGTATTGATGAGTTTAGTTCTAAAACAGCTAATATTTATGAATTATTCCAAGAAGAGTATGGTTTTATTACAAAAGATTTATTAATTAAGCAGGAGTGCTGGATAAGTTATATCAAAAAACTTCCTGAAATTGATAGAGTTGTAAAAATGAAAAACTCTGAAAATGAAGAAAGAATTTTTACTGTAAATATTGATAATTATGATGAAAAAGATAACTATTTTGTTCTATCTTTAACTGATATTACAGAGTTAAAAGAAAAATCTAATCTTTTAGAATATCAAGCTAGCCATGACCCTTTAACAGGTTTAAATAATAGAAATAAGTTTAAAGAGATTTATGGAAAAGAGATTAGAAGAGGATTTAGATATAAAAATGACTTATCTTTAATAATCTTCGACCTTGACTTCTTTAAAAATGTAAATGACACGCATGGACACCAAATTGGGGATGAAGTACTAAAAGATATTGCACAAGTTGTATTAGGAAATGTTAGAGAACATGATATTATTGTTAGATGGGGTGGTGAAGAGTTTTTAATCTTACTTCCTGAAACTTCAACTGATGGTTCTTTTAATGTGGCAGAAAAAATAAGAGTTGCAATTGAAGATAAAGAGTTCAGCTCTAAAAATTTAAAATTAACAGCTAGTTTTGGTATTAGTTCTTTAAAAGAAGGTGATGATGAAAATAGTCTTCTAACAAGAACTGATGAAGCTTTATATGAAGCTAAAAAAACTGGAAGAAATAAAGTTGTTATTCATTAAGAAGACTTTAGAAACTAAAGTCTTCTCCTAAGTAGTGTTCTCTTACTTTATCGTTATTTTTGATTTCTTCACTTGTACCACTTGCTAATAAAGCCCCTGCTTTCATAACATAAGCTCTATCACAAATCTCTAATGTTTCTCTTACATTATGGTCTGTAATTAAAACACCAATATTAATCTTAGTTAGTTGTGAAATAATCTCTTGAATATCTTTTACAGCAATAGGGTCAACTCCTGCAAAAGGTTCATCAAGAAGTAAGAATTTTGGATGAGAAACAAGGGCTCTAGCTATCTCTGTTCTTCTTCTCTCTCCTCCTGATAAAGAAACACCTTTTCTTTGTCTAATTGGCTCAATATTAAATATTTCAAGTAATTCTTCAACTCTTTTGTGCTGTTCTTCTTTATCATCTGTAACAATTTGTGCAGCTAGCATTAAATTATCTTCTACTGATAAATCTTTAAAAATTGAAGATTCTTGTGGTAAATAACCAATACCTTTTAAAGCTCTTTTATGTAAAGGCAAATGAGTTATTTCTTTATCATCAAAATACACATCACCAGAACTAGGTCTTACAAGACCACAAACAGTATAAAATGTAGTTGTTTTACCTGCACCATTTGGTCCTAAAAGCCCAATAATCTCACCTGAGTTAACTTCTAATGAAATACCATGTAAAATCTCAGTTTTTTTAATACTTTTTTTAATATCTTTAATATGTAATTTATGATTCAATTTTATATAGCCTTTTATTCTCTTTTTTTTCTATATTTATTACTAGAACTTCATATCCATATTCATTTAAAATTTCTTGAAGTTTTTTATCACCCCACTCAACAAAATGAAGACCCTCTTTTTCAAACTCTTCTAGCATTCCAAGTGATATAAACTCTTCAAGTGTTTTATTATAAACATCATAGTGATAAATCTTATCTGAGTAAATTGATTGTAGTGAAAAAGTAGGAGATGTTACTAAATCATCTAATCCTAAACTTTTTACATAGTTTTTAACAAGGGTTGTTTTACCACTTGCTAAATCTCCTCTTAAGATAATAATACAGTCTTTATTTTCTAAGATGGTTTTTAGATGAGAAATTAACTTATCTAATTCATTTTCTTTTAATTCAAACTCTTTTGCCAATTTTATATCCAATTAGTTTAATTGATTTGAAATTTTAATTAATTCTTCTAGTTTAGCTTTTGATTTACCACTTTGAATTACATCTCTTGCTATTTCAATACCTTCTTTAATATCTCTTGCTTTTTCATCTACTACTAAAGCAACAGCTGCATTTATAAGAACAATATCAAGTTTTGGTCCAATTAATTCATTTGATAAAATGGCTTTTGTTGTCATAGCATTCTCTTTTGCATCACCACCAACTATATACTCTTTTGGTACAAGTTTTAAACCATAATCTTCAGGGTTTATTTCAAAGTCTTCAATCTTACCATTTACAAGAGAAGTAGCATAAGAAATATCAGAAATTGAAACTTCATCCATTCCATCTTTTGATGAAACAATAATTGATCTTTTTGTGTCAAGCATGTCTAAGGCATATGCGATTTTATTAATATATGATTTATCAAAAACACCTATTAATTGTTTTGATACAGTAGCAGGATTTGATAATGGCCCTAGAATATTAAATATAGTTCTGTGAGGGATTGATTTTCTAATAGGCATTATATATTTCATAGCAGGATGATGTTTTTGTGCAAACATAAAACAAAAATTTGCATCTTCAAGCATTTTTGCTGAGTTTTCAAGTGACATTTCAAGGTTAATTCCTAAAGCTTCAAGCATATCAGCACTTCCACTTTTACTTGTAATACTTCTATTACCATGTTTAGCTACATAAGATCCACAAGCAGCTAATAGTATTGATACAGTTGTAGAGATATTAAAAGAGTTTGATTTATCTCCTCCTGTTCCACAATTGTCAATAAGTTTTTCTTTAATACTATAATGAACAGGAAGAGGAATTAAGTGATCTCTCATAGCACTTGCAGCCCCTGCAATTTCTGCTGCAGTTTCTCCTCTCTCGTATAGCTCAATTAAATAGTCTCTAACCTCTTCTTGTGGTAATCTATTTTCAAAAATATCATCAAATTTTAATTTTGCTGTATTAAACATATTTATCCTTCTATTTTTTTAACATATCACTTAAAGACTTAATAACTAGTCAAATTTTTTTACGTACTCTTCCATTTTAGATTTAGGAGTTGATTTTGAAGCTGGTATTTGAAGTACTTCAAATTTATCACTTCTTTCAAGGTATTTAATCTCTATTAAATCCCCTACTTTTACTTCTTTGGCTTTTTTAACAGCTTGCCCATTTATAAAAACAACTTTGTGTTCAAGCATATCTTCAGCAACTGCTCTTCTTTTAGTAATATTAACTGCGTTTAAAAATTTATCTATTCTCATAAGTGAGATTATATCTAATTATTATTAAAAGTGCTTTTTATGTTAGTTATATTAAGTAAAGGTTAATTTTATGTTTAAATTATTTTATAGTTATAATTGAGTATAATATATGCTTAAAATTTATGACAATCATATTATAGGATAAGTTAAATGAGTAAAAAAGATGTTAAAAAAGTAGTATTAGCTTATAGTGGTGGGCTTGACACTTCTACTATTTTAAAATGGCTTCAAGATGAGTACAATGCTGAAGTTATTACTTTCACAGCTGATTTAGGTCAAGGTGAAGAAGTTGAACCAGCAAGAGAAAAAGCTTTAGCTTGTGGAATTAAACCAGAAAATATTTTTATTTTAGATATTAAAGAAGAGTTTGTAAAAGATTACGTATTCCCAATGTTTAGAGCAAATGCAATTTATGAAGGTGAGTATTTATTAGGTACTTCTATTGCAAGACCTTTAATTGCTAAAAAACAAATTGAAATTGCTAATAAAATGGGTGCAGATGCAGTATCTCATGGTGCAACAGGTAAAGGTAATGACCAAGTTAGATTTGAGCTTGGATACTTAGGTTTAAATCCTGATATTACTGTTATTGCTCCATGGAGAGAATGGGATCTTAACTCAAGAGAAAAATTATTAGCATATGCTAGAGAGCATGGAATTGAAATTGATCAAAAACATATTGATGCTGATGGTAACCCTACAGTTTCTCCATACTCAATGGATGCAAATTTACTTCACATCTCTTATGAAGGTTTATCTTTAGAAAATCCAAATGCTGAGCCTGAAGAAGCAATGTGGTTATGGACTAACTCTCCTGAAAATGCACCAGATGAAGCTGAATACATTACTATTTCATACAAAAATGGTGACCCTATTGCAATTAATGGTGAAGAAATGTCACCTGCAACTATCTTAGAAACATTAAACCAATATGGAAATAAACATGGTATTGGAAGAATTGATATTGTTGAAAATAGATATGTTGGTATGAAAGCTAGAGGTTGTTATGAAACTCCAGGTGGAACTATCATGTTAAAAGCTCACAGAGCTATTGAATCAATTACTTTAGATAGAGAAGCTGCTCATTTAAAAGATGAATTAATGCCTAAATATGCTAAATTAATTTACCAAGGATACTGGTTCTCTCCTGAAAGAGAAATGATGCAAGCAGCAATTGACAAAACTCAAGAAAATGTAGAGGGAACTGTTAAGTTAAAACTTTACAAAGGTAATGTTATTGTTGTTGGAAGAGAGTCTAAAAAATCTTTATTCTCTGAAGCACACTCTACTTTTGAAGAAGATGAAGTATATAATCAAAAAGATGCAGAAGGATTTATTAGACTTAATGCATTAAGATTTATCATTTCTGGTCAAAACAAAAAAAACAATAATTAATAACATTAAATACATATAGTATTTAATTCTCAAATAAAAAAGGCATTTTTTACAAATGCCTTTTTTTATCTACAAATTCTACCAAAAAACTAATCTTTCCTAGTATCCAAATTGTAACCAGCTTGTGCTAAATTACATCCACGATTTTATAATTTAATAAGTGGAAAATAAATGACCTATTTAGAGGACTTAAAACAGATAGTAAAAATAAACTCACACACTATTAATAAAAAAGGTGTTGATGAAGTTGGGCAAATTATGGCTACTTGGCTTGAAAAAATTGGATTTTCAAAAACTGTATACAAAAGAGAGTTAATTGGAGATCATTTACTATTTAAATCCACCCATAAAAAAACTGGCAAAAAAATTTTATTACTTGGACATAATGATACTGTTTTTCCAAAAGATTATTTTGAAGAGTTTAAAGAAGATGATTCTTGGGTTTATGGACCTGGTGTTTGTGACATGAAAGGCGGGAATATTGTTGCCTTACAAGCTCTTAGAAATATTCATAAAAAATATGGACAAATCTTTAATATTGATTTTTTATTAGTTAGTGATGAAGAAACAGGAAGTGATGATTCTAAACATGTCACATCAAGTATTGCAAAAGATTATGATTATTGTTTTGTTTTTGAAGCAGCAGGTAAAAATCTAGAGTTAGTAACTTCAAGAAAAGGTGTAGGAAGATATATCATCAAAATTGATGGTAAGGCTTCTCATGCAGGAACTTCTTATACAAAGGGAGTTAATGCAAATCTTGAAGGTGCAATCAAACTTCAAAAGTATAGCGAACTAATAAATCTAGAACAAGGAACAATTGTAAATGTAGGTAAGTGTGAAGGTGGTATTGGAATAAATACTGTGTCACCCTACTTTGAAATGAGTTTAGAGTTTAGATTTGATAAAAAAGATGAAAAGCAAAGAGTAGTTAAAGAGATTGAAAAAATATCAAAAGAATCTTTTGTTGCAGGTACCATTTGTCATATTGATGGGGTTATTCAAAGAGATGTAATGGAAGAGAGTTCTTCTCAATTAGAGTATCTAAAATTTTTAGAAGAGTTAACTAATCTAAAAATCCCAAAAGAGCATAGAGGTGGTGTAAGTGATGCAAATATTGTCTCTAGTTGTGGAGTAATAACATTAGATGGTTTTGGTCCATATGGAGATGGTGATCATACTTTAAAAGAGAGAGCTTTAAAAAGTTCTTTTGAACAAAGAATTAATATGGTTACAACAATTTTAGAGTTTTATCAAGAAAATCAATAAATATAAGGAAGGAAGAGAATGTCAAAAAGGAAAGTTGGTATTTGGTTATACCAAAATGGTGGTGGAGATAAAATCCAAAAGAAATTAATTAAAAAACTAAACGAAAGAGATATAGAGGTTATAACTGATATAAATCTTAGAAATGCTATTGCTAAAAATGGCCATATCCTTTATGATGGAATTAAACTAGATAAATTAGATTTATTTCTATCATACAATGCAGGTCAACAAACAACATATCAAATGTATTTATATAAAGCGTTAAGTCATGTTATTCCAACTATAAATGATTATAAAGCATTTGAACTAACAGAAGACAAGTTTCACACTGCATTTTTATTAAGACATAATAAAATTCAAACAGCTGATTATAAGTTATGTCATAGAGATGATACACATCATTTAAAATCAATTATTAAAAAATGGGACAAAATGGTTTATAAACCAACTGATGGTTGGGGTGGTGTTGGTTTAACAAAGATTGAAAATACAGAAACATTAGATATGTTAATACCTTTTTTAAATCAAATGCATTTAAGATATTTTTATGTGGAAAAATTTATTGATTATGATAATACTGATTATAGAATAGATGTAGTAGATGGTCAAGTTGTTGGTTGTTATGGACGAAAAGCAAGTGGTAATGACTGGAGAACTAATATAACTAGTGGAGGAAGTGTATTCTTAAGAGAACCAAATGAAGATGTAATCAATTTGGCACTAAAAGCTGTTAAGGTTACAGGACTAGATATTGCAGGGGTTGATATTATCTATGATAGAAAAAAAGAAGAGTACATAGTTCTTGAAGTAAATGGAATTCCAGCATTTGCAACACCAGAACAAGAAAAATTGGGGCTTGATTTTAACGATAAAAAAATTGACATTATGGTTGATTTAATTGATAGAAAAACTAAAAAATAAATAAATTAAGGGGAGAAAATAATGCAGAAATTACCAAAGTTAGGATTTTTATATCTTGATTATGTTTTAAGATTCTTTGATCATTCAAATTTCAAAGGTTGGCCAGATAGAATAGAAGAAGTTGTTTATCATTGGAAAAATGATAAGGATAGATTCATCAAAGAGGTTAAAAGAAAAAAGATTGATATCTTAATTGGGAACATTCCTGCAACAGCATATGATACATTTGTAGAGATTGCAAAAGAGTTACCTCATGTTAGATTTGTACCATCACTTCAAACACAGTTTTCAAATAAATCAAAAGAGAATGTAACTCTTTTTTGTGAGAAAAACAATCTAAGTATTCCAAAGACAAAAATTTTTTATGATAAAGAGAAAGGTTTTGATTACTTAAAAAATAAGGCAAAGTATCCTCAGATAATCAAAAGATCATACGGTCCTTCTAACTATGGAGGTTATTATGTACATAAAGCTGATAATTATAAAGAAGCTAAAAAACTATTAGAAAAGAAAAAATATAATCCTATTTATACACAAGATGCAATTGATTTAAAATATTCTGGAGATTTAAGAATCATGTTAATAGGACATAAACCCATATGTGCATTTTGGAGATTCTCTGGAGTTGGTCAATGGATTACTAATACTTCTCAAGGTGGTTCAATGTCATATGAAAATGTTCCTATGAATGCATTAGAATTAGCTGTAGAAGCAAGTAAGGCTGCTAAAGCTGAGTATTGGGCTTGTGATATTGCAATTGATGCAAAAACAGATAAACCTTATATTTTAGAGTGTGCTACTGCATTTGCAGCCTTTCCTTATATTAGAGACTGGATTGGTCAATATTTAATGTGGGACTTTTCAAACGGAAGATTTGGTATGCCTCATGTTCCTTTATACTCTTGGGAAGAACTTGGAAAGATTGACTCGTCATTACTTAGAACTATGAGACATATTGGTTTTAGTAAATATAAACCATCTTGTGATGGGACTTGGTATATTAATGATCCTGAAGATAAGTTTGATATGGAAATTACAGAAGCTTCCAATGATTTAGATTATCCTGCTTCTATTAATCCTAAGGACTTACCAATAAAAAAAGAGTTAAAGAAAGAACCTATTAAAAATGAGTTTAGTATAGAAAAAATAAATTTAAATTATGCATCTTTAACTGATATTATGACTCTTCATGGGATGGAAGAAGATCTAGCTTTAGAGATACAAGAGTATTTAAAAGAGAATATTGTAACAGATGCAAGTGATTTACTAGAATTAGAATCAATAGATGAACAACTTTTAAAAGTTTGGGATGATAGTATAGATGATATGAGAGTTAATGTAAATAGTGCTGATGAAAATACACTAAAGAAAATTAAAGGTATTGGCTCAAAACTAGCAAAGATAATTTTAGATTTCAGAGATACTATTAATGGATTTAGTTCTTTAGATGAATTAAAACAAATTGATGGGATTGGAAAGAATAAATTAGCTCAATTAAAGTCAAGATTAAAAATAGGAGAATAAGTTGAAACAACTTTATAGGTCGTATGCTCAGTCCACTGAAATATTTAAAGAGTTAGAGAAAAAATTTCCAAACTATTTTAAGTTAGAATCAATAGGTCAAACTTGGGAAAAAAGAGATATAAATTTAATTACAATTTCAAAAGATATAAAAACTGCATTAAATAGACCTGCATTATTTTATACAGGAACTATTCATGCAAGGGAGTGGATAGGACATGAATTAGCTATAGAGTTTGCAACTTATGTTTTAGAAAATTATGATAGTGACCCAAAAATAAGAGCTTATTTGGAAAATACTACTATTTATATGGTACCTTGTGCAAATCCAGATGGTTATGAATATTCAAGAAATCACTTTTCTTTTTGGAGAAAGAATAGAAGAGTTAATGCTGATGGAACTTATGGTGTTGATTTAAATAGAAATTTTCCAGTTGGTTTTGTAAAGTCAACTTTAACAACATCAAATGTATATGGTGGGCCAGAACCATTTAGTGAACCTGAAACTCAAGCCCTAAAAGATTTTGTAGAGTCTCATGAGAATATAACTGTTTCTTTAGATTATCACAGTCAAGGAAATGTATTTTTTCCTGCACATGATTTTAGACATGAAGATACTATAGATACAACAGATATGAATACATTATGTGCAAATATGGCTGAAGAGATTAGAAAGGTATCAAGAAGAGAGTATGGTATTCATCAAGGTAAACCACCTGCAAAACTTATTTCAGGTAGTGGTAGAGAGTTTTATTATTCAAAAGGTATTATCTCTACAGTTGTAGAAGTTGGTACAAGGAATATAAGTGATTATATGGATGATATGAATGAGCATCTAAGAGAGCATATCCCTGCTTTATTAAGTGCTGTTGATGAGGTACCAAATTATAGTAAATATGCATTGAAAAGAGTTGAGTCATTTGAAGTTATAGAGATTGGCTCTTCACATGTAAGTCTTAAATGGGACTATGAAAAAAGTGAAGACATTTTTTTTGAAGTTTATAGAAGTTTAAAAAATAAATCTTTTTGTAATGCTAGTAATCTAATTGCAAGAACACAAAAGCTTAACTTTAATGATATAAATCTTTTTTCAAATAAAGATTATTACTATAATATAAGAGCTGTAAATAGTAAAACAGGTTTAAAGTCACCCTATTGTCCTCAAATTAAAATTAGAACTCATCTTGATTATGATGAGTTTAGTAGAACCTTTTATGCTTCAAAAAAACAAACAGGCTATGTATCAGAAAATATAAACGATAACTCTAAGCATTTTGGTGTAAACTCTTTATTTGTTGGTGTTGATGAAAATAAAGGTGTTTCTTATGCAGTTATAACAATAAATGTAAAATCTTTACCTTCTAATGCATTGATTAAACATGCAGAGTTTAATCTTTATCCTATAAATAGAGTTTCAACAACAATTGAAAAATATGGTGAATGGAATGTTGCAATAGTTGATCAAACAAAAATGGGTGATATTACAGATTTTGATGATGTTGAAAATATGAAACTAATTAAATATATTGGTAGACCTACACAATCACATCAATTAACTCAAGGAATTTGGAGAACTTGGGAATTATCAGCTATGGAGTGTGAATATCTAAAAAAATCAATTCATAATGATAAAATTGTATTAAGAGTAGAAGGACCAAAAGAGCTTAGAGTAGGAAGATCAAGACAAATGATGCAATGGGATATAGGTTATGGTAAATTTGGGTTTGGCTTACCTTATAGACCAAGAATTGAATTAACATATACTCTAAAACCTGAAATTACAGCTTTATACCCTACTTCTATTAATACTATAAGTAAAAGTGAAATAAAAGATGATGAAATAACAGCTGGCTTTGATGAAAATGGTTCAAAGATATATTCTGTATTTGAGTTTAATTTAGCATCTTTACCACCTTATGATAATAGTATGATTACTAAAGCTTACTTTGAGTTAAACTCAACAAAGATATATATAAAAGATGATATTAGGTTTCATATTGAGTTTGTTGATGATAATATAGAAAAAGATTATAACAGTATCTCAAATAGAGAGATTATTCAAAATATTGGTTATGATGTAAGTGCTACGGAACTTAAAAATAATCAAACACAATATTTTATGTTTGATACTTTTGCTGAAATGACACTAAATGAAAAGGTAAGGGAAAAAACTAGTGTTTCATTTGTTTTAAAACCTACCTCTTCAAAAAAGGCAATTAAGGACAAAAAAGTATCTTGGGAAATAAAAAATATTTCTTTGTCTCCAAAATTGATTATTGAACATATTCCAAAAAGAAGATTCCCATTAGCACAAGTTAAAAATGCTAGACTTTTTGAAGATAATGGAAAAGTGAAGCTTACATGGGAAAATCCTGTTGATATAGATTTTGTTGGTGTTAAAGTTATAAAAAATCCTTTCAGAGCTCCATATTCATCACAAGATGGTCAAAAACTTTATGCTGGTAAGGATGAATATACTTATGACGATTTTGGTGCTATGGATATTGATAAATATTATGCAATATTTACATACGATGATGTACCAAATTATAGCCAGCCAATAATTTTAAAATATGATGCAAATAAGTAGACTCTTATTTGCATTTTTAAAAATCACAAGTTATAATAATCCTAAAAAAATTTAGGAAGTAAAATGATATTAAAATTTAAAGAGCATTATCCAAAAATAGAATCATCTGCATGGGTTGCACCAAGTGCCGATATTATAGGTGATGTAGTTATTGGTGAAAACTCTTCTGTATGGTTCCAATGTGTAATTAGAGCAGATGTAAATAAAGTTAGAATTGGTAAAAATACAAATATTCAAGACTTATCTATGATCCATACAGATACACATACTTCTACAATAATCGGTGACAATGTTACAATTGGACACAAGGTTATGTTACATGGATGTAAAATTGAAGACAATTGTTTAATTGGAATGAGTGCTACAGTATTAGATGATGCTGTTATTGGTGAAGGTTCTATTGTTGGAGCTAATTCTTTAGTTACTTCAGGTAAAAAATTCCCACCAAAAAGTTTAATTATGGGTAGTCCAGCAAAAGTAGTAAAACAGTTAACAGATGAAGATGTTCAAGGTTTAATCAAACACGCAGGGCATTATGTAGATTATAAAAATGATTATAGCTAAGAGATAACTCTTAGCTATTTTAGTTATTTACATTTATTGTAAGACTCTTCTAATTTATTATATAAAATCTCAAAACTTACATTATCCATATTTTCTAAGTGTGAAACCATAACAACATTATCTTCTTGTCCATTCCACTCTTTTATATAAGTTCCTTCTTTATAACCATTGTCTTGTCTAAATTTATTTAAACAGTTTTTACCAATGTAAAGCTTTTGAAGCCAGTTAAATGATAAACCAGAAACTTTACAACATCTAAAGAACTGGTCAATAAATCTTTCTACACCACTAAATGAAGGCATATTGTTTGTTTCAATTGCTAAAGCAATGTATGATAGTTTCTCAGCTTCTTTAACCATAACTTTTACATCAATTTCTTCAACAGCTTCATAAATACAATGAGTATTAACTAAAGATACAGCTTTTGGTACATTTGTTTCTTGTAAAATATATGACATTAAGAAGTGCCAAATATCAACTAACTCTACATGAATATTTTTCATATCAGGTTGTGCAGCTATATTCTTCCAGTGTTTCCATGGAGTTGAATCAATTAATTCTGCAACTTCCATATGAATACATCTAAGCCAGTTTATTTCTTTTCCAAATTTATTTCTACCTAATTCCCAGTTTTTACCATTTGTAGAATCATTTAATTGTTTTTGTAATAAAAACATTTCTTCTAATTTATGAGGGAATGAAGAAGCTTCTTCTAATAGTTCTGCTAAAGGTAAACACTCTTCTACTAAAGTATCTAATGTAGCATTATTTGGTAACTCTTTTTCTCCTTTTAGTAAGTGAATGATTAAAGATACAGTATATGGTACTTGATCTTTTTCTTCCCACTCTAAAACATCAGAAGAAGTTACTCCTATATATTGCACAAAATCCTCAATTGATAAAAAACCAAGTGATTTAATGCTCTCTTTTAAATCTTTATATAACAAATGTGTCTCCTAAATAATATAAAGTTGTTTTATTTTTGTAATAGTATCTAAAGTTCGATGAATAATAGATTTTATATAAAAGAAAGTTTAATTTTACGTTATCACTTTAGTTATTAATAATTATTTAAACTGTTTTTGTTGATAAAAGTTACAATCCGTTCCACTTGAATTTTTTACCACTCTTGATGGTATTAGCTTTGACTTAAAGTTATAAGCCCTGCAACCATGAGGCCTAGATTGCTCCCATGTAACAAAATAATTAACGCATTTTTGACAAATAATCCTTTTTTCCATGTATATATTTTATCCAAAATTTACTATAATAATATTTAAGAACAAAAATAACTAACTGACATTTAGTTTTAAAGGTAAAAAGTATGTTTACAAATATGGACACTAACAAAAGATTGTGGGTTAATATGATATTAACTCAAATTGGGTTTGCATGTATAAGTGTAATAGCTATAATAACGACATCTGATTTAATAGCTATCTTTGCAATTAATATAGTTTTTGGTATTTTAATTTTCTATACTACAACAGCAGCTAAAAATAGAATTGTTGGTGGAATAAATAGATTTAAGAAATATTTAAATGACATAGTTAATTTTACCTTTATGCGTTCTAACTCTGTTGAAAAAGCAAAGTATATAAAGAACGATGAAATAGGTTTAATTTTACATGAGATGAATGAGTATTACGATACTTTTGATTCTATGAGAAAAGCAGATATGAAAGTATTAGGTGAGATTATTCTTACTTTAAACAAAGTTGAACAAGGTATTTTTAAATGTAGAGTAAAATCAGACTCTTCAAACTTTATGGTAAGTGCTTTAAGAAAATCTCTTAATCAAATGCTAGATGTTCTAGAAAGAAATATGAATAGTATTAAAGATGCTTCAACTTCATATGCAAATGATGACTTTTCTAAAAAGATTGATATTCCTTTTGATATTAGAGATAATATGCTTGAAGTAATGACTAGTATTAATACTTTAGGTGATACTCTTGCAAATCATGCAAAAACAAACCTAGAGAATGGAGAGAGATTAGAGAAGAATTCATCAATCATGAGAAACTCAATGCATAATCTTTCAACAAAAGCAAATGAACAAGCAGCTTCATTAGAACAAACTTCTGCTTCTTTAGAA